>CADCNV010000041.1:0-9584 GCA_902802825.1 uncultured bacterium | reverse complement strand
ACAATATCAGCCGCAAGGTGTTTGCTGTCAGATGATGCAGGTAGCAGTAGAAGATAATAAAATCGTTGATGCTGCTTTTTTCGGTGGGTGTAACGGCAATTTGAGCGGTATAAGAGAGTTGATAAAGGGAATGACAATTGATGAGGTTATTGAACGTTTGGGCGGGATACAATGCGGTCCAAAATCTACAAGCTGCCCTGATCAGCTTGCAACTTGTCTTTTAGAGTACAAACAAAAAAAATTGGCAGAGGCAAAGTAATATATGAACAATAAGATTCTGGTTGTTGATGATGATTTGTCAATTAACGAACTTATAAAGGTTAATCTTGAACTTGCAGGTTATCAGGTTGTGCAGGCATTTGACGGAATAAAGGGCTTTGCACTTGCAAAACAGGAGTTGCCGTCACTTGTTATACTTGATGTTATGATGCCGGAGGTTGACGGGTTTACTGTTGCAAAAAGAATCAGAGAAAATGATGAAACAAAAAATATTCCGATAATAATGCTTACTGCGCTTTCTCAACTAAATGACAAGGTAAACGGGTTTAACATCGGAGTTGACGATTATCTTGTAAAACCGTTTGAAGTCGAGGAATTGCTTGTGCGAGTTCGTGCATTACTAAAACGTACCAATCAAATACCAAAATCGGCATCTGTAAGAGAATTGCAAACTATTGGTGAAGTTACTTTGCTGCCCGAGCAGTATAGCGTAAGGATAGGTGATAAACAGGCAAAACTTACTCCAATTGAATATGATATATTTAACTTGCTGTTTCAGAATCATGGCAATATGGTTTCATCCGCAAAGCTTTTAAAAGATATTTGGGGATATTCTCCGGATGATGATATCGAAACTATAAGGGTACACATCAGGCATTTAAGAAGTAAAATTGATAAAATTTCTAATGGCAAAAAATATATTGAAACAATTTATGGTGGCGGTTATAAATTAAATATCTAGGAGTTATTGTTGGAAAATTTACTAAAGTTTAAGGGTAGTTGGAGAGATTATCAAAAAAGAATTTTGGACAATTTGAGTTTTCATTTACGCGATGAAAAGTTGCATGTTGTTGCAGCTCCGGGTGCAGGTAAAACAACTCTCGGAATTGAAGTTATTTCAAGAATAAATCGCCCAACTTTAATTCTTGCCCCGACAAATACAATTAAAAATCAATGGAAAGAACGAATATGCTCGGCATTTCTTGATGAAAAAGATTACGGCATAGTTTCAACCAATATAAGAGAGCCAAAATTTATAACAGTAATAACTTATCAGGCATTGCTTGCAGCATTTTGCGGGGATTCTGATGAAAAAGAACCGCAAACATATGAGGAAAATGATGAGGATTTTGATAATGAATCTATTACTTCATCAAGACGATTTAACGAAAAAAAAGCGGATGAAATAATAAAAACATTAAAACAGGCAAAAATTTCATTACTTTGTTTTGATGAGGCACATCATTTGAGAAAAGAATGGTGGAAAGCCCTTACATATCTTAATGAAAATCTTGAACCGGAACAAACTCTTGCTCTAACTGCAACACCTCCTTATGATGCGGATTATAATGAGTGGAAAAGGTATGAGGATTTGTGCGGGGAAATTGATGAAGTAATTTCAATTCCTGAACTTGTAAAAAACGGTGATTTGTGCCCGCATCAGGATTTTATATATTTTTCTCGTTTAAGTGAGAGTGAGAAGGTAATGCTCAAGAAGCATGAGCAGAATGTTGAGAAATTTGTTGAAACTTTAAAAAATGACAAAGATTTAATTAAATTTTTGAGTAAGATGGATTTTCTGACAAATACAGATTATGAAGTTGAGGCAATTCTTGACGACCCTGACTTTTATGTTTCTGTTGTTTCTTTATTAAAAGAATCAAATTATTATATATCAAAAGAATTTATGGAGCTTTTTAATGCTAAAGAAAGTGATATCCCAAAATTTGACACAAATCAGGCACGAAAATTTTTAAATGGTTTTTTATTTACGCATGTCGAAGAATTCAGAAGTATTCAAAGCAAAGTTGAAGAATATATAGCAAGTGCAACGCATTATGGTTTGGTGCATAACAAGCGTATTGTTCTTAATGAAAGTGTAAAACTTCAAAGAAAGATTGCCTCAAGTGTAGGAAAACTCAATTCAATTACTGAAATAGCCGAGCAGGAAATTAATTCTTTAGGGCAGAATTTAAGAATGGTTGTTCTTGCGGATTATATAAAAGACAAAGATACAGATAATTCGCAACTTGGTGTTGTGCCTATTTGGAGGACTTTAAAAAATAAATTTGCGCAGGAACAGGCATCGATTGGTGTGCTGTGTGGTTCTTTAATTTTATTGGCTAAATCAAAAGAACAGAATTTTAAAGATTTACTTGAACAAAACGGTGTTAATGTTTCTGATGTTGCAATAAGCGTTTACAATGAAGATGATAATTATTTAAAGATTACTCCTAAAGAATCAACCAAAAATATAATAGTTCAATTGATTACGGATATGTTTAATAAAGGTTTTATAACTGTTCTTGTCGGGACTCAGGCACTTTTGGGCGAAGGATGGGACGCACCGAGTATAAATTCTCTAATTCTATCAAGTACGGTAAGTTCTTATATGCTGTCTAACCAAATGCGCGGTCGTGCCATAAGAGTTGACAAAAATAATCCCGATAAAATTTCAAATATCTGGCATTTGGCAACAATCGGTTTGCCGTCGGATAAAACATTGTGGGAACAAATATTTGGGGAAGCTAAATCAGATGAAGATCTTAAAACTGATTCAATGGCGCTGTTTTATGACTATAATCAACTTAACAAAAGATTTGAAGGGTTTGAGGCCCCTTCATATTATAACAGGCATGAAATATGCAACGGTTTAGATAGAATATTGCCGAGAAGAATAATAAATAAACTTATTTCCGAAAAAGGAGAAAACGCATTTAATGAATTGAATACGCAAACGCTTGGATTCGCCAAAAATCGTCAACAGACAAAACAATGGTGGGATGAATCGTTGTGCCTTGGCTATAATGCTCCCCAGATGAAATTGCGTACCGGGGTACAAACAGAAGAAATGCCACTGCGTACTTTGACTTATAAAGGTTATAAACATATAATATCCTCTATTTTGGGAATTTTTGCCGTAATTTTATTTATGATTTATGATTTTTTATATCCTCTTGGCTTTTATATCGGCGGGGTTGCGTTAATTGTATTTTTGTTTATTTTGGCAAATATCGGATTAAAATATTTAAAAACGGGTTCGGTTGAAGGGGTGATGAAACAAATTGCGATTGTGATGCTTGAAACATTATCCTCTCAAAATTTGATTAAATCATCGTTGAAAAATGTCGGATTAAAAGTTGATAACGGCAGTGAAGGGATTTATGTTTCATGTGCAAATTTGCCGACGGAAGAAAATAATTTGTTTATAAAATGTTTGCAGGAATTTTTAAATCCGATTGAAAATCCACGATATTTATTTGTAAAATATGACAAGTTTATGGGAACATTAAAGCAAACAGATTATTTTTCGATTCCCGCTGTCATAAAAAAAAAAAAAGAAGACGTAAATATTTTTAAATCTCTGTGGGAAAAATATATTGGTGAATGTGAGATAATTTATACAAGAAATATTCAGGGACGCATAACTCTTTTGAATGCCCGTAAAAATGCGTTTTCTAGTATGAATAGGCCTAAATCAAGACGGTTATCAAAATGGCAATAAAAAAGAGTTCTCAAAGTTGAGAACTCTTTTAATATTCTTTTGTCAAAAAACTATGCTTCAGCCGGAGCTTCTGTTGCAGCTTCTTCAGCCGGAGCTTCTTCTGCAGGTGCAGCTTCAGCTTCTGCCTTAGCTTGTGCTTCTGCTTCAGCAGCTGCTTTAGCTTCTGCTTCTGCTGCAGCTTTTGCTTCTTCTTCAGCTTGTTTTTTAGCCAATGCCTTTTTAGAAAGTTTTACTGTTTCTTTTTTTACATAATTCAAAGTGCCGTCGTCATTACAATGTTTGATTAAATATTGTACTCTTTCTGTTGGTTGAGCACCTTTTGCAATCCAATCCAATGCTGCTGCTTTGTCAAATTGCATCACTTTTGTTTTCGGATTGTAATGACCAAGTTCCTGAATAGGACGACCTTCTCTTTTTGTAGTTGAATTGATAACAATAATTCTGTATGATGGTTGCTTTTTAGCACCTAATCTTTTTAATCTGATTTTTAACATTTCTTTTTCCTTATTTTATATACCTCTTTTCGGCAACTCAGGCGCCGCTTCCTGATTTGTCTAAGCCAAAATACAGAGGAAAATTACTTCGGCTATGTTTAGATTTAAGCATAAATATATTTTTAGTGCAAGCAAATATTAAAAAAATGTGAAGTTCCTTGCTTTTATGGATATTTATTGTAAAATTTATAATGTAATACTTATAAAATAAGGGGAGTAAATATATGGAAACAACTTTAACAAAAGAAAAAGACAATGTAGTAATTATGAATATGACTATTCCTGCTAACGAAGCAGAATCTGCATATAACCTTGCAGCAAGTCGTATTTCTCAATATGTAACAATTAATGGTTTCAGAAAGGGTAAAGCACCAAAATCCGTTGTTGAAAGACATATTGGGGTAGACAGAATTCAGCAGGAAGCTTTGGATATGATTTTGCCAAAATATATTTCACAGGCAATCAGTGAAAATAAATTAGATACTATTACTCAGCCGGCGTTGACTGCTTATTCTTTTGAACCGGGTCAAAATCTTCAGGTGACGATTCAGGTAGAAACAAGACCTGAATTTAAAATCGGTACTTATAAAGGGATGGATTTGAAGGCAGAAATTGCTCCTGAAGATAAAAATGCCATGGATAATGCAATCAACAATTTCTTAACTCAAAACTCTTCATTAGAATTAGTTTTGGATAGACCATCAAAAGATACTGATATAGTTGTATTTGATTTTGACGGAACCTGCAACGGTGAAAAAATTCAGGGCGGAAGTGCTAAAGGTTATTCTTTAGATTTAGCACATTCTAATTTCATTCCGGGTTTTGCTGAACAGCTTGTCGGACACAATATTAAAGAAGAATTTACTATTGATGTTAAATTCCCTGAAGAATATCACGATGCAAAATTAAAAGGTCAGGATGCAAAATTTGATATTAAATTAAATGAAATAAAAGAAAGAGTATTGCCTGAATTGAATGATGAATTGGTTAAAAAAGCATCAAGATTTTCAACTGTTGATGAGTTAAAAGAAGATATTCAAAAATTTATTGACAGTCAGCGAGAAAGTGCTAAAAAAATCAGTGCTGAAAATGCAGTATTCAAGTCAATTGTAGATTCAACTTCAATAGATATCCCTCAAAGTATGATTGACAGAGAAGTAAGAGCCATTGCAGGCGATTATCAACAAAGAATTGCAAACCAAGGCGGGAATTGGGCTCAGTTTGTTGAAGCACAAGGCGGAGAAACGAAATTTGCTCAGACGCTTTCTGAAGATGCAAAAATCAGAATTAAAAATTCCTTAATTGTAGACAGAATTTCAAAAGAAGAAAAATTGACTGTCGAACAAGCTGATTTGACCGGCAAATTGACTCAGTTGAGCGCAGCATACAGAGTTACTCCTGAGCAATTGGTAAAACAATTTGGTCAAAATCCGACGTTCATTAATTCTTTATCTCAGCAGGTTATCAACGAAAAGGTCAGAGATTTCTTGATTGAAAATAACAAATTTGAATATGTTGAAGTAGCACCTGCCAAAGATGAAAAAGCTGCTAAACCAAAGAAAAAATCAACAAAAAAAGCAGATAAAGAAGAAAAAACAGAAGAATAATTAAAAAAAAATAGTATAAAAGGCGGAGTCACCGCTCCGCCTTTTTTGTATAATAATTAAGTATAGTAAATAAGAAAGGGAAGAAAAATGAGTTTTGTACCTGTTGTAATAGAGCAATCAAGCAGAGGCGAACGTTCTTTTGATATTTTCTCAAGATTATTGAGAGAAAGAATTATATTTTTGGGCACTCAAATTGATGATATGGTCGCTAATTTGGTTGTTGCTCAGTTATTATTGTTAGACAGCGAAAATCCTGAAAAAGATATTATGTTGTATATAAATTCTCCGGGTGGTAGTGTTACTGCCGGTTTTGCAATTTATGACACAATGCAGCACATAAGAGCAGATGTATCTACAATTTGTTTAGGTCAAGCTGCTTCAATGGGTGCGTTTTTATTATCCTCAGGTACTAAGGGTAAAAGACTTGCTCTTCCTCATTCAAGAGTTTTGATTCACCAGCCATTGGGTGGTGCACAAGGTCAGGCAACTGATATTGAAATTCAGGCGGCTGAAATTATCAGAATTAAAAAATCTTTGAATGAAATTTTAGCTTCTAATACCGGTCAATCTATCAAGAAAATAGAAAAGGATACTGACAGAGATTATATTATGACTCCGCAGGAAGCTTTAGAGTACGGTATGATTGATAAAGTTATTTCAAGAGACGAAATTAAATAGTAGATAAAGGGGCGAATTAATGCCAAATCGTGATGAAAAATTAAAATGTTCATTTTGTGGTAAAACGCAGGATCAGGTAAAAAAACTTATTGCAGGTCCTGAAGTTTATATCTGTGATGAATGTGTAGAATTGTGCAATGAAATTTTGGATGAGGAATTTCTAGATAATAAAGAAAAAGAAATTGAAGGTATTGATTCTGAAAAAGAAGAAAAATCAATACCAAAACCTCACGAAATTAAAGCATATTTAGATCAGTACATTGTCGGGCAAGAAGATGCCAAAAAGGTTCTTGCTGTATCTGTATACAATCACTATAAGAGATTAAAACATAACACAGATGATGCAAAAGACGGTGTTGAAATCCAAAAATCAAACATTTTGCTTGTTGGGCCTACCGGCTCAGGTAAGACTTTGCTTGCTCAGACATTAGCAAAAATGCTTGATGTACCGTTCGCGGTTGCCGATGCAACAACATTAACAGAAGCCGGCTATGTCGGTGATGATGTTGAAAATATTTTGTTAAGGTTGTATCAAAATGCGGAATTTGATTCTTCAAAGGCCGAACGCGGTATAATTTACATCGATGAAATTGATAAAATTTCAAGAAAATCAGAGAGTACTTCAATTACCCGTGATGTATCAGGAGAAGGTGTTCAGCAGGCATTACTGAAAATGATAGAAGGTACTGTTGCTCATGTTCCGCCTCAGGGAGGAAGAAAGCATCCGCATCAGGAATTTATTGAAATTAATACTAAAAATATCTTGTTTATTTGCGGTGGTGCTTTTGTCGGCTTAGAAAAAATTGTCGATAAACGTGCAGGGCAGGGTAATTCTGTCGGTTTTGGAACTGCTTCTTTATCTCAGGCAGAAAAGGATGCAAACGCAATGAAGTTATTAAAAAGTTTGCAACCTGAAGATTTATTGAAATTTGGTTTAATTCCTGAATTTATCGGCCGTATCCCTGTATACGCAGTTTTGGATCAGTTGAATGAAAAAACTTTAAAAATGATATTAACCGAACCAAAAGATGCGATATTAAAACAATATCAGGCATTGTTAAAAATGGACGGTGTTGATTTGGAATTTGAACCGGAAGCGGTTGAACTTATTGCTAAAGAAGCTATTAAGCGTAAAACAGGTGCCAGAGCCCTGCGTTCGATTGTCGAAGAAATCATGCTTGATGTAATGTATGATGTTCCTACAAAAGAAAATATCGATAAATTCGTAGTTACGGCCGATATGGTTAAAAACCGTAAAAATGCAGAGGTCGTTCAGCTTCCAACTAAAAAGGATGAAAGTATAACGGCTTAGCCAAGTAGTAATATAAATTTTAAAAGGTGCGTTTAATCGCACCTTTTTTATTGCAACGAATGTGTTTTTATGTCAATATGTTGATGTTGAAGGGAGTATTTTATGGGGAAATCAAAAACATTAATTTTAATTGATGGTCATGCTTTAGCATTCAGACAATATTATGCGCTTGAACGTACCGGAATGAAAACAAGTTCAGGGACTCCTACTTGGGCTGTATATGGCTTTTTTAAAGCGATTTTTGATTTGCTTAAAAATAAAGACTTAAATGCTGATGCGATTGGGGTTGCATTTGATGTTTCTCATCATACATTCAGAACTGAATCTTATGAAGATTATAAAGCAAATCGGGAAGCAATGCCTGATGAAATGCAAATTCAAATGGGCTTAATCTATGACGGTTTAAAAGCTTTTTCTATTCCGATTTATACAAAAGAGGGCTTTGAAGCCGACGATGTTATCGGTACAATATCAAAACGCGCATGTGAATTAGGACACAAAGTTTTGATTTTAACAGGGGATCAGGATTCTTTTCAGCTGGTGGATAAAGAAGGTTGTGTAAAGGTAATTATTCCTTCTAAAGGTGAGTTAAAAGAGTATAATTGGAATGCTGTATATGAAAAACTTGGAGTGTATCCTGATCAGGTAATTGATTATAAGGCCCTGAGAGGTGATACATCAGACAATATCCCGGGGATTAAAGGTATTGGTGAAAAAACGGCAGTTAAACTTCTTGAACAATTTGGAACTGTTGATAATGTACTTGCCAATGCTGATGATATTCAGGGGAATTCTGTTCGTGAAAAAATTAAAAAAGGGGTAGAAGAAGCCAAACTCAGTAAATATCTAGCTACAATTGTTCGTGATGTTGATATCGACTTTGATTTTGATAAAACAAACATTGAATTACCTGATATTGCCTCTGTCACTAAATTCTTCAGGAGTATGCAGTTTTACAGTTTTTTAAAGAACATTGAAAGTATATTAAAGACATTTAATAAAGATGCTGAGATTATAAACGATAATGATGCGCAGCAGGCAATGCCGCAAATCCAAAATACAAACGGGCAGTTAGGACTTTTTGCTCAGGCAGTACAGGCAGAAGTAAACAAGGCCGAGCTAAATTATAAGTGTAACTTCATTACTGATAGTGTGGATTTTGACCAAATGATAGAAGAAATAAAAAAGCAAAATCTTATTTCTGTTAGAAGTTATGTACAAATTGAAAATAGTGTAAACTTTGATTTATATGGAATTTCTGTTGGTATAAATGCTGATTTCACTTATGACGGTAAAATAAAAATATCAAATTCCGGTGCTCAAACGGTTTGTTATTATATTCCTTTAAATCATAATGTAGAAAATCAATTATCTGTCGGTTATGTTTTTGAAAAACTCAAGCCGATTTTTGAATCCGAAAATATAAAAAAGATTTTGCATGATACCAAAAAGGAATTAAATGTTTTTGGTTGCATAAACGGTGTGGTTTTTGATACTATGCTTGCAAGTTATATTAAAGATTCAGGTGCTAATAATGATTTCGATATTCAGTGTATGGAGAGGATAAATCATATTCTCTCATCAATGGTTACTGATAATAAAAAGGCAAAATTTGCCGATTATGATATTGAAAGTGTAAAAAAATATACATCAGATTGTACTGCAAGTTTGTTTAATCTTACAAAATATTGGCTTGAAAATCTTGATGAAAAGGAATTAAAAATTCTCAGTGATATAGAAATTCCTTTGAGTTATGTATTATCAGATAT
>CADCNV010000040.1:14622-28433 GCA_902802825.1 uncultured bacterium | reverse complement strand
AGAATTTAAAAAATCTAAAAGCATAATATCAAAAATCAGAACTTGGTTTACAGGAAATTCTTTATATGATTTTGAAGACGGTGATACTCTTAGTGACATTGTATTAAAATTTATGGGAAATAAAAAAAGCGGGTTAGTTAAAGATATTGAAACAAAATTCGGTAAAAAGGGTTTGGAACAATTAAACAGATTAGGCAGAATGGGATATGCAAATTTATAAAAGGAGTAAATAATAATGCAAGCCAGTAGGGTGCAATTTTTTGCACCACAACAATATTTTTACTGGTAATTTGCGTATCCTAATTATGATAATATATTGATATGAGTAATTATAAGAGATATTTCAACATTTTATCAAATCCTGTATTTGTTACATTTGTAACTTATAACCGGCGAGAAATCTTACTGCAAAATATTGATATATTAAGAAATAGTTTTAAATATGCAATAAATAAATATGAATTTGATATTATAGCAATTTCAATCTTAAAGGAACATTGTCATGTAATATTATCAGCATCTAATCAAAATGATATTCCAAAAATAATAAGAACCATAAAATTTAATTTTTCTGTCAATGTACCGAAAAATTTTATTTGCAAAAATATTTCAAATTCAGCGATAAAACGTGGGGAAAAAGGTATATGGCAACGTAGATATTACGACCATATAATAAGAAATGAGGAAGATTTATACAGGCACATTGATTATATCCATTACAATTCAATGAAACATTATAAAATTGCCCCGAAAGATTGGAATTTTTCGTCATTTAAAAAATTTGTAAATAACAATTATTATGAAAACGATTGGTGCAATATTGAGGATAAATATAAAATTAATAATTTGGATTATGAATAATTTTTGGTGCAAAAAATTGCACCCTACCAAATATCCCCTCGCCCAACGGTAGAGAGTTAGTTTGTGATAATTTTTACTTCCTGTTTTTATTTGTATTTTTTACGTATTAAAAAGAGGTTCTGATAAAAATCAAAACCTCTTTTTTTCTATATGTTTAAGAAATTAAATTACTTAGAGATGCTAGCGTCATCTAATAAGATAACTTGAATTTCTTCACCTTGGTGTGCAACATAGTTCAAACCAGGAGTTACTAAACCTGTTATTAAACCAACACCTGCACCAACAGGAGTACCAATAGCAACACCTGTACCTACTTTGTGTGGGTTAGGAATGAATGAGAAACCAACACCTGCACCTGTACCTACTGCAGTACCACCAACAGTGTATAATGCAACTTTACCGGCTGTCATCCAAGGACCTTCTTTCAAAGCATAATCTTTGTAGAATGGTTTTGCGTTCATATCAACAGTTTTTCCGCTTGGAGTTACAACTTTAGTGATTTGAGTGTAAACTCTAGCGTTTTTGTTGAACCATTGCGGATCTTGAACATTCAATACTGTACCGTAGAATGTAGAACCTGCCGGGAACAATAAAGTACCTTCTTCAGTAACGATATCTTGCGGGTTAGTGAATGTAACAGTGTCACCTGCAGAAGCTAATTTAGATTTGAATTTATCTGTATATTCAATTTCTAATACGTTACCTTCTTTGATGATATTTCTCATATTTGTGATAGTTACTTCATCACATGGAGCTTTTCTTGTTACATTTAAGTGTTCTGTACCCAAGATAGTTTCTGATTTGTATTGAGCTTTAACTAAGTCTAATTTTTTGCTTAATCTGTATAATAATACAGCAGCTTCAGCTCTTGTTAAATCTTCAGTTGGTCTTAATTCTTTTTCATTTGGATGATTTACGTAAATGCCATAAGATAATGTTTTAGCATAAACATTTTTAGCCCAGTTAGGGATTTTCTTAGCATCAGAGAATTTAGAAACGATAGAGTTATCTACTGTTCCGTCAATTGTGATGTGAGAAATAACTGATTGAGCTTCATCTCTTAAAATAGAACCGTTTGGTCTGAATGTTCCGTCAGGATAACCGTAAACCAAACCGATTTGTTGAGATCTTGCAATTGCATCGTGATCTGCACCAGATTTTGCTACGTCGCTGTAAGGTACATCTGCAACGATTGCTGCATTGCTTTGTCCTAATACTTTTAATAATGCTGCAACGAAATCAACTCTTGAAATTTTGTCTTCAGGTCTGAAGTTGCCTGCACTTAAAGACATAACTGAATCGCTTACAACAGCTGCGATTTCTGTTTGAGCCCAGTAGTTAGCATCAACGTCATTGATACCAGCATAAGCGAAAACAGGAGCTGTAGTGATTGAAAGCATACCTGCTACTAATAAGCCTGCTAATAATTTTTTCATTTTTTACTTCCTCTTTCTTTTCTACTACTATTAGTAAACCAACATCGTGTTCATTATAGTACAGTTTTTTTTAAATGTAAAGAGTGTAAACATGAAAATTATTGATAAAATCATACCTTTTTATGATTTTTTAGAATTTAAGGTTTTATTTTCTTAAAAATGCCAACAACAGATGATTTTACACTATTGTATGTAGTTTTGACAGCATTTGTAATTTGTGTTTTTACTGTCGAAAATTTGGGCAGAGAAATTTTGGGAATGTTAAATTTTCCGATTTTTGAAATCCCAATTCCTCCTGCAATTATTCCTGTCAGCAGGATTCCTGCAAATAAAATCTTTTTCCATGCCGGATTTTGTATAAACCCGTTATTATCGCTGCAATTGAATGTATCTGTTTGAGGATAATCATTTAGTTTAGTTCCGGGAGGAAGTAAACAATCATTTTTAAGCGGCAAACTTTCAAACTCAGGATGCCCGATATATCTTGGATTTTTGCCCAATATAAATGATGGTGCATCGTAATCTATTACTCCTGCGGCAGCGCATGCATCAAGTGCATTTACCCAATTTGAAACCATAGCAATTCCTTTACTTCCTGTACCTTATGTTTATATAAAGTATTTTACCGGTCAAAAATTGCTCTTTTTATGTTTGTGTTAATATTTCTATATAGTAATGAGGATATTAAAATGCTTGATAAATATTATTTAACGACTGCGATTGACTATGTAAACGGTGCTCCGCACATCGGACATGCCTACGAAAAAATATTAACTGATATTATTGCGCGGCATTATTCATTAAGAACAGATAATATGTTTTTTTTGACCGGTACTGATGAACATGGTATTAAAATCCAAAAGACTGCAGCATCTCAGGGCATTACTCCAAAAGAGCTTTGTGATATTAATGCTCAAAAATTTAAAGATGCTTGGTCAAAATTAGATGTTAAATATAACAGATTTATAAGGACAACTGATGAAGATCATGAGAAAATCGTTCAGAAAATATTCCAAAAATTGAAAGATAAGGGTGCAATTTATAAACATGAATATGAGGGCTGGTATTGTCAGGGATGTGAATGTTTTCTTAATCCGAAAGATTTGACTGAAGACGGCTTATGTCCTGATCATCAAAAGAAACCGGATATTGTAAAAGAAGAAAATTATTTCTTCAAACTAACGGATTATAAAGATGCAATTATTAAACATATAAAAGAGCATCCGGATTTTATTGTTCCTTCGTTCAGAGCAAATGAAGTATTAAATCAGCTTGAAGACATTCAGGATATTTCAGTATCGCGTTCAAAAGAGAATGTTGGCTGGGGTATTGATATATTGGATGATCCTGAACAATCTATATATGTTTGGATAGATGCGTTATCAAATTATATTACTGCAATCGGTTATGACCCTGATGGTTCATCAGAACAATTTGAAAAGTTGTGGCCTGTTGATGTTCATGTAATAGGCAAAGACATATTGAAATTTCATGCAATATATTGGCCTGCAATTCTGTTGGCTCTTGATTTGCCTTTGCCAAAACATATATTCGCTCATGGCTGGATTACAATTGATGAAACAAAAATGTCAAAATCTCTTGGCAATGTGGTTTCTCCAACTTCAGTTCTAGAAAATTTTGAATTGAAATATCCTGATGCATTCAGATATTATATGGCAACATCTGCTCCTTGCGGCAGAGACGGCAACTATTCCGATCAGGATTTTAAAGAAAAAGTCAATGCGCATTTGGCAAACAGTATGGGTAATTTATTAAACAGAAGTTTGTCTATGCTTGTAAAATATTTTGAAGGTGAAATTAAGCCGGAATTTATTCAAAATCGTTCAAATGAAGCTGAAAGTTTATTAAAAACTGCTTTGGGGACTGTTAAAATTGTTGAAAATCATTTTAATCATTTTGAAATTCAGGAAGCTGCACAGGAAATTATTTCGCTTGTTGATGCTGCAAACAAATTTGTAACGGATAATGCTCCTTGGACTTTGGCAAAAGAAGAAAAAATGACTGAATGCGGGCAGGTTTTGGCTACTGTGCTCGAAATTATGTGTATTATTTCATCATTAATTTATCCGTATTGTCCAAATATTGCCTCAGACATGGCAACGCAATTGTCTTATAATATTACAACAAAATATGATGATGTCACTTCTTCAAATATAAAAGCAGGAAAACTGATAAATAAAGAAGATATTTTCCCTGTATTTCTGAGAGTCGATTCCGAATTGGCAGATAAATCTAAGAAATAGATGTGATATTAAAGTCTTTATCCCATTCAAGTTTGCCGTCAAGGTCTATTTTGTGGTACTTGTACGGGTTATCAATGAATTTTGGATTGAACAGTCCTTTTTTGCCAAGTGTTTTTACTATGTCAGGAAGTAAACTTGTACTGCCTGCAAGGACTCCCTGTGCTGATGCAGCTCTTTTCCCGTCAAAATAAATTTTTTCATCAGCAAAAATAATGCTGCTCAGGTTGCTGTGCGTGCAAGGCAGTGAATCTGATACAAGTATAATTTTATCTTCGGGTTTCGATTTAAATAAAAGTTTAAGCGCATCATCATTTACGTGTATGCCGTCGCCAATAACTTCAGTATATATATCGTCGTTAATAAGGGCTGAAAGTGCAGTAGATTTTGCTCTGTGATTTATTCCGCTCATTGCATTAAACATATGTGTTACCCCGTCACAACCTTTTAAATCTGCGCCTAAGCAGTGCCCTGCCTGAACTTTAATACCTTTTTTATTTAAAAATGTAATAAGATTTTCACCCTGCATATATGCCTTACATAATTCAGGTGCAAGTGTAACAATTCTAATAAAATCATCCGCAATTTTTTTAAAATTTTCAACTGTTGGCTCTAAAAAATGCATGGGATTATGAATCCCTTTTTTCTCGGGGTTGAGAAAAATTCCTTCAAGATGAACCCCGAGAATTTTTGCCCCTTCTTTTTGCTTTTTTGCGGCTTCTTTTATAACTTTAATTTGTTTTTGAGTATTTTCAACGGTGTCGGTAACAAGAGTCGGAAATATTCCGCCAACTCCTTCCTTTTTTATTTTTTGTGCTAAGTCCAGTACATCATTTACGGTTGCTTTATTAAAATCAACCCCGTATGCCCCGTGGAAATGCTGCTCTATGAGCTGTTTAGTTATAAAGTTACCCATGATTTTCATATCCTTTATAAAACGTGTAAAAATGTTTTTTGCTAAGCTAAATTACGCTTTCGGCAAACACTTTTCTCGCTTCTTCTCGATCATCAAAATGAATTGTTTTGTCTTTGAGTATCTGATAGTCCTCGTGACCTTTTCCGGCAATTATTACAACATCATTATTTGATGCAATTGTTTTTAGCAAAGCGATTGCTTCCCTTCTATCGGGCTCAACCGTTACTATTTCAGGATCCACTGATTTTAATCCTGCAATAATATCTGTAATGATTTGCTGAGGATTTTCACTTCTTGGGTTGTCACTTGTAATAATTATTCTGTCAGATAATTGCTGAGCGATAGCTCCCATTTTCGGACGTTTTGTTGCATCTCTGTCTCCGCCGCAGCCAAAAACGCAAATGAGTTTCCCATTTGCAGGTGTAATTTCTCTTGCGGTTTTTAAGACATTTTCAAGTCCGTCAGGAGTGTGTGCATAATCAACAATAACAAGCGGTTTTTTGTTAACAACTTCAAACCTCCCCGCTACCCCGTGAACATTCTGTAATGCGTTTAGCGCAATTTCTATATCAATATTCATTGCAATTGATGCTGATATTGCTGCCAAAACATTATATACACTAAACATCCCGTTCATATGTAAGTTTACATTATATTTGTTTCCTTTGTATATAAGGATAAATTCCGCCCCGCTTGGAGAAAAACTTATATCTTCGGCTTTTATGTCCGCATTTTTCTTTACTCCGTATGTAAGTTTTAAAACTCCTTCTGGTACTTCGTTTAAAAATCTTTCGCCATATTCATCATCAATATTTATTATTGCAAAATTCCCTTCTTCGAGGCGTTGAAATAATAGGGCTTTTGCTTTGAAATAATTTTCCATTGTTATGTGATAATCCAAATGATCCTGAGTAAGGTTTGTAAATATTGCACCGTTAAATCTGCAGCCGCCGACTCTGTTTTGTTCAAGTGCGTGTGAACTTACTTCCATTACCACATTATCAATTTTTTCAATGTCTTTTATCATTCTGAGAGTTGCCTGCAATTCAGGAGCTTGCGGGGTTGTATGTTTTGCATTGCGATACTCGCTTGTAGAAGATAATTTATAACCCAAAGTCCCGATAAGTGCGCATTTTTTATGATTTTCTTCAATTATTTTTTGAATTAAGTGTGTTACGGTTGTTTTACCGTTAGTACCTGTAACTCCGATTAAATTTATACCTTTAGACGGGCTTGAATAAAATCGGTCTGCAATATCTGCAATTTGATGTTTGGTCGAAGCAACCTGAACCTGAGGAACATTTATTCCTTCAACTTTATGCTCTACAAGCAGTGCAGCTGCTCCGTTATCAATAGCCATTTGTGCATATTCATGTCCGTCAGTGTGTTCTCCGATAAGGCAAACAAAAATATCCCCTTGTTTTGTTGTTTTTGAATTGTAAGAAATTCCGGATATTTCAACATTTTTAAAATTAATTAAATCTTTGTATTTTAAATATTCTATTAGTTCATCAAGTTTCATATTTTATTCTCCTTTAGTTCTTCTTTGTTACAGGTTGAGCTTTATCCGGCTTAATATCTAATATTCTGCCAATTTGTTCGGTTATTTCATGAAAGACAGGTCCGGCAACGGTGTTACCCCATACTGCACCTTTAGTTGCACTGTCTATAACAACATAAACAAGTACCTGCGGATCATCAGCCGGGAAATAGCCGATTGTAGATGTATACATTGTTCCTGAATATCCACGGCCATTTGCAGCCGGTTTTCTTGAAGTCCCTGTTTTTGCTGCAATATTGTATCTGTCTGATTTTATTGTCGATTTGCCGTTATTAACACTCTGAACAAGCAATTTTGTTATTGTTTTCGCTGTTTGTGGAGTAATAGTCGGTATATGTTTGATTTTTTCTTCTTCCTCCTCAGGGGTGTATTTAATTATGTGAGGCGTTACTCTTACTCCGTTATTTGCAAGGGCTGAAACAGCTGAAACCATCTGCATAATTGATACAGACGTTCCGTAACCGTATGACATTGTCATGTGAAGCCCTTTATCCCAATATTTTGGTGAAGCCAAAAGACCTGATGATTCTCCGGGAAGGTCTATTCCTGATTTATTCCCGAAACCGAATTTTTTGAGCATTGAATAAAATTCTTTGTGGGTCATAAGGTAACCGACATTTACAGATCCAATGTTACTTGAATGTTCAAATAAGTATACGAGGTTTATGTTGCCCGGAGCGCCTTTTTGTTTATAATCGTAGTTTTCAATTGTATAGTTGCCAAATTTTATTCGCCCCTGGTCTTTAATTACTGAGTGTTCATTTATTTTCCCAAGTTCCATTGCGCTTGTGACAGTTATTATTTTAAATGTTGACCCGGGAGGATAAACATCTGTCAAAGGCCAATTTTTGATTGTGTTGTTAGAAGCTTTTTGAAAATGGTTTGGATCGTATGTGGGGTAAACAGCATATGCAAGAATTTCTCCATTTTTTGGATTCATTACTATTGCAGCACCCCTTAAGGCACGTTTTTCTTTTATCATTTTAAATAATTCTTTTTCGCAAACGTGCTGAATTGCCGCATCAATAGTTAATGTTATATCTAAACCTTTAGGATTTATTGTAGGAGCAACAGGATCTGTTGAAAATTTATATATAATTTTCCCGTCTCTTGTTTGCTGATATCCGGTAGCTTTAACTACATGTTCAAGTTTGTCTCTTGCGGAGTATTCAACTCCGTCTGATACTCCCGCGTCAAAATTGTAAAAACCCAAAACATGAGAAGCAAATATACCTTGAGGATATTCTCTGACATCTTTTTTATCAAGTGAAATTGAACGAAAATTATTTTTTGATATTATTTTCATTACTTTTTGAGCAGTATCTCTGTCAACATTCTTTTTCACTGCATGTATTTTAATATTTCGGTTCGATATTTTTTTTAGCAGAATCTTTTCGTTCAAATTAAGTACCGGAGCAATAAGATTTGCTATTTTTTCGGGAGTTTCCCTTTTTGAATAATCAACAGGTCTTACATAAATATTATAGTAAATTCTGTCAGTAGCTAATTTTATTCCGTTGCGGTCATAGATATCCCCTCTCAGTTCAAAATCATGACTTGCACGCTGCATTTTCCCACGTTCTCTGTATCTGTGAGGATCTATAATCTGTAATATAGTCAGATGTATTAGCAGAATCACAATTACAAAAACGTACAGTATATCCAGCCAATTTGTTACATTGTTGCAACGACGGCTTCTGTCGCCTTTATTATTTTCTGTTTTCTCTTTAACATATCCCATATTATAATTTTATCACATCACTTTTATTGACTCTAATATATTAACTAATTTTAATATTTTGTAAGTATTGTAAACATCTTTGTAATTATTTGAAAAATGTAGTAAAATCTTCTAAGAGGTTATTAATTTCTCATGAGCTTAAACAATATAAATACTTTAATAAAGACCGCCTTTGATTTTATAAAGTCAAAAGACTATATAAATGCAAAGGAGTGTGTTGCAAAAGCATATGACGAAGCCAAACATTCGAATAATTATTCTTTTGTTTCTGTTTGTATGAGTTTAAATTATTTTTTAAATTTTTCTATAAATGGAGCAGATGATAGTAATTCTCTTGAAGAAGCAGCTTTTTTGGCGAATAAATATGAAGATAATTCTGCTTTGCAGATAAATGAATTGATAAAAGGGAATGTGAATTTCTGTGAAAATAATAAGGAAGTTGCGCTTATTCATTATAACAACGCTTTAAAATTAGCGGCTCAAAATGATGAATATTCTCTTGCGGATTTGATTAACACAAGAATTAAGCAGCTTCAAAACGGTATGGATTATTCGCTGCCTACCCAAACAGATCCGCTTGTTTCATTAGTTAAAATCAGTCGTTCTATTACGGCTCTGACAGATATTGATGAACTTTTGAAAGTAATAGCTGAAGAAACAAAAAATGCAATGCAGGCAGACAGATGTACTGTTTTTCTTTGGGATAAAGATTCTAATGAACTGTGGTCAAAGGTAGCTCTCGGGGTTGAAAATAAAGAAATAAGATTTCCTGCTGATAAAGGGCTTGCAGGATATGTAGTTCAGACAGGTGAAACATTGAACATTACTGACGCATATTCTGATTCAAGATTTAATCCTGAAGTTGACAAAAATACCGGCTATAAAACAAAAACGATTTTGTGTATGCCAATAATGAACAATAACCATGAAATAATTGGTGCATTTCAGGTTTTAAATAAAATTGACGGCATATTTACTAAAAATGATGAAGATTTACTTATCGCAATTGGAGGGAGTGCAAGTATTGCCCTAGAAAATGCTCAATTGTTTGATCAGCAGCTTCAAATGTACCGCGAACAAAAATTATTGTTCGAAAGTTTTATTGACACATTAGCAACATCTGTTGATGCAAGAGACAAAATTACTGCAGGTCATTCTACCAGAGTAAAATTATATTCTGCGTTAATTGCTGACGAATTGGATTTGAGTGCTAAAGACAAGAGCTTGCTTGAAAAAGCCGCAACTTTGCATGATATCGGCAAAATAGGAATAAGGGATTCTGTTCTCCAAAAAGACGGAAAATTGACAGACGAAGAATACAAACATATTCAGGAACACGTGAGAATTACTCACAATATATTGAATAAGCTCTATATGTCGCCTGATTTCAGGATTATTACTGAAATGGCATCTTCGCATCACGAGAAATATGACGGTTCAGGTTATTACAGACATTTAAAAGGGGAGGAAATAACGTTAGGCGGGCGTATTTTAGCTGTTGCGGATGTATTTGATGCTATTACTTCAAAAAGACATTATCGAGATAAAATGCCGATAAAAAATGTTTTGGGAATCATATCTGATGGTGCAGGTTCTCATTTTGATCCTAATCTTGTAGATACATTTTTAAAAATTTCACTTGAAAAAATTGTCGGGGTGCTAATGTCTGATTCAGCGCAAAAAATTTCCGATGATGATATGATAATTTTAAAAGCTCATAACCTCTATGATGTAAAAAATTATTCAGGAGCCGAGATTTTGAATGAGAATGAACAAAAAGTTCTGGACATATTCAACAAATATTACTTAGGGCAATCAGAAAAGGGTGATAGTGATGAAGCGTAAATTAATATATATTTTAATCTTATCATTTATGGCTTCAGATGTTTTTGCCATTGATATGAAAGGGATTGCACCTGTTAATCCGATTGAGATGCAGGGGAATAACTATGGGAAAGAACTTGTTATGCCTTCTTTCGAGTTAAAAAGGGCTACTCTCTCAAAAAATGCAATTAAAAATCAGTATGCAATTGCTATGAGTAAATATACAAAAAGTAATGTAAAATCTGCATATGCGGATTTCAGGTTAATAATTGACAGTGTAGCTCCTAATGATTATGTATATATGCGTTTAACAAAAGATATGGCTTCAATCGGATTTTTTAATCTGGCTGAGCTTGCGATGTCAAAAATACAAGATGATTCTTTAGCTTCATCGCTTGAGGAGGATATAAAAAATTATTATTTCCCTTCTTCATTCCTGACTCAAAAAGATCAGTTATATCTTTCGGAATTGTATTCAAATATGCAGTATAATGATCAGTCCAGAGAAGCTACATCTGAACTTTCGAAACAGGTTTCTTTGTTAGCTGATTGTGATTATGCAAACTATATTGCTGCATACGGTTCAATGAAAAGCGGAGATATTGTGAAAGCAAAATCATATATAAATCAAGCGATTTCAAAAAATCCCAGAAACAGGAATTATAAGCGTTTGAAAGCTGAAATTTTATCTCAAGGTGATAATCCCAAAGAAGCAATGAATTCTTTTAATGAACTTGCTGATGCTAATTTTAAAACAGTTTTGTTTGATGATGAAATTAATTCTACTAAAGAATATGTATTGTATAAGTCAGTAAAAAATGATTATTTAAAGAAATATCATCTTGCTTATTATTATTATGATAACAAAGAATATAACAAAGCAATAGGGGTTCTTCAGACTTCTATTTCCGGCAAAAAGTCAATAAATAAAGATGTGTATGCATTATATGCCAAAGTTTATTATGATATGAAAGAGTACGAAAAAGCGCAAAACTATGCGCAAATGGCTCTTGATATTGATAAATCGAATTTGGATGCTCAGCTTGTTCTGGGGAATATTGCTTCAAGAAATAAAGATTATCAGTCAGCAATAAAACACTTTAAGAAAATTACGGGCAAGAGTTCTGATTATGCTCCGGAGATTGCTTTGGCACAGTTGTATTTAACGCAAAAAGATATACAAAAAGCCAAAGAAATTTATTCTAAAATTTTGAAGGTTTCATCAAAGTCGTTTATGGCATATTATCAAATGGCATTACTTGAACCCGATCGAGAATTTGAATATTTAAAAAAGGCAATATCAATAAATCCTGATTTTGTTGATGCGTGGATTGATTTAGCAAGAGTTGCAATTAAAAAAGATAATCTTGATAATGCAATTACGTATTTAAAAACGGCAAAATTTTTAGGAGATACAGATTGCAGATATTATTATTACTTGGGATTGGTGTTAAAGCATAAGGGCTTAACTGCCGAGGCAAAAGAGAATTTCGAGTATAGCTTGAAACTTAATCCTGAATTTGAATTATCTAAAAAGGAATTAAATATATGAAAAAGAATTTATTAATCGTTGAAGACCATGAATTGACTCGTTTTGGATTAAAAACAACATTTGAAGATGTTGATTATATTGATGTAATTTATGAGGCCTCGAGCGGGGAAGATGCAATTGAAGTATTTAAAAATAATAAAATCGACCTTGTAATTATGGATTTGGGGTTACCTCAAATGAATGGTATTGAAACAACTCAAATGCTGCATTCGATTAATAAAGATGTAAAAATAATTATATTAACATCTCATGGAGATGAAAAAGAGGTTTTAAACAGTTTAAAAGCGGGTGCAAATGCTTATTGCTCCAAGGAAATAAATTTGCAAAGATTAGTACAGGTTGTTCAGTCAGTATCAGAGGGTGCGGCCTGGTTTGATCCGAGTATTGCTCATATTGTTCTTCAGGCAACTTCTACAACAAAAATCGATGAAAAAGATGCCAATTATAAAAATTATGATTTAACAGCAAGAGAAGCGCAAATATTAAAACTTATGACAGAAGGTTATAGTAATATGGAAATTGCACAAAATCTTGTTATCAGTGTAAATACAACAAAAGCCCATGTAGCCAATATTTTGCAAAAATTAGAGGTTGATGATCGGTTACAGGCGGCATTAAAAGCATTAAAGTATAAAATTGTATAAAAGTCTTGACTATATATATATTGATGTTTTATTATAAAAACCGTAACATATGGCTATAAGATATTATTTAAGGAGATAAATATGTTAGATTATACAAAAGATGAGTTGTTGTCTTTGATTGAAAGAACCCCGGAACAATTTAACGAATGGAAAAAAGATAAGGAAGATATTGATTTGAGTGAAGTCGATTTTTCAAATATTGTTTTGAAAGATGTTGATTTCAGCGGAGTGGATTTGAATTCAAGCTCTTTTGCCGACAGTGACTTGTCATTGGTAAACTTTGCAGATACGGATTTAACTTCAGTTGATTTTACAAGGGCGTCAGTTGTTGAATGTGATTTTACGGATGCGCTTTTAACAGGTGCTGATTGCAGTTATGCACAGATGACGTATTGTACTTTTACCGGTGCAGATATGGCGGGTTGTATTTTAGCAGAAACTGACTTGTCAAATTCAGATTTATCTGCGTCTGAAAATTTATCATCGGCACGTTATGATAACGATACGCAATGGCCTGACAGTGATATGCTGCCTGAAGATTTTGATTCTGCTTGCGCAGATGATTTATCAGCGCTTAAAGATGAAGAAGAAGCTCCTATTATGAGCGATGGAGAATATTAATATGATTAAAGTTGCGGTTTGCGGAGCCAATGGCAGAATGGGTAAAGAAGTTTGCCAAACTGTTATTGATAATCCTTATACAGAGCTTGCTGCTAAAATTGATATAAATGGGAGTGATGTTTATTCTTCGATTAAACAGGCATCTGAGAGTGTTAAAATCGATGTTTTGGTTGATTTTACCCAGCCGGATTCAATTTTTGAAAATGCGAAATTCTGCATTAATAATGATATAAAAATCGTCATAGGTACGACAGGGTTATCAGATTCTCAAATTCAGGAATTAAAAGATTTATCTTTAAAAAATAATACAGGTTGTCTGATTGCTCCTAACTTTTCAACAGGAGCAGTGTTGATGATGATGTTTTCACAAATCGCTGCCAAATATTTTGATAAT
>CADCNV010000040.1:13040-14608 GCA_902802825.1 uncultured bacterium | reverse complement strand
GGAAATTATTGAATTACATCATAATCAAAAAAAAGATGCACCTTCAGGAACTGCTATAAAAACTGCGCTCATGATGTCTGAAGCGAAAAAAACTTTTAAATGCGGGAATTGTCCTGAAACTGAGACAATTCAAGGCGCAAGAGGTGGAACATCATATTCGGATGTTCAAATTCACTCGGTAAGGATGCCCGGATTTATGGCTTCTCAGGAAGTTATTTTCGGATCCAGCGGTCAGGTTTTAAAAATCCGTCATGACTCGACTGACCGGAAGTGTTATATGGATGGGGTTATGCTTGCTGTTAAATATGTTTTTGATAACAATGATTTTGTTTACGGACTCGAAAATATATTAAAATAAAGCTATTTTTCAGTTTTGTTTAGCCCATAGGCGGTGGTTGTATGTAAAGTGGTTTCAATTCCTGCCATTTACATTCTTCGGATTTTAATTTTTGATATGCTAATTTTGCAAGAGTTTCTCCAAGCGGGTAATTATCTTTTTGGTATGAAGTTCCGCCAAGTCGTATTTGGAGTTTGTCATCTGTCAGCAGGTTGTATTGCTTTGCTTTGAGCATTTGTTCAACTTCTTCTATTTGGACAGCGCCTTTTATTTCTCCATTAATAATAAAGTATGCACAATTTTTTCTGGCATCAAGTGCGACGGCAGGATTTTCACCAGCGTGTTGCTCTAAAATTTTTAATGACGAAATTCCCACGGCAGGAATGTTTAGCTGCTGTGCCATAGTTCTTGCAACTGTTGTGCAAGCTCTTATGCCTGTGAAACTTCCCGGGCCGATGTTTGTGGCTATTGCCCCCAAATCTTTTGGTTCTATATTGTTTTCTTTCAAGACTTCTTTAATGGTCGAAATTAAAAATGCCGAATGGTATTTATTATCTTTGTTTGTAACTATTTTTGACGATAAAATTTCTTCATCTTCGCTTAGTGTTACATACATCTTATCAAGACAAGTGTCAAATGCTAATATTTTCATTGATTTAGTCCTTCTATAATATCTTCACATTTTTCTCCGAAACCTTCAAAGGAGTACTTTCTTGAATCGTCATCTTCATAGGTTACGTTTATTTTTATATGGTCAAAAGGAATTTGATTTTGCGAAAATTCTGCCCATTCAACAAATGTTATTTGCCTGCCTTCTGAATATTCCTGAAGTTCGTCGAATATGGTTTTTACACCCTCATTTTCAAGCCGGTACAAATCAAAGTGGTATACAGGAATTTTTGCACTGTGGTATTCATTTAGTATGACAAAACTTGGGCTTGTAACCTTTTCTGTGATTCCTATTGCATCTGCAACTTTTTTGACAAACGCTGTTTTACCGGCACCTATTTCCCCGTACAAACTGACAAAGCATCCGTCATTTTCTATAAGTTTGGCAAAACGACTTGCCAAAGCCGCAGTATCATCCAGTGTTTTGCATATTATTTCACAAGTTTTAGTCATTATTTACTACTACCTTATTTCTTCCTGTATTTTTTGCCTGATATAATGCTTTATCTGCCTTTTTCATTAAATCTTCTTCTTTATCGTCTTCTTTTATTTCATATATACC
>CADCNV010000040.1:0-12956 GCA_902802825.1 uncultured bacterium | reverse complement strand
TTTTTCTTCATTAATTTTGGTAAAAGGTAATAATATAGAGAATTCCTCTCCCCCATAACGGCCCGCAATGTCATATTCCCGCAGCTGCCCTCTTATAACTTTTGCTATTGTTTTTAATACTAAATCTCCTGCCGCATGTCCGTACGTATCATTTACATTTTTAAAGTAGTCGATATCAGTCATTATCCCACACAAAGGCGCATGTTGACGTTTTGCATTTGCAACTTCCTGTTTAATACGGGCTTCTAGCTGACGTCTGTTATAAAAACCGGTAAGAGCATCAAGAGTAGCGTGTTTTAAAATCTCAGCATAAACATTTGCTCTGTTTATTGTAATTGCAATTTGAGTTGATAACTGTTCCAAATATTCACGATCTTTAATATTTATTTTTTCACCGGTACTTTTAGCGACAAGTGCGCCGACATTTTTCCCTTCACAAATAAGTGGAAGTGCATATATCATGTCTTCAGAAAGAAAAATATTCTCATTTAAATCTCTTACTGCTTCCTGTATATTTTTGTCATTGCAGGCATTAGGATAAGATAAAACATTTGTTCCCGTGCTTTCATCCCTCAAAAATATGTAAATCAGATAATCTTCAAAAAATTTATCAAGCATCTCACCAATTATCGGAATTATGTATTTTAATTCGTACTGAGTTTCGATAATTTTTGCAATGTTTTTCATTGTATCGTGATAATTTACATCTTTCTGCATTTTTTCATTAAGCAAAATGTTTTGAATTTTTAGTGATATGAACTGAATACACACATCTAAAAATTTTGATAAGTCATTATTAACATTTGAAAATTCAAGCGTTCCAAGACATTTTTTATGCTTATATAAAGGATAGCTTTGAGCCAAAACACTTGTATCTTTAGAATTTATCAGATTTAAGTTAAAGTCTTTTACATTAAAATTTTCGTTGAAAAATGCATTTAAAGAAGAGTTAAGCGATTTCTCGCTGTAACTCTCATTTAGTATATTTGAAAGTTTTTCAATTTTTTCTAACAATTCAATGCCTCACAAATTGAACAAATAACTCTATACTTCTACCTGTTCGGCAATTTCATCTGATATGTCAAAATTTGCATAGACATTCTGAACGTCATCAAGTTCTTCAAGTCTTTCAGTCAGACGCATAACTGAAGTTGCAATTTTAATATCGTTAATTTCAATTGTATTTTTAGGAATCCTTGTAAGTTCAGCATTAGAACTTTTGAATCCTTCCTTTTCCAAGCCCTCGACAACCGACTGAAAATTTTCAACGGATGTTATTACTCTGTAGGTATCTTCGTCCTCTTCAACATCTTCTGCATCAAGATTTATTGCGGCTTCAAATAATTTTTCAAAATCTACTTCCCCTGCTTCAAAGGTAATTGAACCTTTTTTATCAAACATATAACTTACGCAGTTTGTTTCCCCGAGGTTCCCGCCGAATTTTGAAAATAAGCTGCGAACATCACCTGCTGTTCTGTTACGATTGTCAGTCATTGTTTCAACAACAACAGCTACTCCGCCTGCACCATATCCTTCGTATGCTATTTCTTCGTAATTTTCTGAAGCGCCGGCTCCGGCTCCTTTATCAATTGCTCTTTTAATGTTGTCATTAGGTAATCCGGAAGCTTTAGCTTTTTCAATAGCTGTTCTTAAACGGAAGTTCCCGGCAGGATCAGGGCCTCCAAGTCTTGCCGCAACAATAATTTCTCTTGAATACTTTTGAAATACTACCGCCTTTTGACCATCTGTTTTTGCTTTTTTATTTTTTATGTTTGCCCATTTTGAATGTCCTGACATGAATATATCCCTTCTTTTATAATAAATTATTAACAAGCAAATTTTATCAGAAATATTACTATTTTTCAAGAAAAATACGCATAAAAATAGCCGTTGTTAGGGGACGGCTTATTAGTAAAAGGTAAGTGTAGGAGAAAATAAAGAAAAAGAAAATGGTTTATCATGTGTTTTATTCCCACGAAGTGCAATAAAATAACCTTAAAACTTCTTTTTGTTACATCTCTTTACACAAAAAGAAAACCCGCATATTGCGGGTTAAAATCTACACTAACTACCTAACCTTAATTTATGAATCAAACTTTTATGATTTTGGACTCATTGAATAATTACTGTATTCATATTTGTAGCCCATTTTTGCTGCAACTTTCTTAATCAGAGCATTGTAATGATCTGCTACTCCGTTGTCGATATATGCCCAGCTAAATGTCCCTGACATCTCTTTCATACAAGCTTTATAGTCTTCATCTTTTGATAAATCAATGCCAAGTTCTAAAGCTTTATCTCTGATTTGATTCAGAATATGTTTGCCGTAAGTTCGTTTTTGATTATACCCGGCATCTGCCATAAATGCTTCCATAAATGATTCTTCCGGGTGAATTTTACTCCACTGAATCATTCTTTCTATAACATCATCTTTTGTTATTTCTTGACATCCTTCTTCAAAGTAATCCCCGGTTCCCGGGCCCCAAATTGCTTCGGTCATTGCATCAACCCAAGATGTGAAAGCGGACGGTTTTACTTTTGCTCCCTGATTTGAAGATTCAGATGCGGATTGAGAGCTTTCTTCCGATTTGTTGTCTTTTTCATCGGTTTTATCTGTTTTTTCTTCATTGTCCGGTTTTCCGGCAATAAGATTATTTACTGCAACCTTTAATTCATTTGCCTTTAAATATGCACTTTGCGGATCCATACCACTTGTTTTAAGATCATTTATTTGTTTTTCATATTCTTCTAATTTTTTCAATTGTTCTTCAAGCTTTGTTTTGTCTTCGTCTTTAATGTCTTTAGCTTGCAATTGTGCCTGAATTTTTGCCTTTTGACCTGCAATTGTCTGCAATGCGGTATTTATTTCCTGACTTGCCATAGCATTTAAGGATTGTGCTGCCATAGCAGATGCCTGAGCAACAACTGCATTCATATTAATTTGCGGAGTCATTTGGTACCCGCCAAATATTCCTGCCGGCCAACCTGATGCCTGTGCAACCGAATTGAATGCCAAACCAATTTGAGATGTTTGATAATTTTCGACAGGGAAAATTTGAATGTCCCCACCGAAGTTGGTTATTCCAAATGGATTAAATGGCATAAATGGAAGGTATGCCATCGATGCGTTGGTTAAATTCCCGTATGTACTCATTCCTAATCCAAACATGATTTTTTCCCCGTTTCTATTTTTTTCCCCTGTACTTATATAAAAAAAATTGTTATCTGAAAATTGCCTTTTCAAAATTTAAATTTTAAAAAGGTTTTGCTAAAAGTTACTTCCCATAAGGTTTTAGCTTGAATTATTGTTTGTTACATTTCTTAATAATTAACTTTATAAATGTTATCGTGCTATTATTTTCTTATGAAAACACTTGCAAAATTTGTGCACGAAAAAAGAGAAGAACTTGGATATACGCTTAAAGGTCTTTCAATTGCTGCCAATATCTCACAAGATGAGATTGAGGAAATAGAAGAGGGAAAGACTTTATTTTTATCGGTTACTGTCAGGCAGGCGCTTGCAAAAGTGTTAAAATGTGAGCCGGAAGAAATCAAAGTTTTGGAAAAAGATATTGCCGATAATATTGTGTCTCCGGAAGTTATCGAAAGTTTAAAAGAATTAATTTTAAATGGGGCCGGCGGTTTAAAATGCCCAAGATGCGGAGCGCCGCTTCAGACAAGAATTGCGAAGATGTATGATTTGGAAGACAACCTTGTACTGCACCCAAAGGCACATTGTACAAAGTGCCCGTTCCAAATACATTCTTAATTTTTACACAAGTCCTTGTGCAATCATTGCATCAGCAAGCTTCTTAAATGCTGCGATATTTGCACCTGCGACATAATTACCGCTAATACCTGCTTCATCTGCAGCGTCTTTACATTCTTTGAATATATTAGTCATAATTTGATCAAGTTTTTTTTCTACTTCTTCAAATGTATAGTAGTATCGCATACTGTTTTGTGACATTTCAATAGCGGAAGTTGCTACCCCGCCTGCATTTGCAGCTTTTGCCGGTGCAAATAAAACATTATTATTCAGGAAGTATTCAATGGCATCCATTGTTGTCGGCATATTTGCGCCTTCTCCAATTGCAATTACACCGTTTGCTACAAGTTGTTTTGCATCTTCAAGTGTCAATTCGTTTTGCGTAGCGCAAGGAAGTGCTATATCAGTTTTAATGCTCCATATTGGCGAATTTGTTCCTGTTTTTTCTAAATATTTTGCCTGAGGATGACATTCAATATATTCTTTTATTCTTCCTCTGTTTACTTCTTTAATTTCTTTTATACAATCCAAATCAATTCCGTTTTCATCATAAATACATCCGTTAGAATCGCTCATTGCAACTACTTTGGCTCCCATGGAGAATGCTTTTTGAGCCGCATAAATTGCAACATTGCCTGAGCCGGAAATTGTAACGGTTTTACCATTCACAGAATTGTTGTGTTGTTTAAGCATTTCTCTCATGTAGAACAGCAAGCCGTAGCCGGTTGCTTCTGTTCTTGCAAGAGAACCGCCATAGCATACGGACTTACCTGTTAATACCCCGCCTTCATAAGCATTGCGGATTCTTTTGTATTGCCCGAATAAATATCCGATTTCTCTGCCGCCAACACCGATATCACCTGCAGGAACATCTACGTCTTGACCGATGTGCCTGTATAATTCTGTCATAAAACTTTGGCAAAAACGCATAACTTCGTTATCTGATTTTCCTTTCGGATCAAAGTCACTCCCGCCTTTTGCTCCGCCAATAGGTAACCCTGTTAATGCATTTTTAAAAATCTGTTCAAAACCTAAAAATTTCATAACACTTAAATTAACGCTTGGGTGAAAACGCAAACCGCCTTTATACGGACCGATTAAAGAACTGTATTGGACTCTGAAGCCGCGGTTTATTTGTATTTTACCGTTGTCATCAACCCACGGAACTCTGAACATGATTATTCTTTCCGGTTCAGTCATGCGTTCCAGGATAGAATTTTTTTCATATTTATCATTTAAATTAATAAGTGGTTCAAGTGATGTTAAAACTTCTTTTACTGCCTGAATATATTCAGGTTGATTAGTATTTTTTTGCTCTGCTTCTTTAATAACTTTTTCAATGTAACTATTCATAAATTTTCCTCTGTATATAACTTCCTTCTTAGTTTTACTATTTTTGTAACATGATTGCAAATTAATTTTTTATAAAGCAATTCTATATTAGACTCTCGGGTAATGGTAAATGAGCTTTATAGTCATAATATATAACTGTTATGTTATTGATAATATCTTTACTCCTGATTGCTATGATGGGTTATCAGATGTATTTAATTCGGAAATACAAAGCCCAAAACAAAAGTGAAATGTCGTACATTGCCACGCTAACGCATGATTTAAAATCGCCTGCTCATGCCCAGCTGAACATGCTTAATATGATTTTAAAAGGTCAATTTGGAGAACTTAATCCTAAACAATATGAAATGATTAAATTGACACGCTCCTCAGCAAAGTATATGTCTAATCTTGTTGGAACGGTTTTGACGGATTACAGGTATAAACTTTCCTGTGCACAAATAAGAAAAACCCGTTTTGATATTGTAAATGTTATAAATTCAATTTTAAAAGAAAATGAATTGTTAATAGAGGAAAAAGAATTAAATATATTATTTGATTATCCTATTGAAGGTTGCATAATATGTGCGGATAAACTTCAGATAGAGCGCGCTGTTATAAACCTGATAACTAATGCAATATCTTATTCTTTAGAAAATAGTTCTCTTTTAATAAAGCTATATTGTGAAAAGGAGCAGATTAAATTCAGCGTATCCAATAAAAGCCGTTATATAAAGCCAAAAGAACTGAAAAATATATTCAACAAATTTTCTAAGACAATAAATTCTTCTATGAATAAAGCGTCAACGGGTCTTGGTTTGTTTAGTGCAAAACAAATTATAACAATGCACAAAGGTGAAATGTTTGCTCAGAGTTCTACTGACGGAATATGTACATTTGGCTTTTGGCTCCCGACAGGTAAAATCGACAAAAAGGAATTCGCTGAAACCTTATAATAATCGTGTATTTATCTTACCAAATTTAGCGGATAAATTATCGATTAAATGAATCAGGTATAATTCTGGTTCAAGCGGCTCTTTTGAATCCAAATCAATGATTGCACCCCAATCTGCTCTGCCATGGTGAGCCGCAATCATTCTTGCAACTTTTATAAATCCCGCATTCATACATGTACTGAAACCCCATTGAGAGTGAGTTATCCACGTTTCTCTAAAACCCGGAGCATAATCAATTAGTCCTGTTTCCGTATCAATGGTATATTCGAAAATTTTGCCAAAATCGTGCAGCAGGCAAGCCGCAAGAATATTATCTTTATTTATATGCGATGCAAATTGCGGAATATTAAGTTCTGCAAATTCCGCACATTCAACAGTATGAACAAGTAACCCGCCAATAAAGTTGTGGTGCATGAGTTTTGCTGCAGGCATAATTTTGAATTTATCTTCATTATCTTTAAAAAGTTTTGCAACAAAATTTCTCAATTCTTCTTTTTCAATTTTATTGATGTAAGATTGTAATTTTTCCCAATATTGTTTAATTTGTTCCGGTTCAAGCCCTAATTTTGCTTCCTGTATAAGTTCCAGAGCTGAAACAAGGCAATTATTGTATTTTTCGTTAAAGCTGGCTGATACAATTCGTACTAAATTACCTGTTCTGAATATTTTTGCATCAAAACGGTTGAGAGTTTCTTCCCACAAAATGCAATTCAGAACGCTGTCATCATTTGTATTCTTTAATTGCAATTTACCCATTTTAGTACCGGCTTTTGTGTCGCCGATTGAAAATATAACTACTTCATATGTATCTTCTGTATTGAACATGTGCACCTCTGTATATGTTAATTCTTTTCTCTGTTAATAATATTTTCTTTTCTTCCCCAGACAAAGGATGAACGAATTTCTTCACCAACTTTTTCTATCGGATGATTGCGATTTTCTTCTCTTAATTTATCAAAATATTTGTGTCCTGTTTGCATTTCTTTAGTAAATTCGTCCGCAAATTTACCTGACTGAATATCTTTTAAAATTTCTCTCATTGCATTTTTTGAAGCTTCTCCGATTACTTTTGGACCTCTTGTCATATCACCGTATTCTGCGGTATTCGAAATTGAATATCGCATATCTGCCAGTCCGCCCTGATTAACTAAATCTATAATCAGTTTCATTTCGTGCAGAACTTCAAAATATGCCATATAAGGGGAATAACCTGCTTCTGTCAGAACTTCAAACCCTGCTTTCATTAGTGCTGAAACCCCGCCGCAAATTACTGTTTGTTCCCCAAACAAGTCGGTTTCGGTTTCTTCTCTGAATGTTGTTTCAATAATTCCCGCTCTGCCTGCTCCGATTGCGCTTGCATAAGAAAGAGCAACCTCTTTCCCGTCGGCAGATGGATTTTGATATACTGCAACAAGACAAGGAACCCCTTTTCCCTCAGTGTATTGGCTCCTTACAGTATGCCCCGGACCTTTTGGAGCAACCATAATTACGTTTATATCTTCAGCAGGCACAATTTTTTTAAAATGAATATTGAAGCCGTGCGCGAACATCAAATATTGCCCGGAGTGCATATATGGTTTGATTTGTTTTTCATAAACCTCTTGCTGAACTTCATCAGGGATCAGAACCTGTATAATGTCAGCCCATTTAACGGCATCTTCAATTGTCATTGTTTTAAAGCCGTAATTCTTTGCTTTTTTATCAGATGCTCCGCCTTGTCTTAATCCAAGTACGACATCACATCCTGAATCTTTTAAATTCATTGATTGCCCGTAACCTTGTGAACCAAAGCCGATTACTGCAATTTTTTTTGATTTGATAAGTTCTTTATCAATGTCCTTATCTAAATATATTTTTAATTCAGTCATAATTCATATCCCTTCTTAATTCTATTTTATCATAAAAAAATCCCCACTTTTATAAGTGAGGATTTTTTTATTGTATGAAATTTTATTCTTCAGTATTTGTGCATTTGAATATCAATGCGGCACAAAGACCTGCAAGGAAATTTGCCCCAATTGTTAAAAGTGCAATGCATGGGCAGCAAACTGTTCCGTTAATTATTGCAGAAACTGCAACAGCAGGGTTGAATGCTCCCATACAAATATTGCCGACAGCAAATGCTCCAACCATTACTGTTGAACCGATTGCTAAACCGTAGTATGAATTGCCTTCTGTTCTCTTTGAAGTAGCAGTATGCAAAACAACATAACACAGTGCAAATGTAAATAAAAATTCGGCAACAAAAATTGTTCCTAAATTAAATGTATCTTTTGCCGGAGCATCAAGTCCGCCTGAGATTAAATTAATTATTAATGCCGCACAAGCACCGCCAAGAATTTGAACGATTATATACGGTAAAAACTGTTTCCATTCTAAAGCTCCACGAATTGCTGCCGCGAATGATACCGCAGGATTATAATGACCTCCTGAAATGTAGCCGCCTGCATAAACCATTACCATCAATACAAAGCCAATTGCCAACGGAGCTATACAGGATTCATCTCCATAAGCTGCAGTTGCACCTATCGTGAATACAAGGAAAAATGTACCGATAAATTCAACCAAATACTTTTTCAAATTTTCTATCATAATGCCTCCTTCTTTATAAAAAAAAATATTAAACGACCAAAGTAATTATACAATATTAATAATAGGTTTGCAAAAAATTATTCTTTGTTATGACTAAAACCGTAATTTGTTGCAACCTTACGACCGATAGATTCTATTTTAGCTCCGATGCAGCCCCTGCATTTTTCCGGCTTGTCATTTATACATATTTTGTTTGGATATATTTCATATTTTGCACGGTATTGTGTGCTTGTCACGTTTGGCATCACAACATTTGCTCCGCTTTGTAATGCAATAATTCTGCCGTTTGGATTAAGTGTTTCCATTGCAGTCGTTGCAGGGATATTGATATCAGGAAGCATAATTCGTGTTAAGGCCATAACTTTTAACGCCAGTGTAAAACTGCCTTTATCTTTATCTTTAAGTGGTGTTTGCGGGTGAGGAATAAACGGGCCTATTCCAACCATATCCGCTTCAATTTCTTTAAAAAATAAAATATCATCAGCCAATGATTCAATTGTTTGGTTTGGCAAGCCAACAAGGCAGCCGGTTCCGACTTCATAGCCAAGTTTCTTTAAATCTTCAAGACATCTTATTCTGTTATCAAAATCCATATCAGGATGCATTTTTTCGTATAATTTTCTGTCTGTTGTTTCTATTCTTATCAGGTATCTGTCTGCTCCTGCTTGTCTGAAAGCTTTATAATCTTCAAAACTCCTTTCTCCAATACTTAGAGTTAGTGCAACATCAAATTCTTTTATACCCTTGATAATTTCAATCATTTTGTCAGTTGAATAAAATGCATCTTCCCCGGATTGCAAAACAATAGTCCTATATCCCATAGTGACTGCATTTTTAGCGATCTCTAAAATTTCATCTTTTTCAATTCTATATCTTTCAATTGTTGTGTTTTCTTTTCTAAGACCGCAATATTTACAGGAATTTTTACATATATTTGAGAATTCTATAAGTCCTCGCAGGTGGACGTCATTACCGACATTTTCTTTTCTGATTTTGTCTGCATAACTAAATAACCAATCATTTTTTGAATCATCATTTAATATATCGATTATTTCTTTTCTTGAAAACACTTGATCCTCCGTAAACAATTTTACCATAAAACGCGGTTATAGTGTAATTTCACGTAAATATCTTAAAATCAAGCCATATTAAAGCAAATCTTAACAAAATAAATAAAAATTTACGTTCTGAAACATTTTGTGTCAGTTGGCATGCTTTATGATAGATTAGGGAAGTAAGGAATAGTTTAGTAAGGAGATAATGAATGGCTGAATATCTGAGCAAGGAAGAGATTAAACAGTGGAGAAGTTCATTAGAAAAAATTACATTAGAAGAATTTGCGGCCAGATTAGGTAAGAAGATAGAAGAAAAAAAAGAAACAAACGATTTGGTTGATATAGTATTGCACGGTAAGCCGGTAGTTTCGAAAGAATCCGAATGGTCTGCCGGGGCTGAAAGATTAAGCTCAATTGCAAACCGAGCTTATGAAAAAGAAAAAGAACTTTATGTTTCCCCATTTTCAGTAAAGAATTTACATCTTGATAATGACGATACTAAAAAGGTTTCAAAAGAAAATAAAAAATCGGCAGCTCCAAAAGCAGAAGCAGCTCCTAAAGCTAAAAAATCTGCAAAAGTTGTAGAAAAAGCGAAGAAAGACATTGTTAATGAGGTAAAAACAGGCGATGTTGTTAGGGATGAAGTCAGAGTAGTCTTTAAAAAGGCATTGACAGATCGTGAGCAGAAAGTGTTTGATTATTTCGCCGCTCATCAAAACGAAATTGTTTATGCTAAAGACTTAGCTGACTTGCTTGAATTACCGAGAGATTATGTTTACAAGTATATTAAAAACTTGAGAGCAAAAATCGAAGGTGAAGCTCTGCAAAATGCAGACAAAGGTGGATTTATTCTGTCTTTGAAGTAGTGATGTGTATTAATATTATTAAAAAGCCGGCCTTATGAGTCCGGCTTTTTTATTATTTATAATTATTGAATTTCGACTTTTGCTCCAACAAATTCAAGAGCTTTTTTTGTCATATTCGCTTCATCATCTGATAATCCGGTCATAAATGTTGCAGGAGCCGCATCTGCAATCCATTTTGCGTGATCATAAGAAATTCCTGTTACTTGTCGCAAAGTTGCCATAACAGTTGCCTTATTATCTCCTACATCAGCTAATATCAAATTTCTGGAACCGGTATTTTTTTTGATTATGTAATTTTTATACCCCAAATTTTTTTTTTAATAATACTGTGCACATACGCTTAAAATTTTTGACAAATTTTATTACATCAAATTTATCCATATCAAATTTTGCATATTTTTTTAATAAATCTCTGGCTATGATAATTAGCATAAGCGCAATTGCAGCATATAAGAATCTTTCATCTAACATAAAAACCTCTCAAAAATAAACGGACAATCATTCCTGATTGCCCGTTCATATTAACATATTTTATGTTTAAAATCAAATTGTATAAATTACTACTTAATTTCAACACCAGCACCGGCTGCTTCAAGAGTTTTCTTGATTTCTTCAGCTTCAGCTTTTTTAATGTTTTCTTTAACAGCTTTAGGAGCAGCTTCAACTAAATCTTTAGCTTCTTTAAGTCCTAAACCTGTGATGTTTCTAACTTCTTTTAATACTGCGATTTTCTTATCAGCAGGTACAGAAGCCAAGATAACTGATACTTCAGCATCAGGATCATCAGCAGGAGCAGCTGCGCCTGCTGCAGGAGCTGCTGCTACAGCTACAGGAGCTGCTGCAGATACACCGAATTTTTCTTCCATAGCTTTTACTAATTCAGCTGCTTCTAATAATGTTAATTTTTCAATTGATTCTAAAATAGTTTCTACGTTACTCATTTTTATTTCTCCTTTTAATTTTTTCTGAGTTGTACTTTTTAAATATATTCTGAAATGTTTTCAGAACTGCAACATAACAAAATTAAGCTGCTTTTTGATCTCTAACAGCTGCAATAGCTCTTGTAAGAGATGCCATAACTCCGTTGACGCAACCAACAATTCCTGAAGCAGGAGAGTTGATTGAACCAAGCATTTTTGCAAACAATTCTTCTTTTGAAGGAAGATTTGCAAGGGCTTTAGTTTCTTCAACAGATAACAATTTCCCGTCTAATACTGCACCTAAGATTTCGCCTTTTTTTGCTTTTTCAATGAAAGCTTTAACGGCCTTTGCAGGTGCGACAGGATCTTCAAAACCAAATGCTAAAGCAACAGGTCCTGTTAATTTTTCAGTTAATGCTTCATATTGGGTACCTTTAACTGCAATTTTTGCTAATGTATTTTTGGTAACCATATAATCGCCGCCATCTTTTTGAATATCACGTCTTAGGTTAGTGATTTCTTCAACAGATAATCCTTTTTCTGATTTAAATGCTTTTGTTGACATTTTTGCTCCTTCTTTTACAACATTATAGTTGTACTATTTTTATCGACCTTTGTTTAACACTAAAAAAGATTTTGCCTTTTTTAATGTTAACCGCAAAATCTTATACTAAAGTTTATTTTGTTCTTTTGAACTGCTATTTACTTTCGGTATAACCTCGGTTAGCAGAATGTATCAATTAAGCCAGTCGGCACTAACGGTCTGCGGTTGTGTAATTATATTATCATAACAATGTGAAAAATCAAGCAGATATTTTATATATCTTTACATAAAAAAGCAATTTTTTTGTATTTTTTGTTTTTATATAAGTATGGTAGATAGTAATTTTTATGTAGAAAATCCTGCAAATAGTTCAATGCACTACGCAGATAAACCGCGAGTCGGGGTTATTGATTTTCCTGACCGTCTTCCGGTTCGTCGTCCTTTTAATTATTTTGAAGCGCAGGCACTGTATAACAACTTGACTCAGGATATGTTGGTAAAGGAAGAACATGCAAATCCTGAAAGAGTCAAAAAAGGGGTGCCAAAAATTATAAAAATAGCAGTTGGTTTAGCTCTTGCTGTTCCGGCAATTATTTCCCTAAGAAAAGGTATAAAAAATCTTATAGCAAAATTCCGCCATTAATCTGCTGCTTTTACTTCAACATCTCTGAGTTGGGTATATATAATAGGTGAAAAATCTTTTGTTGTCACAATATCAATAATTTTGTATGAATGTGGCATAGCAAGCAAAGAAGGGGTTGAAATATGGTATACCCCGTTTCTCATATTTTCTCCGTTTGTGTGAAGATGGCCGGATATAATCGCAAGAACGTTATCGTGTTTTTCAATTATATCCTTGTATTCTTCAACTTTATATGTCTTATGTGTCTTTAATCTGCCTTCTGCTCCTTCAGGATATTCA
>CADCNV010000039.1 GCA_902802825.1 uncultured bacterium | reverse complement strand
TGATGGGGATATTGTGTCGTATGTAGCTCAAAACTGGGGGTTCAAAACAAAACGCGGCTCAACCGGAAGAAAAGGAGCCATTGCAGCAACCAAACAACTATATGAAGAACTCAAAAATGGCGAAAATGTAGTCATAACGGTAGACGGCCCAAGAGGACCGTATCACGAAGTAAAAAAAGGAGCTATTTCATTATCGATGGATACGGGAGTTCCTATCGTTCCTGTTGATTGGTATTCCGAAGACAAAACATTTAAGGAAATGAATTCATGGGATAAAATGAGATTCCCTCTCGGTCCGTGCAGGATAGTTAATGTTTATGGTAAGCCAATATACCCTCAGGGAAAAACTGAAGAAGAACTTATAAAAGAAGTAAAAAATTCTCTGGATGAACTGGAAAAGATTTCACCACAAAAATTTAAAGAAGCAATAGAGTCAGGATTATGGGAAAAGAAATAAACATTTCTATGCTCCAGATGTCGTCAATTATAGGTGATATTGAAGCTAATATAAAAAAAGTTAAAAATATAACAGAACAAGAACTTCCCGAAAATTGCGACGTGCTTGTATTACCTGAAGTGTGGACATGCGGGTGGGCATGTGATGAATTTATTAAAACAGCACAAAACATTAATAACAGCTCTGTTATTGATTTTCTTAGCCAAACAGCACTCCAATATAATGTAAATATTATAGGCGGAAGCTTTATAGAAGAAAAAGACGGGAAATATTATAATTCCTGTCCTGTATTTAACAAAGCAGGGAAATTAGTTACAGTTTATTCAAAAAATCATTTGTACTCATATTACGGATGCGAAGAAGGTTCATATATAACAAATGGTAACAATCCGGTAATAGTAAATTTGGAAGGGGTAAATTACGGACTTACAATATGTTATGACATAAGATTCCCTGAAATATACCGTGCATACAGAAAATGCGGAGCGGATGTTCTTGTAAATTGTGCAGCATGGGGTTCAAATAAGCCAATACCTTGGGAAATGATGACCAAATCAAGAGCAATAGAAAACCAGTGTTATATGGTTGCACTTACGCAGAGTGGTCCGATAAGGAACGGCGAGTATAATCTTGGAGAATCAAGAATAATTGACTATAAGGGAGAAGAACTTTGTTTTATAAAAGACAAAGAAGGAATAAAAAGTGCTAAAATTTCTTTGAATGAGATGTATCAATTTAGAGAAAAGTGTACTATATTAAATGATATAAAAGATAATTATGAGGTAAAAATACTATGCGAAAGATAATAATTGCGCTGACAGCAATGCTGATTACCATAATGCCTGTAAATGCGAATAATATTGACAAAATATTATCAAAACAACATATAAACCGTGCAGCCGTTTCGGTTTCTGTAAAAGATGCAAAAACGGGAGAAAAAGTTTACTCATTAAATGACAGAGCCCCCAGAATTCCCGCATCTACCCTGAAAGTTGTAACTACAACCGCGTCAGTTGATACTTTGGGTACAGATTACTTATTTAGTACAAAATTATACAAGAGCACAAATAATGATTTATATTTTAAACTTGGCGCAGACCCGTTTTTAACATCAAGAGATTTGAGAACATTAATTGACAAAGCAAAAGACAAAAACATTACTCCTAAAACAATTTATGTTGATAATTCAATATTTGATAATCTTGAATGGGGTGCAGGTTGGCAATGGGATGACGAATTAAATCCTCACATGCCGAAATTCAGTGCATATAACCTTGACGGGAATTTACTTGATATTGAGATAACCCCGCAACGCATCGGGACAGCTCCGACTATTATAGTAAAGCCATTTTATCCTGTTACAATAATGAATCTTGTTCTAACTTCTACTGATGAAACAGGTGTCGTATTTTCAAAAAACAGCAATATTGCCCCAAATATAATAAATGCGACAGGAAAAATTGCCAAACAAAAAGTTCTTAAATTGCCAGTGAATAATCCGAAATTATATTTTAATCTGAGATTACAAGATACCATACGAAACAGAAAAATGGACTACTATAATCCGATAAAAATCGGAATACTGCCAAAAGAAAATATTTATCTTGTCGATGAAATTACCCATGAAATTTCAAAGGGAATAACTGCAAGTTTAAAAAGCAGCAGTAATTTAGTGGCTGAAACATTGTTTAAACTTGCCGGAGCTAAATATGCAAACAACACCGGTAATATCAATAATTCCTTAGCCATGCTGAATAATTATTTTGAAAAACTCGGATTAAACACAGAAGACATAAAGATTGTTGACGGAAGCGGAGTTTCTAAAAATAATATAATGACTTCGGATTTTATGACTTCATTTTTGGTTAAGTTATATAATTCTGATGACTATGAATTTATTGAACAATACCTGCCAACTCCCGGAGAAGGGACTTTAAAAAACCGAATGCTCTATTTTAAAGAATGCATGAGAGCAAAAACAGGGACACTTTCAGACACAAGCGCGATTACGGGATATTTAAAGACCAGAAGCGGTAAAATGCTGGTGTTTAATATAATGATACAGGATGCAAAAACATCTGAAGCCGATAAAAAGAACATTGAAGAATTAATTCTGAGACAGATTTATATAAATTAAGAGGTATATAATGTACGAACCGGAAGTGACAATTATTACAACGACGCATAATATTGTAGATGCAGGTAAAGCAGATGATTTCACATTGCTGCTTAATCTTCTCAACAGGCAAACATATCCTTATATTGAACATTTAGTGATGGATAATGCCTCAAATGATGACACCATTGCATTTTTAAAAGAATACAAAAACAGCGGATATATTGATTTCTATTCAGCACCTGATAACGGTAAATTTGATGCGATGAATAAAGGTCTGTTAAGAGCAAAAGGGAAATATGTCGCATTTTTAAGCTGTGATGATTTTTATCACGACATTACAGGAATTGCGGATGTTGTTAATCTTATGGAAGAAAATGAAGCTGATTTTTGCTACTTCCCATCATATTGTGTGCCGGAAGACAACAATGTATTTTTATTTAATCCGTCACCATATAATGTATTTCAGGCAATGCCTTTTCCAAGGCAAGCCGCAATATTTAACAAAGAATCCCTTGCTAGAGTCGGTAATTTTGATGCTAAATTCAGATTATTTGCGGATTATGATTTGCTTATAAAATTATTTTTAAACAATATGAGAGGGATATATTTTGACGGATGCATAGTAACATATAAAATGGGAGAACAGGCCGCAAAGCGTCAGACTCAGCTTAAACTTGAATGCTCTCATATTTATCACCAAAATTTCAGAAATATGTATCCTTTAAACGATAACGTAATAGACAGAATGGTAAATATTGCAGAAATTCCGCGTCCTTTACTTGAAAAACTTGTAAAATGCTTTCCGGGCGACGAAGATATTTTCTACGAAAGATACGAACAAATGTATGAAATAAGGAAAGAAAACGCCGAATATTTAAGACAAATGGAAAGACAACAACGCAGATAATAATTGCAAAATAATATTGCTGAGCATATAATAAAAGAAAAGATATAAGAAGGTTAGGAAACAAATATGAGTGAGAAAAAGATAGCCGTATTAGGATGCGGTCTTTGGGGAAGAAATGTAGTAAGGAATTTTTATAATCTGAATGCACTCGGAATGGTTTGTGATTTGGATGACGAAAACCTTGCAAAAGTAAATGCAGAATACCCCGGAGTAAAAACAACAAAAGATTTTAACGATATATTAAACAATGAAGAAATCATGGGTACTGTTGTCGTAACTCCAAGTCATACACACTTCAAATTTGTAAAAGCGTTACTTGAAGCAGGCAAACATGTTTATGTCGAAAAACCGATTTCAACAGTTGCTCAGGAAGCAAGAGATTTGGCAGATTTAGCCGAAAGCAAAGGACTTGTTCTGATGGTTGGGCACCTGCTTTTGTACCATCCGGCAGTAAATCGCCTTAAAATGCTTATTGAAGACGGAGAACTCGGCGATATAGTTTATGCGCAAAGCGACCGGCTCAATATAAATTATTTTAAAAATGACAGAAGCGTAATGTGGGATTTGGCTCCGCACGATGTTTCAATGATTTGTTATGTATTAGGTAAGAATCCTAAACGTGTTATTTCTGCGGTCGGATGCTCATCAGACAGAAATGATATAATGGATATCACACATATCACTCTTGAAATGGAAGGCGGCGCAACAGCACAAATTGCAGACAGCTGGATTACCCCTAAAAAACATGTTCAATTACTTGTTCGCGGGACAAAGAAAACCGCAATTATGGATGACACAGTTGCAGAAAACAAGCTCACTATTTATGATAATTTTAAAGCCGGCAGCAGTGAAGTTGTTCAGTCAGATTATCTTGAGATTGAACCGCTTAAACTTGAATGTCAACATTTTATCAGCTGCTGCGAAACAGGCAAAAAAGCCCGCTCTGACGGAGAAAACGGGTTTATTGTCGTGAGTATATTAGAAGAAGCTGAAAAAATTATGCTTGGCGATAGAGCAAAAAATCTTGATAATGTTAATTTCGCACTTTCAAGAAGTAAAAAAATATAATTTATTTATAAAAAATCTGGGAGAAAAGAAAATGGATATAAAAAAGAACAGCGCAAACATAGTTTCCATAACAAGAATATTTGTAGCTTTTGCATCTGTGGGCTTACTTTTTATAAATACACAATGTGCATATATTTGGGCAGTTGTTTTAGCAATAATAGCATTTTCAATGGATGCTGTTGACGGATATTTGGCAAGGAAATTCGGTCAAGCATCTCAACTTGGAGCTGTTCTTGATATTATGGGCGACAGAATTATTGAAGCAATATATTGGATAGTATTTTCAACACTGGGATGGTTATCCGTTATATTCCCTATTATTTGTGTCACAAGAGCTTTCGTAACTGATAATATTAGAAGTATTGCCTTAACAAAAGGAATGACACCGTTTGGAATGCAGTCAACGGGCTGGGGGAAATACATTTGTGCATCTAAATTTATGAAAACAACTTATGCGGTTGCAAAAGTTGCAGCTTTTGTAATTTTAATTTTCGCAAATATTCCGGGGCTTAATCTGAATATTGCGCAGCCGGCATTGAAAACAGGAATTATTTTGGCTTGGATTGCAATTATCTTCTGTGTTGTAAGAGCAATCCCTGTGGTTGCAGAATGCGGGAAACTTTTTGATGAAACAAAGTAAATTAAATATCGTTTTATATGAACCGGAAATTCCTCAAAATACGGGCAATATCGCGCGTCTTTGTGCTTGTTGCGGAGCATCATTGTATCTTGTAGGTAAATTGGGGTTTTCCCTTTCCAGTAAATATACAAAAAGAGCCGGCTTAGATTATTGGCAAAGCGTTGATATACATAAAATTGATTCCATGGAAGAATTATATAAAATGTTCCCGCATGGAACCTTTTACTACCTGACAACAAAAACAAACAAATTATATACTGATGTAAAATTCAAAGATGGTGATTTTATCGTATTCGGGCCTGAAACAAGGGGCTTACCCGAAAAATACGTTAAAGACGAAAATGCAAGAACTATACCTATGAAAGAAGGTCAAAGAAGTTTAAATCTTTCAAATTCGGTTGCAATAGTTGCTTATGAGGCGATAAGACAAAATGGAATATAATTTACCAAACAGAATCGAAAATTCAAATAAATCAACTTATGGCAGAGTTTTGAATATTGCCGGCTCTGATTATATGCCGGGGGCTGCTTACCTGTCAAGTGTTGCGGCACTAAAAATCGGCTGCGGATATTGTTTTTTATGTTCTACCGAAAGAGCAATTGACGCAGTAGCTGCACAGACTCAAAATGTAGTTTTTGTTCCGCAGAATAAAGTTCAGGAATATATAAAAAGTGCCGATGTTATAGAAATTGGCTGCGGATTGGGGACAAATACATCATCTCAGAAGCTGTTTTCAAAGTTACTTGATAATGCTTATACACATACTCCTGTAGTTATGGATGCAGACGCACTTAATATTTTAGCCCAAAATGAATACGACCAAATTTACGATTTTACGAACAAAAAATTTGAAAAATTAGTTTTTACACCTCATCCTAAGGAAGCCGCAAGACTGCTTAATACAGATTTAGACAGTGTACTAAATGATATAGAGGGAAGTGCAAAGGCAATAACCAAAAAATTTAATTGTGTAACAGTACTAAAAACCCACAAAACATTTATTACAAGCCCGGACAGTAGAGAATATACAAATACAACGGGGAATAATTCAATGGCAAAAGCCGGTTCGGGAGACGTTTTGACAGGGATTATTTCAGGCATAATTGCACAGGGTGCTGATATATTCGAAGCTGCATGCCTTGGGTGCTATTTGCATGGTTTGTGCGGCGATTTGGCAAAGGAAAAACTTACCGAATATTCCGTTATGGCGGAAGATTTGATAAGTTTTATTCCAGAAGCTGTAAAAAAATATCTAAACAGTTATATTTAAATTTTTACCAAATTCCTTATAGACTTCCTCAGTACCTGCACATTGGCTTAAAAATTTGTGTATCTTATCTTCACTATTAACTTCAGGTAACTTCGGCAAATTTGCACCTGCACCCAAATAATTGTATTGTTCGACTAATTTAGGACGAATCTCGGCAAAATCTGTGTTTAAAAATTTTTTCGCTTCTGACGATAATTTCGGCAATGTTTGTAATAATGTCATTATTAATTCTCCTTTTAAATATTTAATATTAAAATTCTAGAATAAAAAATAGCCCGTACGGGCAATTTAATATCCCGCCAGACTATTTAAAACTCGTAAAAATAAAATTTGCTAATTAATTTTGGAATTGCTGCATAATTTCAAACGGTTTTTCTGCAACCTTCATTGCATCCGGAGAAATAATGCCTCTTTTCAATTCAGTAAAACTTGCATTTTTAGAGCAAAATTTATTCTTCAAAAATTCGTAAGCCACTTTCGGATCACATTTTGAACCGCAAGTAAACAAATCAACCGCTGCATAACCAAGTTCAGGCCAAGTATGAATAGCAAGATGGCTTTCAGAAATAATTACAACCCCCGAAACACCATACGGGCTGAACATATGGAAGCATTTCTGAACAATTGTTGCGCCACACTCTAATGCGGCCTCCATCATATACTTTTCTACCTTATCAATACTATTTAATGTATTTGGGTCACATTCAAAAAATTCAGCAAGCACATGACGACCGAGATGAACGTCTTCATCTGCCTTTGGTAATGTATCATTGAATAAATCTAAATGTGAATATGTTTTCAATTTGTGTTTCTCCTTATTAAATAAATGTATATTTTACAACTATAAAATAATAATATAAAAAACATTTTTTTGACAGCTAAAAATTTAAAAAAATACTGCCAAAACCTACAATACACATTATAAGCACATTTTTGCTAATTTTCAATTATTAAGTTTTATGAACAATAGTTAAATATTGAACAAATTACTTAAAATTTCAGCTAAAAGCATTGTAAAATAAGGATATGTATAGTATCATATACATAAAATCAGATTGATTAGGAGAAAGTGAAAATGACAACATTTGAAGGTAAACTTGTAGCATCCGATGCTGATAAATTTTGCATTATATTAGCCAGATTTAATGATTTTATAGGTGCAAAATTATTATCCGGAGCAATTGATGAATTAAAAAGACACGGAGTAAAAGAAGATAACATTGATATTATAAGGGTTCCGGGAGCTTTTGAAATTCCTGTTATTGCTCAGAAAGCCGCATTCTCAAAAAAATATAATGCAATAATTACGCTTGGCGCAGTAATAAAAGGAGCTACTCCGCATTTTGATTATGTCTCAAATGAAGTTGCAAAAGGTGTAGCACAGGTTAGTTTGAATACAGGTATTCCTGTGACATTCGGAGTATTAACAACCGACAATATTGAACAAGCAATAGAAAGAGCCGGAACAAAGGCAGGTAATAAGGGCTCGGATGCTGCAAGAACAGCTATTGAAATGGCAAATTTGCTTAAAATGGTATAAAAAATGATTACCTTGCAAACTATTAACATCGGGATAAACAACAATTACACATTCCGAAACACAAATTATAAACACAGATACAGAACTGAGGGAGTTCCTCAAACCAACTACTCTCTACCCGCTCCGTTGGCTTTCAGAGGGCTCGGAGACAGAGTGGAAATACAAAGGGTGTCTGATACAGGTAAAAGGAGTAAAGATATGAGTGAAGTTATTACTGAGTACAGAAACGAAAATACTAAAGACATCGATTTATTATCTACAATTGATATGGTCAGAAAAATGAATGAAGAAGACCAAATTGTAGCAAAAGTAGTTGGAGATGTAGCTCCGGATATTGCGATAGCAATAGATACAATTGCAAAAGCATTTTTAAAAGGCGGAAAACTGTATTATTTCGGAGCAGGAACATCAGGACGTCTGGGGGTATTAGATGCATCTGAATGTCCTCCGACATTTAGTGTTGATCCGTCTATGGTACAGGCAAGAATTGCAGGCGGTGAAGCTGCAATGACAAGTGCTGTTGAAGGAGCAGAAGATAATTTTGATGCCGGATTAAAAGATGCCGAAATTCTGACAGATAAAGATGTTTGTGTTGTTATCTCAGCAAGCGGTAATCCTAAATATCTTTTAGGAGTCCTTGAAAAAGCAGACGAAATCGGTTGTGCAACAATTGGCATAACATGTAATTCAAAAGGCAGAATTGCTCAGGAAGCAGGGCATGTTATTTGTACAGAAGTAGGACCTGAAGTAATAGCAGGATCAAGCAGATTAAAAGCAGGTACTGCACAAAAAATGGTTCTTAATATGCTTTCAACCGGTTCTATGATAAAAATAGGTAAAACATACGAAAACTTTATGATTGATTTGAAAGCGGTTAATGAAAAATTAAAAGACAGAGCAATAAGAATAGTTTCTCAAATTTCAGACGTTTCAAACAGTGATGCACTTGCAGCACTATTGAAATGCAATTGGGAAATAAAAACCGCAATTATAATGTTAAAAATGGATACAGATGCAGACAGCGCAAGACAAGAGCTTAAAAAATACGGCGGAGTATTAAGAAAGCTTATGAATGCAGAAAATGCGGTATAATATTCTTATATATATAAGGAGGAATAGCAGATGAAATTAACGGTTTTGGGAGCAGGATGTTGGGGGTTGACCTTAGCGTGGCTTTTGACTAATAATTTTAAAGATATAACTATATGGGGACGAGAACAAGACCTGAATGAAGATTTAAAAATAAACAAACATACCTCAAAACCTCTTGAGGTTCAACTTGATAAAAAAGTTGAAATTACCTCTGATTTAACCGCGGCAATTGCAAATGCCGACATAATATTATCGGTTATTTCCACATCAGGAACAAGAGATGTTTGCGAAAATTTGAAAAAATCAGGAATTAAACCTGAACAAATACTTGTTAATGCTTCCAAAGGGATAGAATTACCATCATTGATGAGAATGTCAGAAGTTATAAAAGACGTATTACCGGAGCAAAAACTTGTCATATTATCAGGCCCAACCCTTGCAAAAGAAGTACTGCAAGGTAAACCGACAGCAGCGTGCGTAGCTTGTGAAGATATAGAAACTGCAACCTTTGTGCAAAAAGCAATGAACGTTGCAGACAGATTCAGATTATACACAAACACTGATGTTGTTGGAGTCGAACTTGGCGGCAGTTTAAAAAATGTTATTGCTATTGCATCCGGGTTTGCTCACGAAATGGGTCTGGGCGATAATTGTTCCGGTTCACTGTTAACTCGAGGGATGGCTGAAATAGTACGAGTCAGTATACAGCTTGGGGCAAATCCTTCAACTTTATACGGATTATCCGGAATGGGAGATTTAATAGCAACTTGTTCTTCACCATTTTCAAGGAACTATACGGTAGGATCAATGCTTGCTAAAGGCAAAAAAATAAATGATATTTTATCAGAGCTTGGTTCCGTTGCCGAAGGAGTAAAAACTTCAAAGGCAATATGCGAACTTGCTAAAAAACTTGATATAGAAGTTCCGGTTTCAAATGCAATTTACGAAGCAGTTTATACCGATATTACACCAAAGGAACTTTTGTCTAAACTTATGAACAGAAAACTTAAGGAAGAAGAAAGATACGTTTAATGAAATACGCAGTAAGATATTTAAAAAATACATTTTATCCTTTAGATGTAGCGGACAATTTTGAACTTTCAGACGGACAAATGGTTATTGTTCGAACAGAAAAGGGCGAAGAAGCACTAAAGGTTTTTGTTGTAAACTCAAAAATAAAAGAAATTTGGGAAAATGCAAAACAAAAACCGCAGCCATTACCGTTATTAAAAGTGATGACGCAAAGAGATTTGCAAACACTTGAAGAAATAAAAAAAGAAGAAGTAACCGCATTTTTCAAATGTCAGGCACTTGTAAAACAACATAAGCTGCAAATGAATTTGGTTCAATGCCGCATAACTTTTGACAAAAGAAAAATTACTTTTTATTATACAGCACCTGAAAGAGTCGATTTCAGAGCTTTGCTGAAGGACTTAACTCAGGCATTTCCGCGGGTCAGAATAGATTTACGGCATATTGGGGTCAGAGATGAAACCTCTATATTGGATGGTGTAGGGATATGCGGTCAGCCATTTTGCTGCGGCGGATTTTTGCGCAAATTTGCAACAATAAATATCAAACTTGCAAAAGATCAGGGAATGCCTATTGCTCCGGGGAAAATTTCCGGAACATGCGGCAGGTTACTTTGCTGCCTGACATATGAATATTCGAATTATATTGAAGCTGCAAAGGGAATGCCTCCTGTTGGAGCATCTGTTATGACAACAGACGGCCTGGGAAAAGTTTGTTATTTGCAATTTATGAGTGGTAAGGTTGCAGTAAAAATGGAAGATGGTAAAACCAAAGAGTTTAATAAAGAAGATATTGAAATAGTTGATGCTGAAGTTAATGTTGAAATTGATACAAATCCTTCTGCTATCAATAATTATAGTGAGGACGACCAAAATATTGATATCCGTCAACTCGAAGATGATAAAAACAGTTCTACAGGTAACATTTAATATTAATTTTTGTAAAGATTAATAGAATGGAATTATTATTAAGAGATCTCATTATCTTGTAGTTTATAATTATTTTACTTATGGGATAAGGAGAATAATATGGAACTACATTTTACAGACAGAGAAATCTCTATTTTACAGGAATTGGTGAAAGGTAAAAGTTATAAAGAGATTTCTGAAACCCTTTATATCTCTATTTCTACTGTAAAACACTATATGGGACGAATATCAGAAAAATTAGGAATTAAAAGAAAAATCAATATAATCCTTCATATACTTGAACATGGATACCTGAACAAATAAAACAAATTATAATTAACCTTTAAATGTTTTATAAGATCTGTCAATATTTTTTTCCATAGCTTGCTTGACAGAATCATATTCTGTTTGCAGAGCATTATGTTCTGTATCCAATTTACGAATCATTGACTGATAACGTTTATCTTTTACATTAACTTCATCAAGTACCATTTGGTATTTTGCCTCAGCACTTGCAATCGCAGAGGAATCATCTTCTGTCGATATATCCACAGCATTTGTATATATAATTGAATTCCAAGAAAGCTTTTTGTCTTCGGATGATGCATTTTTCTGAATATTTTCTATCGTGACAATCCCTTGTGACACAACATCTTTTATCCAGCTTGAAGATGAAGCAAGTTTGTTATCCAATACACTATAAAAATTACGGGCAATATCTTCATCCTGATGTATTTTGCTTTGGTCTTCCAATGTATAATAAAGATTTGTTTCATCATATGCTTCTTCAACAAGCTTTGAATCAATAACCTGTGGCTCTTTTGATCCCTGCATACGATACCAAAGATTTGTGTACCATTGAGACTTTTCTTTATCATTTACTATTATTCTGTCTTTTTCAACTTCTACAAATCTTGGGACTTCAGGTGGCTTACGCGATTCCCAATCAGCAATTGCAGCATTATATTCATCTTCTTTAAATCTTTTAAAAGTATTAACCAAATCATCCTGGAATGAATAAATCATAGGTTTTAATATAGTATTATAATCAGCTACATTATTTTCAATAGCATAAAACAAATCAACACATTTTTGTTCCAAAGTTTTAATTTTAACAGCACCACTTCCGTCTAAATAGTAACTGCTCAAAAGCTTTTCTGCATCACTCGGAGCATTACCTGAAATACGATCAGGGCCAAGAATATCAATAACATTATCAATTACATCCTGTGAAAATCCTTTATTTTGTAATGTAGATATAAGCCCTTCTGATCCATTTTCTGCTCGATCATAAGCATATACGGGGTCTAATGTTCCATCCCCGTTAAAATCATATCCATACTTTATTGCATTTGAAACTCCTGCCATATTAGGTGTTTGCCCGGCACCATGTATTGCACTACCTGATATTTCAGACACTTGAATTGACAACTGGGTTCCAATAGAAGTTGGATAATTTTTGGGATAATTAATCGGATTTCCGGAAGCATCCAAAGTAAGATCGAGCATATGAGCCAATACATGCAAATAACATTCTGAACTTCCACCGACAGCATTACTAAAACAACTGGAAGACGCAGTGCTAAACTGATTGTACAATTCACTATTTGCCCCGGATTCATAATAATCATCTTTATTTGGTTTCTGACTCTTCCATACATCAAGAGCAGCAATATACTTGCTATAATCAGGATTTTCGGCTAATGCAGTATATTTTTGAGTAGTAATAGCATCATCATAGCATTTTAAAAATTCAAATAATGTTTTAGTATTTTTAAAATTTTGTGCATCGGCTTTGGGGATCAAAATTTTACCCGAAGAATTTACCAACGCATATTGATTTTTTATCGGCTGATATAGATATAATAAATTCGGTGTTAATTGTACAGCACTTGAAGTTCCAAACGAATCAAATGATGTAAACATTAATTTTTCGGCATCTAAAGCTAAATTATACTCTACTCTGGCATTATCAGTAATATTACTCAATTTCATCTTTTCATTTGTCAGGCGTTGAGAATGATACTCGTTATCGGTTAAACGAGCTGTAATAGATAATAATCTTGCCTGACTTGATGACATTCCCATGATAGAAACCTTTCCTGTCTATATGAGAAATATCGGATTTAAAAGGAAAAACTTTAACAATATAGTATATTATTTACAAAACTTTATATTTATAAAACAAAAAAGTGCAAAATACATCTTCTATGTACTCTGCACTTAAATTCGATTTATTAAATTTTACTTTTTAAAAAAGTAAGCACTCTTGGCTTTTTCAACCATCATTTTTGAAAAATGTGATAATGATACGAAAAATTCAGGTATAAATTTTAATGAATAATTTTCCATATTATCACCCAATCTTACAGAAGACTTAAAAAATTTATCTTCTGCTCTTAAAAAATTAATATAATACGTTCTTGCTAACACTTTATTTGGGGTATTTTTAACTTTTTTAAATTTTTCTATTGAGGGCATAAACTTTGATACTTTTAACATTCAATTTCTCCTTTTAAATTAATATAATTATAATTTACTTAAAAATCGTAAAAAAAAATTTTTCGCGACCAACAAAAACAGGACCTTTTCATTGCATAATGTTAATTGCGAACGGTGGCGTTTATTGCGAGGGCGTATCTAGAATAGCTATTTGACTCGCCTAATAAAAAAAGAGATTTAAACTTCTGTTCTAAATCTCTTTTTTCTAAATTAGGGGTCGGCTAGCCCGAGCAGAGCCACGAGCGATAGCGAGAGATGAGCATTTATACAAGTAATGAATATTCTTGTTAATTGCGATCGGTGGCGTTTATTGCGAGGGCGTCAATAATCAGGGAAAAATTTAGGGGAAAATTAAAATCGAATCATCCATCATAATCAATCTTCTTGGGTGCTGAATATATTTCAGTGCCTTTTTTCTTTGCAAATTCTAAATGTATTAAACAAATATACAAAAAAACGGAATCAACACGATTGGTCAATTCCGCTTTTCTAAATTAGGGGTCGGCAACTAGCTATCTTCCCGGGAGGTGGCCCTCCAAGTATTTTTGCCTCAATGAGTCTTTACGACCGTGTTCGGGATGGGAACGGGTGTTTTCCTCACGATTGGTCACCGACGAATTCTTCTATTCGTACAATGTACACTGAAAGCTGCATAGGAAAAATAAGCTTAATCATCAACTTCTTCCTTTGTCTTGGTTTTTATTGGTCGCATATCCTTATACCTCGTTTTTAAAAAACTTACGTTTTTTGCACTCAGTTCGGATATTGCTCCCTCGTGTTTCGCTCGCTTACGCTCAACTCCACACTACATAAAAACCGCTAGGAAAAGCCCTCGTCCTATTAGTATCACTCGACTAAAAATGTTGCCACTCGTATATCTGTGACCTATCAACGTTGTAATCTGCAACGGGACTTACTGACTTGTGTCATGAGAGATCTCATCTTGTGGTGGGCTTCGTACTTATATGCTTTCAGCACTTATCCGCTTGGAACACAGCTACCGGGCGTTTACCGCTGGCGCGATAACCCGTACACTGGAGGTCCCCTCTTCCCGGTCCTCAAATCTCTTGCGCGTATACCGGATATGGACCGAACTGTCTCACGACGTTCTGAACCCAGCTCGCGTGCCGCTTTAATGGGCGAACAGCCCAACCCTTGGAACGTACTACCGCTCCAGGATGCGACGAGCCGACATCGAGGTGCCAAACCTCCCCGTCGATGTGGACTCTTGGGGGAGATAAGCCTGTTATCCCTATGGTAACTTTTATCCGATGAGCGATGGCCCTTCCATGCAGAACCACCGGATCACTATATCCTGCTTTCGCACCTGCTCGACGTGTTTGTCTCGCAGTCAAGCTCCCTTTTGCTATTGCACTCAATGGTTGATTTCCGACCAACCTGAGGGAACCTTTGAACGCCTCCGTTACTCTTTAGGAGGCGACCGCCCCAGTCAAACTGCCTACCAGAAATTGTCCCGTGCCCTGTTATTGGAGGGCTCACGGTTAGAATTCAAATTATTACAGAGTGGTATCTCAACGATGACTAACCAATAACCGAAATCATTGGATCAATGTCTCCCACCTATACTGCGCAATAAGAACCCGAATTCAATTTCAAGCTACAGTAAAGCTCAATAGGGTCTTTCTGTCCTGGTACACGTAATCCGTATCTTCACGGATAATCCAATTTCGCCGAGCCTCTCGCCGAGACAGCGCCCAAATCGTTACGCCATTCGTGCGGGTCAGAACTTACCTGACAAGGAATTTCGCTACCTTAGGACCGTTATAGTTACGGCCGCCGTTCATCGGGGCTTAG
>CADCNV010000038.1 GCA_902802825.1 uncultured bacterium | reverse complement strand
TTTTTACAACCCCCGGGGACAGCACGCTCAATAAGTTTGGCAACTCCGTTACCTACAAAGCGCCGAACCTCATCGATAGTCCTTTGTGGATAACCAAATTCGTGCAACACAAAATTTGTACTATCTGTCAAATCCGCAAGCGTATTTAATAATGTGCCGTCCAAATCAAATATTACAAGTTTTTTCTTCATAAAATTATTATACAACAATGATTTTTTATGATAAATTAAAACAGGAGAGAAAAAATGGATAAAACATCACTTGAAACAATAAATAAAGGGAAGCGCAACTTCATTACGCTTGCAATTTTGACATTATTAGTTATAGGAATTATTGTCGGCTTATTTACAAATTACAAGGAAGAAACACTTGTTTGTGATAAATCAAAAGACAATTGCTATGTTGAAAGAACAAATATGCTCAATTCAAAAAAACGTGAAGATCTGATTGCGATTTCTAATATCGAATATCCTACATATATTCCGAATAACGTTTCAGGCAATATGTATGCAAAAGGTTACACTTCATATTACCTGTCATTTTACAGTAAGCAAAAAGAAAACATAAAAATATTTTCAACCGAATATTATGAAAAAGAGCAGGTGAAAGAAGTTATTAACGATTTACGTCAAAAATTAAAAGATCCTAAAGCAAGAATTATAAGAATAACTCAAAAATTATAAAAACATCTTTGATCTTTTTGATTTTATTTGTTCTACTTGGGATAAGTAATCCTCTTTTGTAATCTCGCCAATTGATTTATATAATTTTAAAATTGATTGCTCTATATTATCAGAATTCATAGAAATCATATCATTTGCCATTTCCGTATTAGAAAGTGCAAGACGCGTCATATCTCTGAATCCTGAAGATGCCATTTTCAGCGCAAGCTCATTATCCTGAGCAGTTTTAAAAATTGCCTGAGCAATCAGCATAGGCATATGAGAAATTAAAGCAGCTGCTTCATCGTGTTTTTCAGGGGTAGTAAATAATGGCTTTGCTCCCAATTTTTCAACAATTTCAATAAGTAAAGAGCAATCCTGATTTTCTTTTGTTGGAGTCAGAACCCAGGTTGCGCCTTTAAACAGCCCTTCAAAAGAATTTTCAAAACCTTTATGCTCAGTCCCTGCCATAGGATGAGACGGAATAAAATTATATGAATATTCTTTTTGGCAAACAAAACGTTTAAGCGAACACACATCTGTCACAACCGTTGTTGGCTGGAGTATATGCTGAAGTTCATCAAGAATTTCCAATGTTTTATGCATTGGGGTACAAACAAAAATCAAATTGCAATCTTTGAGTTCATCATAGGATTTAAAAATATTTTCACCTTTTTGTGATTGAGAAACGGCAACAACGTCATAATTAAGACGCATCAAATCTTTGTATATAGAACCGCCTATTAATCCTAAACCGACTACACCTATTTTCATAAAAGTATTATACCATTTTATCGCACATAATCAATATTATTAGTAGTTCATTTCTTTTCTTTTGTTTGCGAGGCAAAAGAAAAGAAATGAACCAAAGAAAAGAAAACTTCGCTAATTATAATACCGCCTTCGGCGGCATAAGACCGCTGACGCGGTGATATTTAGTTTTCCCCTTAAGGGAAAAATCTCTCAGCACGGCTAAAACTACGCCGTGCATATATCAAAGGCACCTTTTTTAGGTGCCTGATTGATTTTTGTCCGTTAGGACAAAAACGTATGGGGGTTATTGTCGGCGTAGTAACGCCGACCTACATTGCAGGCGGGGCGATGCCGTAAGGCATTGCTGTAGTGCGCGTGTTTTTCTTTTCGGTTCACTTTTCTTTTTGCGTCGCAATCAAAAAGAAAAGTGAACAATGAAAAATAGTTATCTTTCAAATTCATACCTGTAATATTGATTATGACAGAAATTATGATAATATAATTCTATGGACAGAAAAGATTTTATTAAAGCAAAAAGAATAGTGATTAAACTCGGCACAAATATTTTGAGGAATGAAGAAGGATTCATTTCACTCCCAAGAGTTTATACATTTATTGAAGACATCGCAAACCTTGTCAAATCAGGCAAAGAAGTTATTGTTATAACTTCAGGCGCAGTCGGAATGGGTAAAAAACGTTTAAATTTATCCGACACTAAAGGTATTGCGCTTAAACAAGCATGTGCTGCTATCGGGCAGTGCAAATTGATGTCTGTATATGAAAACGGGTTTGATACTTACGGTTTAACGGCGGCTCAAATACTTTTGACAGAAGACGATTTTTCTGTAAGAGAAAGATACCTGAGTTTGAGAACAACATTCAATAAACTGCTCGAACTTGGCACTGTTCCTATTGTCAATCAAAATGATACCGTTTCAACAATTGAGCTAATAAGCCGCGCACCGGAAGTCGACATGCAGGTAAATTTTTCTGATAACGATAAACTATCAGCCCTTGTAGCGAGTGAACTCGATGCGGATTTACTTATAATTTTATCTGATGTTAACGGGCTTTATGATTCAAATCCAAAAGATAACCCGAATGCAAAATTAATCAAAGAAGTTGATGAAGTCAATGATGAAATTATTGCATTGGCATCAGGGGTATCTGACGGCGGTCGTGGCGGAATGGAATCAAAACTCTTATCAGCACGGCTTGTAACCCGTTTTGGCGGAAAAGTTTTAATCGCAAACGGCAAAGAACCGTTTATAATTAAGAAAATTTTTGAAGGGCAGGATTTTGGCACAATGTTTCTGCCGTCAAATGAAAATTTATCCGATAAAAAACGCTGGATTGGCTATGCTACAAACATCATAGGGAAAATTACAGTAAATGACGGAGCAAAAAATGCACTTATCCATGATGAAAAAAGTTTACTGCCAATCGGAGTAGTGGATGTAAAAAATGACTTCAAAAAAGGCGATGTAATTTCAATTTTAGATGAGCAGGGTAATGAATTTGCAAGAGGAATTGTCAATTATGATTCTGATTCCTGCAAAAAAGTTATCGGATGTCATTCTGACAGTATAGTTGAAATTCTCGGGTTTAAAAACTACGATGCTATTATTACGCGTGATAATATAACGATTCTTTAACTTCTATACAAAATAGTAGTATCAGAAAATAGGGATTTTCAGATATAGACATATTCCTTATAATAAAGTCTATTATAAGGAGATGCGTATGGCAAATTTAAAAGATTTTTTCAACAAGGTTTCAAATGATAACAGAATATTTACAGCTGAAGACATTGGTGAAATGTCAGGTAATGAGTATCTACAAAATGAAAAAGCTATTTTTCACCAATTAAAAAATTTAGGGATCCCAAGACAAAGCCAACTTTATGGAAATCCGGATGTAATTTATGTTCATTCGTATACCAAGGCAGATGGTACTCATGTAAAAGCACATTATCGTTCACGAAATGGAAGTTTTGTAACAGGATATGCGACAAATACAAATAATACGTATAATAGCAATGCACCTAAAATAAAAGAAATAAAATCAACAGATTTTTCAAACTTGGAAAATTCTAATTTTTGGGCAAAATATAATGCAGAACAAAATGCTAATCGTCCTGATGCACGTGAATTGATGAATATCGGATTATCTGGTTTCAAAAATTTACCTGTGCATTCAGAATTTAGCGTGTTTCAACCGGAAGCAGTTGAATATGTTAATAGTCAACTAAATACTAAAAACTCAAAAGGATTAGAAATACCTAAAAATTGGAACGGAATAATATATGATAAAAATAGCGGATTTAGTAAACGATTATCAAATTCTCCCGAATTGCAGGAACAAGTTATGAAATATTATGATAACAAAACAAAATCGTTTACTTCAAATCAAATATTGATAGATTTCAAACAAGATAAAAATTTGGGCTATTCAATAGGGCATGGAACTGTTTTAAATCCAAGAATTGAAAATGGAGAATTTAAAGCTATCTTATTTGATAAATATGATTTTCAGTGGCTTAATAAAGATAAATTGCCAAATGATAATACTAGAAAATTAAACAACAAAGCATATATATTACAAATTTTAAAACAAATTAAAAATTACTATGTTATAATACCGATAAGATTTAATTTATAGGTTTGATATATGTATAATATTTGTAAAAATGTAATTTGCTTGTTACTTATACATATTATAATATGTATTGTATGTACTTCTGCTATACACATTTTTGCAATAGTCATGTTTTCTGCATTAGGAGATAATATTGCACCTATAATTTATTCTTTATTGGACTTTTTAATAGTAGTATTATTAATTGGACGATTATTCATATTACCGATTGCGTACAAAATATTAGAAAATTCTAAAAATTTTAATTTAATATCTCAATTCATTAAAATTTTAAAACAATCTTATTTTCTAAAAATAGTAGTACTAATTTTATCTTATTATTTACCTTGTGTTAGTGAAATTCAGTCTGATTATACTGATTTTTACAAAAATTTTATCTTCAGTTTATGTGTAGGTTTTCTTGGAAATTATTTGGTATTATTTGTTTATTGGTTTATAGAAGACAAGATGAAGAGTTTCCAAGAGAGAAGGTCTAATTAAAATTACTATGTTATAATACCAGTGAGATTTAAAATAGTAAACCAATAAATGTTCAACATTTTTAAAAGTGTAATTTGTTTATTCATAATAAATGCATTTGTGTTTATTTTAAATGTACTTTCATCATACTTAGCTACTTTCTTTTGTATGCTTTGTAAATTTTTTGGAAATACTCATGAAGAAGAAATTAAAATAAATTTTATATTAATATTTTTTTTACTAGTATGGGTTGTGAAATATTTTATCTTACCTATATCATATAAAATATTAGAGAATTCTAAAAAATTTGAATTAGTTGCTAAATTTATCAAAAAATTAAAACAATCTTGGCTTTTAAAAATATTTGTGCTGATTATAGCATATTTAATTTCATTAATTACGGATTATATATCTATTAAAGAAGATTTTTATATTCAATTATTGAGAGTTATGCTTTCAGGTTTATTTGGCTGTTATATTGTACTCTTTATATATTGGTTTATTGAAGATAAAATCAAACAATTTAGAGAAAAATAATTATTACAAATTACCGGTCATATCAGCATATAAAAAGTTATGGCATAATAAATAGCAGTATCAGAAAATAGGGATTTTCAGATATAGACATATTCCTTATAATAAAGTCTATTATAAGAAAATATGCAAAATAAATATTGAAAGTTTTGTGCTAAAATATACGTAAAAAAGGGAATGTTATATGGACTTTACAGATACAGCAAAAAACGCAAAAGAAGCATCATTAAAAATTGCAGGACTTAACACAGAAATTAAAAATGAGGCATTATCTGCAATTGCAGATGCAATTGAAACACATAAAACAGAAATCTTTACTGCAAACAAGCTCGATTTAGAAAATGCGCAGCTTCTTGTTGAAGAGGGGAAACTCGCAAAATCAACTTTCAATCGTCTTAAACTCGATGAAAACAAAATGCGAGATATGATTCAGGGAGTTCGTGATATTGCAAATCTTGATGATCCTGTAGGGAAAATTTTATTAAAGAGAGAACTTGATAAAGATTTAATTTTAGAAAAAGTATCGTGCCCTATCGGAGTTTTGGGGATAATTTTTGAAGCAAGACCTGATGTAATTTCACAAATTTCATCTCTTGCAATAAAATCATCAAATGCGGTTATTCTAAAAGGCGGGAAAGAATCCATTAATACAAACAGAAAAATAATGGAAATAATAAATAATGCGTTGACTCGGATTGAAGGATTTCCGCAAGACGTCGTTCAGCAAGTGTTTACGCATGATGATATTTCACAAATGCTAAAATGCGACGAATATATAAATTTGATTATCCCAAGAGGGGGGAATAAGCTTGTTCAATATATAAAAGACAATACGAATATTCCCGTTTTGGGGCACGCAAGCGGAATTTGTCATATTTTTGTTGATAAAGATGCTGATATTGACGATGCGATACGAATAGTTGTTGATGCAAAAACGCAATACCCAAGTGCTTGTAATGCGGTTGAAACACTTTTGATACACAAAGATTTTAATAAAAAAGATGAACTTCTTGCTGCCCTGCAGCTTGAAGAAATTAAATTGGAACTGAATCCGGATGATTGGGCAACAGAATACGGAGATAAAATACTGTCAGTAAAATTTGTTGATAATATTGAACAAGCGATAGCACACATTAACAAATACGGTTCAGGGCACACCGATAGCATAATAACAAATGATTTAAATAATGCAGAAAGGTTTATGAACGAGGTTGATAGTGCAGGAGTTTATCATAATGTTTCAACACGTTTTGCCGACGGATTTCGGTACGGATTCGGGGCCGAAGTAGGGATTTCAACAAACAAAACCCACGCAAGAGGTCCTGTCGGACTCGAAGGACTAACCATATATAAATACAAATTACACGGTAAAGGTCAAATTGTTGATGATTATGCCAAAGGAACAAAGCAATTCCATCATAAAGATATTTAACTATTGTAATTATTTAATTGAGAGAACAGAATTGTAGGTTGGGTGAAACCCAACAATAAATAAAAGGAGGTCTGCTAATGCATACGCCGACTTTCTTAAATCAGCTGGATTGCTTCGCCTGACGGCTCGCAATGACATGATGGAACAAGATTGCATCGCTACCGTTCGCAATGACATGATTCTAGATTTGTAAAAATTGCATGTTGGGTGTACCTATACAACATAATGGCTAAATAACAGTAGAAAATATTTTGTAATACATAAACAAGGCAACTAAAATTAATAAAACTCCGCAAATCTTCATTATAATTTCTGATATTTGATAAAATTTTTCACCTGAAGATTTCAGTTTCGAAGTTATAACTCCTGCAAGTATAAAAATCAGCCCCTGACCGATTGAAAACAAGAACAACATTAATATTGCCTGCCCCATATTGGCACTAACTGATGCAAAAGCCATAATACTTGCTAAAATGGGCGTTGAACAAGGTGTTCCGATAAGTGCAAATGCCGCGCCAAGCAAAACAGGATAAATAAATTCATTATTAAAATTATTCTGCGGCATCTCTTTTATCAATACAGGCAGCTGAATATCAAGGAAGCCAAGGATATTCAAACCCATAATTAAAATAACAGATGCGGCAACAAGTGCGAAATAAGGATTCCCGACAAAGATTTTACCTGTCAGAGCACAAATCAAGCCGATAATTGAAAAAACAATACTTGCGCCCAAAACAAAAAATATCATCTGAACAAAAGTTTTAGCCGGTTTGTCTTCTCCATACCCCCCAACATAGCCGACAATCAAAGGTAACATCGAAAGAGAACACGGAGAAACAGACGCAATCAAGCCCCCAAAAAATGAAGCCAAAAACATTACATATATACTCGAAGGGTTTTGAAATATTACGAGTAATTCTTCCATTATTATTTCAAGCCCTCTATTACTTCAATATATTCTTCTTTTTCCGCTGCACCTTCAAATCTTTTACACTCCTTGCCTTTTGAATCAAGCATTACAACAGTCGGAACAAGAGTTATATTGTATTTTTTAATTAATTTGTTGTTCATATCTTTTCTGGAATCAACAACAATCGTAGTATATGAAACTTTATCTTTATATTTTGGCATAATTTCATTAAAAATTTTCTCGACTTCTTTACATTCAAGACACATAGAAGATGAAAATTTAATAATCTGAGGCAAATTAGTTTCTGCAATCGCAGTTGCATCCTTATTCCAGGACAACCCCCAAAATGCAAGCAAAGGCAAAATTATTATTGCTAAAATTGTAATTATTGACTTTTTACTCATTATTTCCCTCTTTTCTTTTCAAATTACACCATATTATTTTGTCTTGGCATAATTTTTGCAATAAGTCACCCGGGCTGTTAATTACTCCCCGAGTAAAATATTGTCTATCAATCTTACCCCGCCGACTTTGCAGGCAATAAATACTCTTGTATTATTATCAGCGATTGTAACTTCTTCCAAATCATCCTGATTCATGAATTCTAGATATTCAAGCTCATGATGTTCATTTAAAAAACTGTATGCAGTTTCTTTTAAAGCGTCCACATCTGTTAAGCCACGTTTGTAGCAGGAATTGATATTGTTTAAAATCTTTGATAAAACAAGAGCTTCTTTTTTATCTTCATCAGATAAATATTTATTACGAGAACTCAACGCAAGTCCGGATTCTTCCCTTACAATCGGGCAAGGAACAATTTCAACCGGAATATTCAAATCCTTAACCATTTTCTTAATAATAATCAATTGCTGAGCATCTTTTTGTCCAAAAAATGCAAAATCCGGCTGAACAATATTGAATAATTTATTTACAACCGTGCAAACACCGTCAAAATGACCTACTCTTGATTTACCGCATAATTTATTAACATAAAAGAAAGGAGGGATAACATAAGTCAGAAAATCATTTGAGCTTATTTGCCCTTCTCCATACATTTCATTAGGACTTGGAGCAAAAACAATTGATACTCCCGCATCATCACACATTTTAGTATCTGCTTCAAGTGTTCTTGGGTATTTGTCTAAATCTTCCCCGGGGCAAAACTGAATCGGATTGACAAAAACTGAAACAACAACTCTGTCACATCTTTCTACCGCTTTTTTTATTAAGCTCAAATGCCCTGCATGTAATGCGCCCATTGTTGGAACCAACCCAACAACAAGCCCCCGTTTTTTCCATTCTTTAACCTGTTCTCTTACTTCTTTTATTGTGTGTAATAACATTTTAATAAACCTCGTTTTCGTTAGGGTAATTTCCGCTTTTTATATCTTTAATATATTTTTTTGCGCAATCAGTAATAAACGTTTTCATATCGCCATACCTGCGAGCAAATTTAGGGGTAAAATCATCAAATTTCCCGAATAAATCATCACAAACCATTACAAATCCGTCACAATATCTGCCTGCCCCACAGGATATTGTAGGTACTGATATGTTTTCAGTAATATTTTTTGCAACCTGCTCAGGCACCATTTCTAAAACGATAGAAAATACTCCTGCTTTTTCTAGTCTTTTTGCCTGTTTTAAAAGCTTATCTGCTGCATCTTCTGTTTTTCCCTGAATAATGTGTCCCCCGATTACATTTTGGCTTTGCGGGGTAAACCCGATGTGACCCATTACAGGAACACCCATATTAATCGTACATTCGATAAGTTTTTCAATATAATCATTACACCCTTCGAGTTTAACGGCATTAGCACCGTTTTTAACCATATTACCAATATTTTTAAGAGCTGACTGAATATCAATTGTATAACTCATAAAAGGCATATCAGTAACAACCATCGCTCTGTTTACCCCTTTAGCAACAGCTTTTGTAAAAATAGTCATTTCTTCAACACCGACACAATTGGTATTTTCATACCCCAATGCCGTCATTGCAAGACTATCGCCAATTAAAACTACATCAATTCCGGATTCATCAAAGTACTTCGCAGTCGAATAATCATAAGCCGTAAGCACAGAAAACTTCTCATTATTGTCTTTTATTTTCTTTAAAGTTCTTACTGTAACCTTATTAACCATTTTTTTGCTCTTTTCTGAACCAATAGTACACTGCTCTTGCGACTCTGCCTGCGCTATGTCTGATTAATCCGTCTTTATTAGGTTCTACAAGATTATTTGCACAAATACTGATACCCAATTTTTTAATTTCATCAGCATCAAGAACAACAGGGAATTGACCTTGTTCTTTATATTTTTCAGAAGGTTGTTCCGGTAAATTATTATTAACCAGAACAGCATCGACAAGATGCTCTACATTTGCATGTTTTAATAGTGCTTTAAGGTGATCTGATACTTTGTATCCGTCAGTTTCTCCCGGCTGAGTCATTATATTACATACATAAATCTTCTTTGCATTTGACTTTGAAATCTCTTCTGATATTTCTTTTATTAAAAGATTGGGTATTACACTTGTATAAAGACTTCCCGGTCCAAGAATAATAAGTTCGGCATCTCTGATTGCCTGAATAACTTCAGGAAGAGCTTTACAATCGGCCGGTTCAGAAAATAATTTTTCTATATGACCATGAGCTTCAGGAATAGCAGATTCGCCATGAACAACACTGCCATCTTTCATTTGCGCAGCTAATTTCATATCGTCTAATGTTGCCGGTAACACACGACCTCTAAGAGATATAACATTTGCGCTTGCTTTAACAGCAGACGCCATATCGCCCGTAATCTCACACATAGCGGTCAAAAATAAATTACCGAAACTGTGCCCTTCGAGCTCATCCCCGTTATCAAAACGGAATTTAAAAAGTTTTGTAACCAAATCTTCATCGTCAGCCAAAGCGGTCATACAATGGCGAATATCACCGGGAGGCAAAATTCCCAACGATTCTCTTAGTCTTCCCGAGCTTCCGCCGTCATCACCTACACTAACAACGGCAGTAATATTATTGGTAATATTTTTTATACCGCTTAAAAGCATAGATAAACCCGTACCTCCGCCAACAGCAACTATTCTCGGGCCTCTGCTTAACTTTCTTTTTCTGTATAAATTTTCAAGCAAAATGTCGCTATCTCTGTTGTCAGGTAAATCAAGCATTGACAAATTTGTCATTCGCCAACCTTTAAAGAAAAAGGCAGCACCAATCATTATAATACCGAATGCAAGCCATTCCGTTGAAATAGTATTTGCAATTTTGCTTATAAACTGCATTGTATAAAATACCGGCTTGATATCAAATAATATTAGTACCCCGAAAGTAATCAGTAATGCACCGACAAGAATCAGAGCGAACCATCTTTTTACTTGTAATCCGGGTATTAACCATCCTATTTGTTTTGGCATTTTTATCTTTTTCATATTGCTATCCTGAAACAACCTATTCTACCCAACCTGATTTCATCGCATTTTTGTAATTATACGGAAGCGGCTTGATAATTTCGTTTGCGGCAACAATTAATTCTTTTACATTTGCTAATTTGTTTGAAAAATGGATTGTATCTGCCTCAATTATTGTTTTACCGCCAACATTATTTGTGACTCTTGAATTATTAAGTAAATCTTTTAGTCTTGAAACAGAAATTTCTGTATTTTCCAAATCTCTTGCATTAAAGATAATATCACCTTGTTCATCATAAATTTTTTCAAGATGGACTTCATGTGCAACCTGAATATTTTCCTCTTCCCCGACAACAGCCAGATTATCTCCGGCTGCACCATAGTAAACCAACCACTGCGAACATTTTTTTATTGCACGAGCAATAGTTTTTGAAACCTCAACATCTTCCATTGCCTTGCGATACATAGCACCGTGAGGTCTTACATGCTCGATTTCCATATGATAAGCTTTTGCAAAAGTCATCAAAGCCCCTACCTGATACATAACAAGAGCTTCAAGTTCATCTTCATCCAAATCCATAGGACGATATCCAAAGCCCTGAATATCATCATAGCCAATATGAGCACCTACAACAATATTTTTTTCTTTAGCAGTCAAAAGTGCCTCTTTAATAGCTGACGGATCACCTGCATGAAAACCACAGGCAATATTTACCGAACTTACGTAGTCTGACAATTCATATTCAGAACTGTTTTTATATATACCGAAACATTGCGCCAAATCGCAATTAAAATCTATATTCTTTATCCCTTTTCTTTCCAATGTATTTTGCATATATATAATCCCTTCTCTATGATTATACTATCAAAAAAATAATATAGGGATATTTTACAAAATATTAATAGTAATTGAAATTAGAATTATTTCCGCTTTTATGTTATTTGTATATTATGAGCGGAGATTACAAAAAACTTTTAAATAAAAAGAAGAAAAAATATTGTGACCCCAAAACAATGGGCGTAAATATAGATAAAAATGAATATTACGAAATAATATTGTCAAATTCTGCCCACCCCGAAAATATAAAAAAATAAATTTTAAGCAAGCGCAATGGTAATTTTAAAAACCGTTTCAGTTTTATCAGATTTAACAAGTTCAAGATCAGCATTTTGGCTGTTAAGATATTTTTTGCAAATATTCAAACCGTAACCTGAACCACATTGCTTGGATGTATATCCGCAATCAAATATTTTCCCTTGTTTATCCTGAGATATTGGTTTCCCGTTATTTACAATTTTCAAAACGGCAAGATTATCTTTTATTTCACCAAACACAGATATTTTGCCCTTTATTTCGATTGCCTCAATTGCATTTTTTATTATATTTACGATACAGGATGTAAGACGATTTTCATCGATTTTTATTGCGGCAGAATTTTTTATGTAAATTTCTGTTTCAATATTCTTATCTTCAATATACGCTTTTGCCATTTCAAAAGCCGATTCAATGCAGGATTTAAAATCAATAACAGATTGCGTATTTATATTTATCGACTTTAAATCCGCAACATTCATAGATATAATTTGAAGAGATTTTTGAATACAATCTATTGCATTATCAACCGCAGAATTTGAATATCCGTCTTTGACCAAGTGCTTTTTTAGTATTTGAGAATACATATCACACACAGACAGATGGTTTCTTATTTCATGCGAAACAAAACGGATTTGTTGAGATATATCTGTAGCATTATTATCACTATTAATTGTACTCATAACTGCTCCTTCGAAAATAAAGGGTCCTACAATACTGCAGAACCCTTTTACAATTTTATTTTATAATTTATGCCGCAGCCATTTCCTGCTGCATAGTTGAAGACGGTTTAAATCCGTGAGTCAAAGCATACAGGACAGCATTCGTTCTGTCATTTACCTGTAATTTCTGGAAAATATTATTTACGTGAGTTTTAACAGTAGTTTCTGATATAATTAACTTTTGCGCAATACTCTTGTAGTTAATTCCTTGAGTTAATAAATCAAGAACTTCATTTTCTCTGCCTGTCAAAGTTGTGAGTAAATTTTCTCCTGCAGATACTTTTGATTCTTCTTTTGCAGCATTTTGGAAATATTCAAAGAATCGTGTTGTTAATACTGATGGTAAATAAATTTTTCCGTCAGCAACAGTCTCAATTGCATCAATTAATTTTGAAGATGCCATAGTTTTTAAAACATAACCTCTTGCCCCAAGTTTCATAGCCCTGTATATTAAATCAGAATCATCATAGCCGCTCAAAATTACAACATTTGTAGAGATGCCTAATTTATTAATAGACTGAATTGTTTGTAAACCGTCTTTTTCCGGCATATTTACATCCATCAAAACAATATCCGGACGATATTTTTTAATCAAGCTTAAACCCAAATTTGCATTTCTTGTTGCACCTACAACATTGTAGCTTGTTTCTAAGCTAATTAATTCTTTAATACCTCTCAAATGATTTGCATTGTCATCGATTAGTAACACTCTTAATTTTTTTGTAAAATCTCTCATCTTATTCCCCCATTTGTTAATTGCTTTCTACACTATACATACTACTCTTTTTAGAGGGTCATTTAATCCATGGAACGATTGATAATTTAGATTTAAGAGATTGAAACATCTATCTAAACCGGAAGATTGATAAAATAACTCAACCATGCTCTACATCATGATTTCGCCGCATGGTTGAGCAAGTTTGTAAACTAAACCATAAATATGATTATTTAATCTTAATAAATATTTACTGCATTTGGACGGTTTCCTTGTATTTTTAAATTGAGCATATTAACATTAAAAAGCAATAGTCACTTATGAGGAGTACGGATGTTAGAACTCGATATACGAGGAGTAAGCGGCAGCATAATCGGTGAAGAAAACGGACTGAATATACAAGAAGAATTTGGGAAATACCGCACAAAAATAGCCGAAATTATAACAGATTTATATAAAAAGAAAGATACCGCAGGTGAAGGTTTGCAGTGGATGAATCTTGCATATAGTCAGGAAACTTCGTGGTATGTAAAAGAATATGCGGCTCTGGTAGAGAATCGTTTTGACAACATACTTATTTTGGGAATCGGCGGTTCAGCTCTTGGCGGAATAGCAGTGACTCACGCTCTTTTACATCCTTATTGGAATATGCTTTCAAAAGAAGAACGAAACGGATTCCCGAGAATCTTTTTTCTTGATAACATTGACCCCGATCAAATTAATGGGCTTTTGGATATTTTAGATCTAAGAAAAACACTTGTTAACGTCATAACAAAATCCGGTGACACGACAGAAACAATGGCACAATATATGATAATTAAAGACCGCCTTGAAAAAGAACTTGATGATGATTACAGAAAAAACATAATTGTTACGACAGATAAAAAAACAGGTATATTAAGACAAATCTCAGAACAGGAAGGTTATAAAACATTTGTTGTTCCTGATGATAT
>CADCNV010000037.1 GCA_902802825.1 uncultured bacterium | reverse complement strand
TATCGGATAAAGTGTATAAAATAGGGGATTATGTTAAAGTAAACGGTATTGAAGGTTATGTTGAAGATATTTCTATTCGTTCTACCAAAATTCGTGATTTAGACAATTTTTTGAATACCATTCCAAATAATGTGGCGGCAAATGCTATTGTAACAAACGTTTCTCAGGCACATAAGCGTCTTTTAAAAATAACTTTCGGTGTTACTTATTCAACTTCAAATGAATCACTCGATAAGGCAAAACAATTGCTCGATCAAATCGGGAAAAATCATAAAGATATTCATAAAGATTTCACAATAGCCATTCACGATTTAGGTGAGAGTTCAATCAACATAAGGTTTATGGGATATGTAAAAACCGGTTCTTACTTCAAATTTTTAAAAGTTCGCGGGGAATTTATTGCAGAAGTTGTAAAAGCGTTCAGAGAAAACGGAATAGATTTTGCTTTCCCGTCAAGATCTGTGTATATAGAGAATACTGATAAATCAATAGGATAATAGGGCAGTAAGATACTAAGGCAGTATGCAAGTTAGTTATTAAACTTAGTTAAATTTAAAAATATCTTTTATTTTGCATTGTAATACTTCTGCAATATCAAACAGAAATGGCAAGCTGGGTTGTTTTTCACCCCTTTCAATGCACCCTATATAATTTCGTGCACTTTGTAATCTGAAAGCAAGCTCTTCTTGAGATATTCCTGCAATCTTTCTGTATTTTCTTATATTTGAACCTATAGATTTGTAATAATCAATATATTTTTGTTTATCTCTTGCCATACAACCTATTGTGTGGTATTTTAATATAACTTTCTACCACCTGTGTGGTTGTATAATGAGGACATAAGATGAAGAAAACAATATTGATAGATTTAGATGGCGTTCTTAATGATTATGATGGAACATTTGATGAAAATTTTATTCCTCCGATTAAACAAGGGGCGTTTGAGTTTATTAAAGATTTATCTAAAGATTTTTCCATAAATATTTTTACAACAAGAAATTTACTGCTTGTATCAAAATGGTTGATAGAAAACAATCTGAGCGATTTTATAGATGATGTGACCAATATTAAGAAACCTTGCTACTTGATAATAGATGACAGATGCATAAACTTTGACGGTAATTATAATTTATTAAAACAAAAAATAGCAAATTTTAAAGTTTGGTATAAATGAATAATTACAGTTGAGATGAGATTTCTGCAACAATACGGGAAATGTCAGCTCCTCCAACCGATACTTCAAGTATTAAATGTGATGCAATAAATACTGTTTCCTGATATGCCATTGTATCAACATCTATTATGTCAAATTCAACATAATCTTCCCCGACATATTTAATTTTTCCGTATTCGCCGCCCATTGCCCATTTCATGTAAGCATATTGGTTTTCAAACGCTTTTAATTTGTTAATTAATTTCATTACCTGCCTAATACCCTTTACAACAACATCTTAATTATTTTTTCTCTCAAGTCAATTTATTAATTTAAACAGTAAACGTTCTGACTGATCCGTCTTTGTGGTAAACATTTGATCCGCAAACAATTTCCACAACTTTTAACACAACTTCTCTTGGTGCATCTGTTTGGTTTAGTGTAAATTCCTGTCCGGAGTATTTCACTTTGAATATACATTTTTGTGTTTCATCGGGAGGAATATACAATGATGCGATTTCATTTTCCAGTAATTTTGTCATTTCTTCATCGTGATCTTTTACACCTTGCATAAGCTCGTTATAATTCCCTTTTAGTGCCATAATACGGTTAGACGGAATATTTCTGCCGTCATCTCTTGACAATACCTGCGGCTCGAAATTACAACGTGTAGTAAAACTTATGGTATTCCACAAAATATTTATTACTGAAACCGATTTAACAGAATCTGATTCAACATAAATATTCTGGGTAGTTACTCCACGGGAAGAGAATGACTGCTTCATATTTTCAGAAACTATATTAAGGCAATCAATCATTCTTGAAAAAATTTCGTTTGTATTTACTGTTGAGTGCTGATAATTCAAAAACTGCTTATACATGTGTGCAGACAAAAGCTCAACTCTGTCTTGTATTACTATATCTTTTTTTGCGGCTGTTTCGGAATTGTCGAAACTTTCAAAATTATTAAGCAATTTACCTGTCCTTTATATAAGATATTTTTAAAATAAAAACATCTTCTTGTAAAGATTATACATTTTTTTTAAATAAAAATAAATACTTAGCAGGGGTTATTTACAAATTTTATTATTTGAAATCTGTTTTAACAACATTAAAATGGGGATATATTAATAATATCATTCATATGGATTATGACGTGCATTAACATATATCATATAATATGCTTGATATAGAATATTCACTCACATTTGCGAGGTAATAAAATGAAAAAAAGAATAAGTCTTTTAATTGCAGCTTTGATGTTGGGCAGTACGTTTCCACAGTTATCATTCGGTTTTTCAAACCCGTTGAAAAATTATGATTTATACGCTGATACCCACAGAGGAGAAGCACCCGCTGCAACTGAGGTAAATAATGATGTCAGTGATAATAAGCAGGAAAAACAAGAAACTAAAAATGCAAAATCAAATAATAGACCTCCAAAAGAGGTTCCTACAACAGTGAGTGGAGAGGTTGCAGTTGATGTTCAGATTCCTGTGAGAAGGAATGATTATTTAAGACAATCTTCAAGGCAAACCTTTGGAACAGGAACGGGAAATTGGAGCAAAGGACCTTATTTTTATAAAGAACCAACTTTAGACAGTATTATTGAGAAATATCATTTGAGTAATTTTGCGGGTTGTATGCAGGAGTGTGAGGCATATGTTCAACTGCATCCGCATGATACTCTCGGTTATTATTATCTTGCAATGAGCTACGCAAAATGCGGCAAAAAAGAAGATGCAATTCTTGCTTACGAGCAGGTAATAAGTTTGCATGATAATCCTATGATTGTAAAATATGCTACAAACGGCAGAAATTGTGTTATCGGGAATGAAGATGATGCAAAATGTTTTCCGAATGTTAATGTACCTGAATATCGTTATCCGTACAGAGAAATGGCACAGGATATCGGCGATTTGACTCCTGTTGATCCTCAGGCATTAATTAACAGAAATCTTAATGAATTGCAGCAGAGATTAAATCCTGATGTGCCTGTTGATGATCAGGGTGCAAATGATAATAAAATTCATTTACCGTTTGAAAATCAGGATGCAGAACTTGACAGATTTATTAATGCTCCGTACGGGTCAGGTTTTTCTCCTGAGCTTGAAAAAGAATACAAAATACAACAGCTTAAAAATCTTCAGCAGCAAATTAATGAAGATGACGGAAATAATCCGGGTAAATATTTCCAGAATATAAGAGATATCAAAAATTTTGACAGTAATAAAAAAAGTGAATCTGAAGAAACAATAAAACTTGCGTTGGCTGATAATATGGACGTGGCTGATATTTTAAAAAGCCCGGAATATATTCAGAATAAAAAAGAATTAGATCAGATAAAAATGATGTTTGGCGATTACGGAGATAGCAATTCATCTGATGATATCAGCAGCATTCTTCCGCAAATAGCCAAAGACGGAGAAAATGTTTCTCCGGAATTGGTTCAAATGATGATGATGCAGTCTGTTATGCCAAATATTATAGATACTGATTCAAAATCAGGTTTTTAATCATACGCAGGCATTTCATACAGGATGGTTACAAAATATGAGCAGGTAAAGAAAGATTTCTTATCAGGCAGACTAAAGGGCTGTCGTGATTACTTTGAATCCCATAATTATCCTGTTGAAGCCGGTTATTGCTATATGGTGCTTGATAATTTTGCCAAAGCAAAGGAACAGTTTGAAAAGGCAAAATCTGCTGATATAAGGGGGCATTGGGGGCTTATTCTTTTGCAGATGCAGGAAGAAAAAATTGCGATCCCTCCTACATATTTTGAAATCAGAAATTTTCTTGAGGCGGATTTGGATATATTTATAACTTACTGCAAAGGAGATATAGTTCAGCAAATATTAAAATATGCTGATTATATGTCATTTTATAATCTTGAATGTTATAAATTTATCGGCAGGGCTCTGTGGGCCCACAATATTATGGAGCCGGCAATGTTTTTTCTGAATAAAGCAAAGGATAAATTATACAATGATCCCGAACTTCATTATCTTTTAGCATATATTCACTATGGGAACAAAGATTTGGTCAATTGCAAAAGAGAAATTGAAACTTGTTTAAATATACTGCCAAAATATGCACCTGCTGTTATGCTTGGTCAAAAAATTAATATGTTTTAGTTTTTTGTGTAAAATACAATTATGAACAGCTTTTCTCCCAATATGATAAAGACATATCAGGCATGCCCGAAAAAGTATTATTTTCAGTATGTCGAAAATATAAATATGCCAAAATCTTCACTGGCTTTTGAAAAAGGTAAAAGAGTTCACGCTCTTGCCAATTATTATCTGCAAAAAATTAAAATTGACCGCATTGAATCCGCTTTGAATGATTCAGAACGTGAAGTTTGGGAGCTTTTGAAAGAAAATCCTTTTTATAACATGGATTATTTAAAGTCAGAATTTACGCTGAGTATAAAACTTTCGGATTTTTGGCTTGGCGGGCGGCTTGATGCAATTGTGCATAAAGAAAATGATTATTATATTCTGGACTATAAAACCGGCTCAATTCCCCAAAATCCCGAATATGACCCCCAAACTATGATATATTTGCTGTGTGCCGATAAATATATCAAAAACTATGATTCACTTTCTTTTGTGTATATAGATTTAAAAAATAAGCAAAATTACATTATCAAATTTAATGAACAATTAAAAGAAAAATATGAAAAAGAATTAATTAGTATATGCAGTTTAATAAATTCAGATTCTTTGTACGACTGTAATAAGAATTCATGTAAATATTGTGAATACGGTAAAATCTGTAATTTTTAAATTATTGTAAACCTTTCTTAACATTTCCCCCGAACATGTTAAAGTTCATGCTCACATGTGCCGAAAGCATGATTAGCGTAGAAGTTTTATAAATTTTGAAAGGTTAAAAATGAAATACTGTGTAAGAGGTAAACCACAATAAATTATTGGCTTGTAATATTTCTTTACATACTGAAAACATAAGTTATATTTAGATTTTAGATACTCAGTATATACAAAGTAAATATTAAAGGTCAATTTTGAAATAAGAAAAACGTTTATTAGTTTATGGTGAATGATTATTAATTTCGAATAGAAAGAAAGGACAAAAACATGAGTGTGAATTCAACAGGTGCTATCGGGTATGAAGCAAAAACAGATCCAAAAGGGCGAGTAACAGTTACTTACCAAGGAAAGACAACAACTTACAAAAATTACAATGAGTTTGTAGAGTTATTCAAAAAGAAATATGATGCTGAACATCCACCGGTAAAGGATGAAAAAGGTATAACCGTTCAGAAAAATCCTGATGATAAAGAATTAACTAAAGAACAAAAAGCTAAAAAAGATCAGGCAAGACAAGCTGAACTTGCTGAAATTGAAAATGCTAAAAAACAGGTTCAGGAAAAAGGTGTTAATACGGATCGAGGCAACGTAACCGCTTATCAAATAACATACAAAGAAAACGGTAAAGAAAAAACGACTTCTGATTTTACATTTGATATCAAAGCGCCTAAAGAAGAACAGCAAAAAATCAAAAAAGATGCCGAACAGGCAAGAATGGCTCGTTATTATGATGAAAAGACAGGCGAATGGATTGAATTAAAAGACGGTAAAACAATGAAAGAAGTTCGTGCCGAATTAAAAGAAAAAAGAGCCGAATTAAAAGCCGAGAAAAAACAAGCTAAAAAAGATTTGAAAGCACTAAATAAAGAATTGAAACAGGCAAATGCCGTGCTTGCTGAATTACAGGTGAAAAAATTAAAAGGTCAGGCAACTGAGGATGAACTTAAAGCAGCACAAGATAAAGTAAATAATCTTACTGCACGTTCTAATAAGCTTGCTAAAGATGCAATTGAAGCAAATGAAGAATATTCTCAGGTAAAACAGGCCCATAAAGCATCTAAAGGTAAAGGTATCGGTGGAGATACAAGAGCATACAATGCCAATGTAAAAGCAAATAACAGATTATACAACAGAGAAGTATTCTATGATGAAGCTTCAGCAAAAGCAGCAAAAAATGACCCTGCAAATAAAGATAAAACAATTAAAGTCGCAACAAATAAAGACTTGATGGTACTTCAAAAGTTAGCTGCTACTGCAGAACGTCATTTGGGTGAAGAAAGTTCTCCAAGAGAAAGAGCTGTTTGGAAAGAACTTGCCAATCTGTTTAAAGATGAAAATGGAAAACCAATATCATTAGATAAACTTGATACCAAAAAAGTACAAGATGCGTTAATCGATATCACAGGTGGTGATATGCGTCTGAACTATACAGAACAAAAAATTGTTGCAAAAGAAACAGATATGTCTATGTCAGATGTAAGACATGCATTCAAAACTTACGGTTTTGAAGCTCCGCATCCGATTGGCAAACGTCTTGTAAACGGCTTGGTAGCTGCGGCTCCTGTGGCTGCAACAATGGGATTGAGTTACTTGTTAAGCAAGAACAAATCTCATGCCGAAGCTCATTCGGAACAAATGGATGTCGATGATGCTGTAGCAGATGCAACACAAACAACAATTGTAAATGGTGAAGTTACTGCTTCTACTCCGGGTGGTAAAATTGACTGGGTTGCTTCTAACGGTGAAGAATTCCATAAACGTTTTGCGGGTCAGTCCGAAACAAAATACTACGAAGCAGTTGCAACAGCAAATGCTCATGCTGAAGCGCATGCAAAAGCATTCGCAAGTGCTGATGCAGCATGTACAGCGGTTGCTGCTCTTAAACCTGCAGCATTAATTGGGGCTCCGTTGTTGGCATTCCTTGCAGGTGCAGCAAGAACCCCTGCTGAAATTAGTGCGGTAAAAGGCGCTGCTACAACTCAAAAAATGGCTACATACGTTGATGTATTCAAGAAAAATAAAAATAAAAATATTGGTAACCAGATAGTCCAAATGGCAGGTCAGATTACAGGTGATAAAGCAGTTGACAGAGCATTGATTGTAGCGGTGTTGGATCATGACATCGGTTCACAAAATACAACTCCGACCACAAGAGAATTGCGTAGTGCTTTAGCGCACTTGGATGCAATTAAGGCAGAAGTGGATAAGTTCAAAAAACTTCCGCCTGCTCCGGAACCAACGCCTGCACCAACGCCGGCGCCAACACCTGCTCCAACTCCGGCTCCTAAAAAGGAATATCATGCTGACGGTAATAATACATATAAAGTCGAAAAGAATGATATATTAGGTAACATTGTAAGAGCCAAATATCCCGGAGTTAATCCGTTTAAGGCAATGGAAGCTATCAAAAAAGCAAACGGGCTGAAAGATATTAACAGCTTACGTGTCGGCCAGGTATTGGAGTTGCCGGAAGTTGACGGAGTTAAACCATCAGATGCTGCAGCTAAAAAACATATTGGCGGCAAAAAGATAAAATACAGACCTACTAAAACTGATGCTCAGGAAAGAGGTACAGTATATGAAGGCAAAGAACATGATGGCTCACACGATGGTGAAAAGGTTGTTGATTCATATACAGGCGATGGCGCAAAAGCAAGAGCTAAAAAACGTGCAGATGAATTAAATAATCAGCAATAATAAAAGAACAATAATCTTAAAAGAGGACAGACCGCAAAGATATACTTTGCGGTCTGTTTATTTATTACTTTCTTTTACCCCAAAATCAATTGATTTTAATCCGTTTTTAACCCAATATCTTTCTTCCTGTTCAAATTCTCCGTCAATCATAAAATATGTTGAGCCGGAGCCGGTCATAACGGATTTTGGATATTTTTGTTTTATATATTGCAATTGCGGATAATCATCAATGATGGCCCATTCAAGATCATTAACAAAATTCATTCGGCTTTCTGCCCCCTGAAAGGGGGAAGTGGCACGAAGTGCCGTAGGGGGTGTATTATTTTTCTGCGAAAATTTCGTATACGCTTCTTTCGCACTTATACCAAGTCCAATCGGTTTAATTAAACTTACATTAAATTCTTCAAATTCAAGCGGAGTTGTAATTTCTCCTCTTGCTTGTGCCAAAATTCTTCCCCCGTGCAAACAGACATTTAAATCAGAACCCAATTGAGCGCATAATTTATCTATATAAAATTCGTTATTCAGAGGGGTAAAATTTTCAGATTCAACGCTTTGCTCTGAATGACATAAAATTTTGCCCCGAAGAATCTTATTATTAAATTCTTCACAATGACATAATATTTTATCAAGCCCATACAAAACTCCTGCTGCGTCTGTGCTTCCTCCTGCAAGTCCCGCAGCAATCGGAATATTTTTTTCAATATAAATATTTATTTTTTTATTTTTAATTCCGAAATAATCTAAGTACAATTTAGTGGCTTTATATACCAAATTATGTTCATCATAAGGAATTTCACTGCTGTTCCCTGATAAGATAATTTCTGTTTTATCGGAATCTTCGACATTAATAGTTAAATAATCATACAAACTCACAGTTTGCATAATGCTTTCAATTGAATGAAAGCCGCCCTCAAGTTTCCCTGTGACTTTAAGATTTAAATTAATTTTTGCCGGACATTGAATTTTAATTGTTTGCATAATTATTTTGCTCTCTGAAAAAATCCTGCAAGTTCTTTGTGCGGAATAGTATGGCAAACAGGTCTGCCGTGCGGGCAAGTGTACGGCATTTTTGTTGTTCTCCATTTTTTTATTATTTCCTGCATCTGCCAGATTGTAAGCGGTGTATTTGCTTTGACTGATGCTTTGCAGGCGGTTGTTTTGAGAATATTTTCTTCCAATGAATCAATATTCCCTTCTATATTTTGAAGAATTTCTGCAATAATGTCTTTCGGGTTTATTTTCGAAAGAATTTGCGGTATTTTGCGGAAAATTATTTCTTTATCGCTGACGAATTCTATTCCATAGCCGTATCTTTCAAATTTTGCCAGATTTTCTCTTATAAGTTCACATTCCGATGCGGAAATTTCTATAACATCGGAAACAAAAAGCATTTGCGAAATGATTTCTTTGTCATTTTGCAGTTTTTCGTAATTGTATCTTTCTTCAGCAATGTGCTGATCAACAATTTCAAGCCCTTCTTCGGTTTCAATCAGGATATATGTATCTTTATACTGACCGATTATTTTATCCCCGTTTTCTTCAATCGGTGATTTTACTTCAAATATCTGATGTTGTTGAAAATTTTGAGAATAATCGGTTTTTGGAGTATAAGTTGATTCCATTTTATCCATAATATTTTGCGGAACAAACATTGTATCTGATTTTTCATCAACATAAATTCCGTTATTTACCTTTGGGAATTGCACAATAGGTGATGAGCTGTTACTTATCGGCTCAGGATTATTTGCGGGAGTAAAAGGTGCTGCATTTGTTTTTTCAGCATAATTTGCAAGTCCGCCTTGTATTGCACTGAAAATGAAATTGAAAATCTGATTCGGATTTTTGTAACGAACTTCTTTTTTGGTCGGATGTACATTCACATCAACATCGTGCGGAGGGATTTCAAGGTTCAAAACAACAAACGGATATTTGTTGTTAGCAGTTAGGGTTCTGTATACAGTGTCTATTGCTTTTTGAAATACAGGACATTTTACCGCACGGGAATTTATGTAAGTATAATAACTTTTTTTACTTGAACGTGTATAATCAGGTGTACTTACAAAGCCGGAAATTTTAAGTCCCGAAAGTTCATCTGTTTTTAAAACTTCTTTTAAATTATTTGTAACATCAGATGAATAAACTTCTTTAATTGTTTGGGTTAAATTATTTTGTCCTGTTGTTTTTAAAACAGTTTTGCCGTATTTCTTTAATTCTAAAGATACTTCAGGATGTGAAAGTGCGATGGATTGTACAATTTCTTGAATATAAGAAAATTCTGTATTAGAGCTTTTTAAAAATTTCAAGCGAACAGGCAAATTATAAAATAAATCTTTTACTTCCATAATCGTGCCGATTGCACAACCTGTTTCGACCTGTGAAACTTCCGAATTTTCACATTTTACTTTTGTCCCTGTTTCAAATTCAGGAGTTCTTGTTATGCAGGTAAGTTTAGAAATAGAAATTATACTTGCAAGTGCTTCTCCTCTGAAACCGAAAGTGTGAATATTGTATAAGTCGTCATCTTCCTGAATTTTGCTTGTTGCGTGTTTTGAAAAAGCAAGCAAAATATCATCAGGGTGAATCCCGGAGCCGTTATCTGCAATCCTTATGTCACGGCAGTCATTTGTTATATCAATACTGACTTTTGTAGCCCCCGCATCAATGGAATTTTCCGTAAGTTCTTTAACAACAGATGCCGGTCTTTCAATGACTTCTCCTGCCGCAATTTGATTTATGAGATTTTTTGATAACTGCTTTATTCTTGGCAAATAACCCCCTTTGCCCTTTGGGCATTTCCCCCTGATAGGGGGCAAATTTTTTAGTTAAAATCAATCCCTTTATCTATTCAAATGATAGCACAAAATCATATAAATGTTTGATTACAAATTTGGGCAGGTTTTATAAGATGGATTTGTACAATACGGGAGGAGAGAATTTTGGCAAAGATTTTAAAATACAATACCAAATTAAAACCTAAAAAGAAAGCAGATTTACGTGTTGTTCAAAAACCTGATATAAAAACAACAAAATACAGTGATATCAATCTGAACAAATGGAAAGAATATGCGCATATTATAACAAATTCTCTCTGGCTATTTCCGTCAAGATTAAAAGAACATGGACATTCAAACGATTATCATGGGAATTATATTCCTCAGATTGCTCAGCAAATGTATGAGCGTTACACCAAAAAAGGCGATGTAGTTCTTGATATGTTTTTCGGTTCGGGAACTTCCGGAATTGAAGCGGTTAATATGGACAGAAAATGTATTGGTGTTGAGCTTAAGCAAGATTTAGTTGACAGTGTTTCCGAAAAATTTACACCAAAACAACTTGTTACGGATGTAAATATTATTTGCTCCGATTCAACAAGTAATGATGCTGTTGAAAAAGTAAAAGCACGGCTTGAAATTATGGGTGAAAAAAATGCACAGTTTTTAATGCTTCATCCGCCTTATGACGATATTATTAAGTTTTCTGATAAAAAAGAAGATTTATCAAATTGTGAATCAACTGAAGAATTCTATGATATGTTCGAAAAAGTTGCTCAAAATGGTTATGATTTGCTTGAAAAAGGTCGTTTTGCCTGCCTGATTATTGGTGACAGTTATAAAAATTCGGAAGTTCAGCCGCTTGGTTTCGAGTGTATGAACAGGATGAGAAAAATCGGTTTCAAATTGAAATCAACAATTGTAAAAGATATTCAGGGAAATGAACGTGCCAAAGGCAGAACTGCAAACTTGTGGCGTTATCGTGCTTTAGCAGGCGGATTTTCAATATTTAACCACGAATATATTTTCGTATTTCAAAAATAAAAAAACGAGGCATTTGCCTCGTTTTTTATATTTCTTCTTTCGGATATTTCTTTTTGATTGCTTTAAGAACAGAGTCAACATCAGGTCCAAAGCATGAGTATTTTATTATTTTGTTATATTTTTCAATTACCTGAACCAAACATCCTGATTTCCCTTCAGTAAAGTTCTTTTTAAGCACAGGTACACAGGTATTTTGTTGAAATCTTTCTACAAATAATCTCTTTTGTTCCAGACAATTTTCATATGCTTCAGGTTTATTTTCTTTCCAAAAATCGTTATTCCAGTTTTCACATTTTTCTGAAGCATCAAAAATGTCTTCCATTAACAAATACGAACCATCATATCCTCTCATCGGACAAAAATAAGTTCCTTTTTTAGGTAATGCCAAACTTATTGGTTCATATTCAACATCTTCAACTTTTGTGCAACCGCATAACGTAACTGCTAAAATTAATAAAAGAGCTAGTCTTTTCATTTTCTCTCCAAATTTTATTTAAATTGTTATTTTAAAATATTATATTTTTTTTTGATAGTTGTCAATAAATATAATTTGTATATTTTCATGGTAAAATTATTATATGAATATAGATAGCAGGATTGACAGTATTTTATCCCCTATTGCAAATAAAATTTCAGGGATAATTTTTTCTCATGTAACTATTCAGGGTGTTCGTGTAGAATTTTTGATTGCTCTTTTAATTATTGCAGCATTGTATTTTACCATAAGGACAAGATTTATCGGTTTTTGGGGGTTTAAACATGCTCTTGATTTGCTGACTCAAAAATATAAGCATCAGGATGTTATAAAGAAAAAAAGAAAAGGGGAAGTATCATCTTTTCAGGCACTCACAGCAACGATTTCCGCTTCTGCAGGAATGGGAAATATTGTAGGTTCTGCGCTTGCCGTATCAATAGGCGGGCCGGGAGTGATTTTCTGGATGATTACTGCGGGAATTTTTTCTATGGCTCTAAAATTTTCCGAAGTTTTGCTTGGAATAAAATTTCGACAAATTAATAAAGACGGTTCATCATCAGGCGGACCTATGTATTACATAATAAACGGTCTGCGTTCTAACTGGATTAAACCGTTTACTCCGTATCTTGCAAATATTTATGCAATATGTTGTATTTTTGCAATGATAGGCGGTTGGAATTTATTCCAGATAAATGCAATTACAACGCAAATTTCTAACGTTACGGGGTGGTTTACCGATTGCAGATGGTTATTTGGTCTGATAGTGGCTGTGATTACATATATTACAGTTATTGGCGGAATTAAATCAATAGGCAAATTTACCTCTAAAGTTACTCCTTTGATGTGCAGTGTGTATGTTTTGAGCGCATTTTTAATTTGTATTTTAAATATCAAAAATATACCGAATACAATAATGCTTATTATAAGTGAAGCATTTAAACCGCAGGCAATCGTTGGCGGCGGAGTTTTCGGTTGCATGTTGTGGGGATTCCGCAGGGCAATGTTTGCAAATGAAGCAGGTTTAGGTACTGCGCCGATTGCATTTTCCGCTGTTAAAACAAGTAAGCCCGTTGCTCAGGCATTTATTGCTATGCTGCAGCCGTTTGTTGATACCGTAATTGTCGGTTCTGCAACTGCCTTTATTATAGTTGTTACAGGGGCTTACAAAGATTATTTGGGTGTTCCTGCAGGTATCGAATTGACTTCACATGCATTTGAGAGTGTATGGGCTTATTTCCCGATTCTGTTGACTGTTATGGCTGCATTTTTTGTCTTGTCCACTATGCTTTGCGGTTCATATTATGGTGTGAAAAGCTGGACATTTTTATTTGGGGAATCAAAACTTAAAACGAGAACGTTTCAGATAATATACTGTATTTTTATTGTTATTGGCTCTGCTATGAATTTAAAAAGTGTTGTCGGATTGTCCGACGGATTCACGTTATTCCTTGCTGTGCCAAATTTGATTGCAGTATTTTTATTATCAGGTATAATAATGAAAGAACTTAAAAGGTATTGTAAAAAGTATAATATCGGATTTTTTAAAGGGAGAGAAGATTAATGATAAAAAAAGAATGTCTTGAGATAGTTAAAGAAAAATGTGAAAATTGCCATGATTGTATATTAGGAAATACAAGAAATAATGTTGTGTTTTCTGATGGAAATCCTGAAACTGCAAAAATTGTTTTGATAGGTGAAGCACCTGGTGAAACCGAAGATGAAACGGGTACTCCGTTTGTTGGGAGAGCCGGAAAGCTTTTGAATGAATTTTTGGCAGAAGCAGGAATTTCAAGACAGGAAGATTTATATATTATAAATACAGTAAAATGTCGTCCTCCGGAAAACAGAGTTCCGACTGATGTTGAAAAATCTCTTTGTGAAAAATATATGACCGCACAAATTGATATTATGAATCCAAAAGCAATTGTATTTTGCGGAGCAACTTCATTAAAATCTTTTTATGCGGATAAAAAAGTCCAAATTTCAAAAGTCAGAGGCAAATGGTTTGATGTTACTATAAACGATAAAACATATAAAGCTATGGCTATTTTCCATCCGTCTTATCTTTTGAGAAATCATTCAATGGAAGACGGATCTCCAAGACGATTGATGCAGCAGGATTTGTTGGAAATCAAGTCGGCTATTTTACCTGAAAAAGCTATAAACAGTTTGAAATTTGGCGAATTGACTATGGCTTAATAGCATAAATATAATTTAACACTTATAATAAGATAAAAATAACTGTGAGATTGAGATGAATGGGAGATTATTCCCATTCATCTTTTAAAAAACTAAATACCGGGTCTGCTGCGGTAATAACCTTTAACTTCTGTACCATCGGAACGGGTATAAGAATTTACATAAACAACACCGCCACCTGTCATTGCTTCTCGTTGCAAATCACCATTGGTTGGCATAGTTCCGTTGATGACATTTGCCCGACTTCTTCACGTGTATATATGTGGTTACTACCTGTCAGTGGATTTGTGTAACCGAATAAGCCTAAATCCTGTTTGGATTGTACTTCAGGTAATTGAATTCCCAAAATATTTGCGAGTTGATTAATATCAAAATTTGCCGCCTGACCTGTTGGAGCACCTGAAGGTTGTCTTAAACTCTCAGGAATTGCCATTGGAATCATATCCCAAGGATTATCAGGTTGTTGATTTATAGGATTAATCATTAAATCATTTAAATCAGGAAGGTTGTTTTGTTGGTAATCGTTATATTCAATTCCTAATTTGAACGGGGTATTTATACTATTAGCCTGAATTGGAATTTGTGTCTGTATTGTTTGGACTTGTGAATTTTCTTTAATTGGTTTAGACATAAGATATGAATCATCAGGTAAACCAGTAATAGAAGAAACATCATAACCAGAAAATTTATGTAAATATTCTTCAATATTTGTACCGTAACCATCAGATGCTTTTATTTTACCTCCACTCTTTAGGTAATCTTCCAATGCTTGCTGACCAAGTAAATGAGTGGCCGCAAGCATTCCAGAATAAGTTACCGGTTTGCCATTTATAATTTTACCACTATACGTTGGTGCAAATTTTTTAATGTAACCCCATTGTTTATTTTTGTAGATATGCATAGCATTTTCTTGAGCTTTTGGATTATTTAAAAAATCTTCAACACTGTAAACTCCATCTTTACCAGTAAATTGACCAGACCAATCATTATTATAATTACGAGAAGATTTTTTATAATATCCTGCATCTATCATTGCAGCTTCACCCATTTGATATTTACCAATGTAGCCAACTGAGTTAACTGACTTGTAATTATTACCTGATTCTCTTTTCCCAATAGCATTATAATAAGTTTCTAATTCTTTTTTCATAAAATTATCCTTTCGATTTCATTACTAATTCAGGTATTTAAATCTTTAAATACCTTTACGCTATTTATACTTTCAACGGATGTTATTCTTTTATACCTGTTATTTCAGATACATCATAGCCAGAAAAATCTTTTAAATATTCTTTGAATAACTTTATTTGCTCTATATTTACATATTCTTGTTTGTTAAATTTTGCTATAAAACTCTTAAAATTATGTGCACTTGAGCCATAAAATTGTATATCTTTGTATTTATTAGTTTTTTTATTCAAAATATAGATTTCTTTCAAAGGCTCAAAATTTAATAAATATGCAATATTCTGATAATTATTAGCTTTTTCTTCAAGAATAAATAAAGAATATCCCGCTGTTCCCCAATAGTATGTTGAAAAAACAACACCAATAATTTCTTTTTTACCGTCACCGTTTAAATCGGTTTCAAAAGCACTTACTGTTTTTGGGGTTATATTTGCAAAATCTTGTGCTTCTTTTGGAGTTTTATTTAAGTCTTTCAATATATATTTATATAATATTTTACTTGCTTTGGTTTGAGATTGTTTAGAAAAATCATATTCAATAGTACCGTCAGGATGAGTAATCGGCTGGTTTTTTGTTACAGGACAACCCAAAACAGGACAAGTTATAAATAAAAATATTAAAAATAAAATCCATATTTTTTTCATGCACTTATTTTACAAAATTA
>CADCNV010000036.1 GCA_902802825.1 uncultured bacterium | reverse complement strand
GATAACGGCAGAGCCTTCCGCAGCAAATATTTTGTAGGCAGTGCTAAATTTGATGAAGTTGGTTTAAAAGGAATTTATGAAAAGTTAGGTATAACAACAGTTTTTGCAAATCCGTATAATGCCAGAGCAAAAGTAATTGAGAGATTTTTCCTGGAAATGCAGGAAAGTTTTGAAAAGCTATTACCAAGTTATATTGGAACAAACATAGAAAATAAACCCGCAAGACTTCGAAGGAATGAAAAATTCCATAATGAAATTCATCAGGAGTTCGTTCCCACAATTCAACAAACAATTCAAATGATAAACAGTTGGCTTGAGTATAAAAATTCTCTGCCTTATCCGAATGATAGAACAAAAACTATTCAGGAAATGCTTAATAATATCGAAAAACAGGAGATAAACCCAAGAGAACTCGATGATTTGATGTTAGCACAGAAAATCAAAACAATAACAAGTCAGGGAATAAGGTTTTTAAAATCGGATTATTATAACGATGCACTATATGGGTTGAGGCAGAAAGTCATAATAAAATACAGCTTGTTTGATTTGAGCTATATCAATGTTTATACAATATCCGGTAAGTTTTTATGCAGAGCAGATAGAATTACCCTGACTCATCCGCTAGCACATTACACAGGTGAAGTTAAGGATATTGAGGATTACAAACAAAAAATCCAAAAGCAAAAACAGCTTAAAAACAAAACAATAAAGGCTTGTAAAGAGTTTTTGAATGTTGAAGATTTGAAAATTTTGGAGTGTGAAATCGAAAAAGAAGAGGAAGAGATTTTACCCTCACTAATTATTCCCAAGATAGAAATTAAAAATGAAAATTCGGAAAAATATAACCCTGCGGTTAAGCCACTATTCAAAACAAGCAGAGAAAGATATGAATACCTGATGGAGCACGGTTGCATTTGTAATGAAGACAGGGTTTGGCTTACAGGGTACAAAAAATCAAAGGAGTTTAAAGAATATGAAACCGATATTTGTTAAAACGAAGAACGTAAAAGGTTTTATTAACCTGATTCATAACCTGAAAAATAAACCGGAGAATGTCACAAAAATTGGTCTGGTTTATGGTAATGCAGGACTTGGGAAAACAAAAACGGCATTGTATCTTTCAATACAGTATGATGCGGTTTATGTAAGAGCAACAAATTCAATGAGTCCGAAGTGGTTATTAGAAGAAATTGCAAAAGAGCTTGATGAAATCCCGAGATTTTATACTGCGGATATTTTCAGACAATGTGTTAATGCACTCAAATCAAATCCGCAGATTATAATAGTTGATGAAATTGATTATCTGATTGCTGATTTCAGAACAATAGAAACTTTGCGCGATTTACATGATGAAACAGGTGTCCCGATAATTCTGGTTGGGATGCAGCTCGCTAAACACAAACTCAAAAAGCATACTCACCTGTTTGACAGAATTTCCGAAATATACAAATTTAGCGAGTTTGAATATTCTGATATCAAGCAAATTGCAGAAGAAATCTCGGAAGTTGAAATAACAAAAGATGCTGTACATTTGATACACAACAAAGCCAAAAGTTTTAGGCAAATTGTAAATACAATTGATGCTTTTGAAAAAGTGGCGCAAGCAAACGGATTAACGCAAATTGATGAAAATATAGCACAGGAGGTGTTAAATGGATAAAATTTTAAAAGTCGCAAAAAGATTGAAAACATTTACTCTCGAAGATATTGTTATGTTCTGCGAGATTGATGCGGAAACCGCCGAAAGATTTTTGCGAGAATCGGAGAATATTAAACAATGCGGAGGTAGATTTGAATATGTTGAAACAGTAAAAGTTGAAGATACATTTAAAATTATTGATAAAAATATTCCGTGTATAGATTCCGATATTACAGTAACAAATGCGTGTAATTCATTTTTAAATATATGTCAGAGCCGAAATGTAAAACAAAATACGATTAAAGCCTACAAAACATTTATCAATGCACATATTATTCCATATTTTAAAGGTTTTGTACTTAAGGATATTACTGTTTCTGATGTTGAGAGCTTCAGAAAGTGTATGCAGCACAAACAAATATCTGAACGCAGAATAAAAAACATTCTGACTCTTTTAAATCAGATAATAAAACATTTTCAAAATGAAGGATATATTAATAAAACTTGTATTTTTGAAGTAAAAAGAATTGCAGATATTCCAAAAAGACAAATACAAATTCTGACACCGGAACAACTGACACAACTTTTAAAAATTCTAAAAAAGAAATATTCATATATGCTCCCAATTGTTCAAAAATTGATTACATTAAAACAGCCTTTGAACACCATTTTAACAGGTAGTGAACAAGAGAAAAAATCATTAAAACGCAAAATAAGAAAAGATTTTTATAGATTAAAACAAGAACTTGGCTTAACAAATTACATGTTTGACGATTTAAGATTCTGTCAAAAATGTGCAAATTAGCTTCAAAAGTCGTGTAAAAAACGTGTAAAACATGATAAAAAGTCGTGTAAAAAATGTTCAGTTTGTGATATAATAGACTTATAAAGAGAGGATTAGGGAATGGAAAGATACGCTATAAAACAACTTATAGATTGGAAGAATAAAAAAAATCACAAGCCATTAATTATACAAGGGGCAAGACAAGTTGGTAAAACTTGGTTGATGCAAGAATTTGGCAAAAGATATTATAAACAAGTTGCTTATATTAACTTTGATCTTGACGAAAAAAGTAGAGAAATATTTGATACAGACTATGATACAAATCGCATGATTATGGATATCGGTCTTGCAACAAAGATAAAAATAAATCCTGAAGATACACTAATAATTCTTGATGAAATTCAAGAATGCCCAAGAGCATTAACCTCATTAAAATATTTTAGAGAAAATGCTCCTCAATACGATATTATTGTCGCCGGGAGTTTATTAGGTGTTGCCTGTCATGAAGGAACTGGATTTCCTGTTGGTAAAGTTTCTTTTATGAATCTTTACCCTTTAAGTTTTGAAGAGTTCCTATTAGCAATGGATGAAGAAAGATTTGTAGAATTATTAAACAATAAAGATTATAAAACTATAAAACTGTTCAATAATAAATATGCAAAACTATTAAAACAATATTGCTACGTAGGAGGTATGCCAGAAGTTGTTAGTGATTTTGTAGAGAACAAAGATTTTATGAGTGTAAGAGAACTACAAAATGAGATTCTAGCTGCTTATGAAGAAGATTTTACAAAGCACATTCCCGAAAATACTGTAGCTAAAATACGTTTATTGTGGAAATCAATCCCTGCACAATTGAGTAAAGAAAACAAGAAATTTATATATGGAGCCGTAAAGGAAGGTGCAAGAGCAAGAGATTTTGAAACTGCGTTATCTTGGTTGATCAATAGTGGCTTGATTTACAGAGTAAACAAAATAACAAAACCGGATTTACCAATTATTGCATATGAAGATTTTAGCGCATTTAAATTATTTGTTTTGGATGTTGGGTTATTAGGTGCAATGACTGGCTTGGAAGCAGAAACAATTATAGATGGGAATCGTATATTTGAAGAATTTAAAGGTGCTATTGCAGAACAATACGTTTTGCAACAATTTAAGACTATTAAAGATTTGCCGGTAATGTATTGGTCTAATGAAACAAGCAGAGCAGAAGTAGATTTTGTAATTCAACTAAAATCAAATGTTGTTCCTGTTGAAGTTAAAGCTGAAAAGAACTTACAGGCTAAAAGTTTAAAAGTTTATATGGAAAAATTTAAACCAAATTATGCAATAAGGACTTCAATGGCGGATTATAAGAAAACTGATAATCTTATAGACATACCATTATATGCAATAGAAAATCTTTAATATATTATTAAATAAGAAAAAGGAAAGTTATATGGAAATAAATTTTTCAAATTTTAGAATAGTTGTTCAAGATGGCTTTGATAATAGGCTATTAAAAAAAGATGATATAAAAACTTTATTAGAAGAAACGAATTTTAAGGAAGAATATAAAGGAATTGTATATGATATATACGTATCTTTAGTTAATGATAAATACTTGTGGATTACCTCTAAATATGGAAATCCAAATCCTTGTCCAAGTCAAGTCCTAGATAAGGATAGTTTTGAATATAAAGATAATACAAGGACTTCAAATCTTGTTGAAATGCGTAATCAATTTTTTACACTGTTTGACTTTGAAAATAACATTTTGTATTTAAGCAATAATAAAAAGAAAAAGTTTGTAGAAGAATTTTTGAAAAACAAATTAAATTTGGGAATAAGTATTAATACATTATTTGTTGATATTGAAGAATTTAATACTAAGATAAAAGAGATACGTACTATAAGGTTTACATCACAAGATAATTTATTTAATCAAAATTCATCGTTAAATAATGCATTTAAAGATTTGTTGGGATATGGCTCTAATATTGATTTTAAGATAGAAATAAACTGTATCGACAAACCACTTGATAAAGGATGTATTATACAAAATCTCAAAAATCGTTTTATTAATTAAGAATTAAAAGATTTAATGATAATTGGACAAAACGAGGAAAACTTTGAACAAATATTTAATTCTGGTACGTTTAACAAAAAAGTCATTATTACTGTTGCTGAGAATGATGAAAATCTTGCCAACGATCAAGATGTTTTAAATGCTATTTTGGAGAAAATATAATATGTACAAATTTGATGTAATAATATCGATTATAATTACTATTTTAATTGGAACGATTTGTTTTTTTACGGGATTTTCTGTAGAAAAGAATGTATTATCTGCATTAATGTCTTTCCTAGCAATATATTTTGGATTTTTACTTACAAGTATTTCAATAATGATTAATTCTTCGGAGGTTAAAAAGCTATATTTGAAAACTGATCCAGAAGATAATAGTTTAAATTTACTTGAAAGACTTTCAAATTATTATAAGGTTGCTATTTTTTCTTGTTTGATTACCATAATACTTGTTATTATATTTTTGTTTTTCAACATGAAAAAATTTACTTTTATGTTGCCAGCTTTTATATTCTACATTTTATACCCAACGAAAACCTTGTTTAAAATATTATTTGATGTATTTACCAATAAAAAAGTTTTATAAGTACAAAACTTGACTGAAAGCGATAGATTTTGGAGTAGATTTTTGTTGTTTTGTAATGTATTTTGAGTACAAATTTTACTGTTATTCAAATGTCATAAACACTTCCGGCTTACTTCCGACCTGAAAAATTGCACTTTCAAACGGGACTTTTGTGTTCAAATTCTGTCATCGCTATAATATAGAGTGTGTTTGAGTTTTAGCGATTTATTTAGATTTATATCGGACATTCTGAGGACAAAAAGTGAAAGGAAAGGGACATTTCGTCCAATTTCAGTCAATTCGTCTAAAACAGCTAAAACCTAAACATGTTCGCTAACACAGGCTAATTAATTACAATTCAAATGTCCCAAATAAACCCCATCCACATTAAAACAGCCATTGAACACCATTTTAACAGGGAGTGAACAAAAAAAGAAACACATGAAACGGAAAATTAGGAAAGACTTTTATAAAATCAAACAAGAACTCGGTTTAAGTAACTATATGCTTGATGATTTAAGGTTTAGCAATCTTGACAATCAGATAAAAATAATATATTATTAGGTCACATTAGGTCTAATTGGGTGCAAATATGTTAGGAAATATAGATATCAAAATTAATAATCAAATGCTTTCAATTATTTCTGAAATTGATGAATTCAAAGGTTCCTGGAAGCTATTAGGCAAAATGGCTCCGGAAAAATTAAGAGCTTTAAAAAAAGTTGCAACAATTGAAAGTGTAGGTTCTTCAAACCGAATTGAAGGTAATAAACTTTCAGATAAACAGGTAGAAGAATTATTATCACGAATAAAAAAGCAATCTTTTGCGAATAGAGATGAAGAAGAAGTTGCAGGATACGCAAAGCTTGCTGATACAATTTTTGAGGATTGGGAAGTCATTCCGCTATCGGAGAATTATATAAAACAATTGCATAAGATTTTGCTTGAATATTCTTCAAAAGATGAAAAACATAAAGGCGAATACAAAAAAATATCCAATGCCGTTGCCGCTTATGATAGTGAAGGCAAAGAACTTGGTGTTGTTTTTGAAACAGCAACTCCTTTTGAAACACCATTAAAAATGCAGGAGCTTGTAGATTGGACAAACAAAAATTTGTCGGATAGGTTTTATCATCCGCTAATTGTTATTGGGATTTTTGTGGTTAATTTTCTTGCAATTCACCCGTTCCAAGATGGGAATGGTAGATTATCAAGAGCGTTAACAAACCTTTTGTTATTAAAATCAGGTTATGCTTATGTTCCTTATAGCTCAACGGAATCAATAATTGAGGATAACAAAGAGGGGTATTACAGAGCTTTAAGACAGACTCAGACAACTCTGAATAAAGAGCCTGACTATGAACCTTGGCTAATGTTTTTCCTGAAAACTTTACAGAAGCAAAAAATCAGACTTGAATATAAAATTGAACACACAAATACTTCTATTCAAACAAATTTGGATTTGCCGGAAATTTCAGCAAAAATTATGGAAGTATTTGAAACAAAAGACAGGGCAACAATTTCTGAACTGTCTGAATTAACCAAAACAAATATAAATACAATTAAAAAGCATTTATCAAGTTTGGTTGAAAATAATTACCTGATAAAACACGGCAAAACCCGCGGTGCTTGGTATACTAAAAACGCGTAACTTGACTGAAATCGATATATTTCGAAGTGCATTTTTGTTGTTTTGTAATGTGTTTTTAGTACTGATTTTACTGTTATTCAAAAGCAGTAAACGCTTCCGGCTTAGCCGGTAGGTTGGGTGAAACCCAACAATAACAAAAATAGTGATATTTTTATATTAAAAATTCTCAAAAAATCTGTTCTTTCTTCTCAAGACGACTGTAATTTTACAATTAGGAATTTTGGTATATATTATTACAGGCATAATATATAAATTAAAATCAAGGAGAATTTTATGCAAAAATTAATAAAATTATCAGGAGTTTTAATATTGGCTGTTGCAGTAATTGGAATAATTACGGGTTGTACAAATATTAATTCGAAAAATGAATCAGTAGCAGCGGCATACTTTCACAAAGGAGTGTATGAAACGAATTTTCCCGATAAAAATAGTTCATACAAAGATTTTTATATTTTTTATGATGAAAATTCCGGCTATACAGAGGATAGTAAAATGGGTATTGGTCTGCCGTTTTCTTGTGTTCAGGAAGATGGCTATGTAAAATTCAAATTCGGCGGCAGCGAAGAACCTGATGATGTATTTAAGATAAAATCTGTAGAAAATGGGAATATTACCGGCTCTTTCGAAGATGGATCGTTGCTTATATTTACTCCTGCTCCAAGCGCAAATCCGGATAATTTCGATGCTGTTGAATATGTGAAAAAATATTCAAATTAAATTTATTTTCAATAAATTAAATAATTTGCAATAAAATCATTGTTAGAGTATTCTTAAAAATATTATAGATTTAACAATCATACAAAAAGGAATTAAGGGGGTATAAGTTATGAAAAAATTGTGCATTGCTGTTTTATTATTATCCATTTTAAGTTTATGTACACCGGCATTTGCGGGGACACATGGTAAAAATGGTCATGTAAGCGGAAGATCAGTCGGAGCTGCAGCACTTTCTTTAATAATTTGGCCGGGAATCGGACAGGCAGTAAATGATCAGAGTTTTGATAAAAATGTTACTCATGCGCTTTTAGGTTTAACGGGTGTTTTCAGAATATGGTCTTGTTATGATGCTTTTGTAGACAGACAAGGCGGTGTTTGGCATAACAGAATATAATATTTCGATTTAAAATATCTTTTCTATCTGTATTTATTTCTATGTTTGGGGTATGATGTTTTACATATAAACCCCAATGGTACTTCGTGCCGCTTTCTCTTGAAAAGGGGGACAAAAATAAATAATGAGGATAAGAGAATATGCTAAAAGGAAATGAAATCAGAAAATTATATTTAGACTTTTTTAGGGGTAAATACCAACATACTGTAGTCCCCAGTTCAAGTTTGGTGCCTGATAATCCGACAGTTTTACTTACGACTGCCGGCATGCTTCAGTTTTTGCCGATATTTTTGGAAATTCAGCCATGTCCTTATGAACCGGCAAGAGCTACTTCTTGTCAAAAATGTGCAAGAGCAGGCGGAAAAGATTCTGATATTGAAAACGTCGGAAGAACTCCGCGCCACCATACTTTCTTTGAAATGTTAGGTAATTTTTCTTTTGGCGATTATTATAAGAAAGAAATTATTCCCTGGGCATGGGAATTTGTCACTGAAGTTTTGAAATTAGATAAAGACAGACTTTGGATTACTATTTTTGAAACCGATGATGAAGCATATGAAATTTGGCGCAATGTAGGTGTTCCTGCAGAAAGAATTAAAAGAAAAGGTAAAAAAGATAATTTCTGGGGTCCTCCGGGGGCATCGGGTTCTTGTGGTCCTTGTTCCGAAATTCACTATGATTTGGGGGAAGAATATTCCTGCGGTCATCCGAATTGCGGTATTGATACCTGCGAATGTGACAGATGGGTTGAAATCTGGAATTTGGTATTTACTGAATTATATCAGGATGAAGAAGGCAATCAGTCACCTTTAGGCAAGAAAAATGTTGATACAGGCATGGGCTTAGAGCGTATCACAATGGTTTGCCAAGGGGTTGCATCTACTTTTGAAACCGATTTACTAAGACCAATTTTGGATAAAGTTTCTTCAATGTGCGGAGTTCCTTATAAACAATCCGAAAAAACAGACGTGTCTTTGAGAATCATAACAGACCACGCAAGATGTGTTACTTTCTTGATTTCTGATGGTGTAATTCCGGGGAATGAAGGCAGAAGTTATGTTTTGAGAATGATTTTAAGACGTGCATTAAGACACGGCAAGATTTTAGGTATGGAATTGCCTTTCTTATACAAGCTGGTTGATACTGTTGTTGAACACTATGGCGAAGCATATCCTGAACTTGTTAAAAATAAGCAAAAAGTTATTGATACGATAAAAGCAGAAGAAGAAAGATTCAATAAAACTCTTGACAGAGGTTACAAATTGCTTGAAGAATTTATTGAAGCAAAAAAAGATATTGATGGTGAAAGTGCTTTCAAACTTTATGATACATTTGGTTTTCCGCTTGAACTTACTAAAGAAATTGCTCAGGAAAACGGATTAAATGTTGATGAAGACGGATATAAAGTTGCAATGCAGGAGCAAAAAGACAGAGCAAAAGCTGCAACCGCAAAGATTTCCGTTACAGGTGATATTAAATATGCTCAGGTAGAAAAGGAAGTCGGTTCGACAAACTTTATCGGTTACAGCGAAAACGAATGTAATGATGCCAAAATCCTTGCCCAAATTGAAGGCGAAGGTTATGTTGATATTGTTTTAGACAAAACCCCGTTTTACGCCGAATGTGGCGGTCAGGTCGGTGACAGCGGTTATATTGAAAATGAAACATTTAAGGCAGAGGTTTTGACAACATTCAAAGTTAATGATTTGTACGTACACAGATGTTCAATTCTGAATGGTGATGTTGAAATCGGTGCAATTGTAAGTGCAAAAATTGATGTTGATAAACGGGAAGAAATCAGAGTTCACCACACATCTGCGCACTTATTACAGGCAGCTTTGATAAAAGTTGTTGGTGATGAGGTAAAACAAGCCGGTTCTTATGTTGATGATGAGCGTATGAGATTTGACTTTACATTCTCAAGAGCAATGACTCCCGATGAAATTAAAAAAACCGAAAATCTTATGAATAAATGGATAGGTGAAGGTTATACAATAAATACCAAAGTTATGGGTATAAAAGAAGCCGAACTTACGGGTGCAACAGCGCTGTTTGGTGAAAAATACGGCGATACTGTCAGAGTTGTAAGTATTGAAAAAGACGGTCAATCGATTTCAAAAGAATTCTGTGCAGGCACTCACGCAAGAGAACTTAAAGATTTGCGTTTTGTAAAAATCGTATCAGAAGGTGCAATTGCTGCCGGTACAAGAAGAATCGAAGTTGTTGTATCAAAAGCAGCCATAAATTACGTTAATGCAAAAGTTGAAGTTACGGATAATCTCTCGGGAAGATTTAAGGCGCATTATGACGAAATTATTGATCGTGTAGATAAAATTCAGGAAGAGAATAAATCTTTGCAAAAAGAAGTAGAAAAATTGCAGGAAGAAAATGCACGCAATCGTTTTGCTGCTTTTGCGGACAGGGCTCAGGAAATAAATGGCGGGAAATTGTTTATTTCAAAAGTTACAAAGCTTACTCCTGTCGGATTAAAAATCGGTCTTGAACTTTTATCGCATAAATTAGGCAAAGACAGCATAGTTGTTCTAGCCGGAGAAAAAACTGTTGCGGCAAAAGTTTCAGACAGTTTTATCGCAAAAGGAATTAATGCAGGTCAGATTGTTGGTGAAATTGCAAGAGCAACCGGTGCAAATGGCGGCGGACGCCCGAATTTTGCTCAGGGCGGCGTAAAAGATTTTTCAAAACTTGATGAAATTCTGGCTAAAATTGAAAGTGATATAAAGGGTATATAGATACAAACCAAAAGATTTTTAATTCAAGTAGATAAGTAGTTAAGCAGACATGTAGATAAGTTCGTATCATGTATTATTATTAGTAATAATAATAGGACTTTAAATATAATTAAATTTTAAAATGAACTTAACTACCTAACTGCTTATCTGCTTTCTCTGCTAAATAGTTGTGACGGATTAGAGGAATTTTAAATCCTTCTCAAAAACCATATAATTTATTAAAGGTTTTTGAGAGGTGATTTATGAAATACAAATTGCTGGATGCTCAGCGTCAATTTTTGGAAATACCGCATGACTATACTCTTGATGTTGCGGTTTATCAGGGAGGATACGGCTCCGGTAAGACTTTTGCGGGGTCCCTTTTAGGTATTTTGCTGTCTCTTAAATATCCAAAAATTAAAGGTTTAGTTGGTGCTCAAACCTATACGCTTGTTAGAGATACAACACTTCAAACATATTTTGAACATTTAGAAAGTATGGGATTTGTTGAAGGTGAGGATTTTAAATGGTCATCAACAGAGCAAAAACTGTCATTTTATAACGGTTCGGAGATAATTTTCAGACATTTTGATGAGCCAAACAGATTAAAATCTCTGAATGTCGGCTTTATTGAAATTGAAGAAATGTCTGATATTCCTTATGAAACATTTAAAATGCTTTTAGCACGCTTGAGGCAAAAACCCTGTAAAACTTGGAAAAATTTTCAATACAGGATATTTGGGCATACAAATCCTGAAATTCAGCAGGGGTGGATTTATAAAACTTTTTTTGTAAATCCTAACCCAAATTACAGAATAATATGCGCCCCGACTACTCAAAATATCTATTTGCCTAAAAGTTTTTGCGAAGAATTGAAGCAGCTTTATGATGAAAAATATTATAATACTTTTGTTCTCGGGCAGACCGGAAATTATAATGAAAATCTTGTTGTAAAAGATTTTACGGATGAAAATATAAAAAATATAGCATATCATGATGATTTTGATGTTCATCTAAGCTGTGATTTCAATGTCGATCCTATGGCATGGGTTTTGGCGCATAAAACGGAAGATAAAGTTTTTTATTTTGATGAAATAGTTTTGGAAAATACTACAACATCAAAGGCATGCGAAGAATTTTGCCGAAGATACCCGAATCACAAAGGCAAAATTATTATAAACGGTGATGCTTCAGGTGATAACCGGAGCTGTACAAGTGAATATACAAACTATGTAATCATAAAGAAAAAACTTCTATCTTATGGCTATGATGCTGATATTAAGATAAAACCGTTTAATCCCCCCATAAAAAACAGGGTAGCCGCATTTAATGCAAAAGTCCGAAATGCAAACGGGGATATAGGTTTGTATGTTAGTCCAAAATGTGAAAAACTTTTATATAACATTAAAAATTTAAAATATATTGAAGGAACTTCAAAAATTGATGTTCCGAATTACAGGCAAATAAAGCAATCAAAAGAACTCAAATTTTTATCTCACCCTTTTGATGCTGCAAGTTATCTTGTGGATTTTTATTGGCCAATTGTTTTATAAAAAGGAGAAATTTATGGATACATTAATTTATTATTCCCCGGTTATTATTGCGGTAGTAATTTTTCTTGTTCAGCAGCGTATTGTCGTGACGCCTGAAGAATTAGAACGTAAGCACAGACAAATTTTACAGGAAATAGAAGCCCGTTTTGTGACTCTTAACAGTTATGAAGATTTGAAATCACAGTTTGGTGAAATAAAAGAAAAAATTGATAAAATTTATGATTGCCTTATAATTTCCAAATAATAAAAATTATGTAAAGTTTTGTTACATAAATGATAATCATGTTTCAAGTTTTTCAATAAAAGTGCCGTAAACATGGGTAACTAAGGATTACTATAACCGAAAGGATTTACGAAAAAATGGGATTAGCCGCATCACAAGCAAGATTCCTGGGCATTACGTTAAGAAAGGCCAATTGTGAATTCAAGTCAACAGAGTTGGCTCAGCAAAGGTTGGAATTAACGAATCAAATGACCGATATTGCGCAAGAATACGCAAATGCTTTGAATGCGACTAAATTAGTATGGCATAATGATTTGGTTTGCGATAGTTTTGGTAATCCTATGGATTACGGTTTGTCATACAGCTTACTTATGATGCCGTCTGCTGCGAATGATTATAATCCGTTTATGATTACATCAAAATCGGGTGCTATTATATTAAGTTCAAAATATGCGGATGCTGCTGAATATGCAGGCATTTCAATGGGCGGTGGAGTTGCTACCGCAGAAGGTCGTAACAAATTTATTGCAGCTCTTGCTAATGTTGATGGAGCTCAACCTGCAAATCCAAGAACGATACCGAAAAGTGATGAAGATAACAGAGTTATTACGGAATTAACCTATAATATATTGACCAGAGCTGATAAAAGTTGGGATCCTAATGGGGTAAAAAATGTAGATTGGAATGCTACTGCCGGCATGGGTGGAACTCCTTTAGATAAGACTTATGTTGCTGATAAAACACTGGCAGATTTGATGTTGGATGCAGATATTGGTCAACATAAAATAGATTGGTCAGCATTGCCTAATGTACAAAATGTTGGCGATATGTTCCAAACAGATAAAGGTGAAATCCATGATTCAAAATTAACAATGGTTGTTAATGATGTAATAAAGTTTGATGCAAATTATCTTAGTGATATGAAACTTGTAGATTTGATGAAGAACAATGTCGTTATCATGGGTAAAAATGCAGATGACTTATCTCAAAAAATGAAAGATATCATAAAAGAAGTAGCAGAAATTTTCGGATACAAAAACATAGGTAATGGTATAAATGTTGATACAACATCCGATGCTGCACTTGAAATGGCATTGAAAATGGTCGAGAAAAAAGTTTTAAATTCCGGTAATATTGTAGATGCCGGTGGCATGGGTAGTTTGTCTTATCCGCGCAACAATTCGGCTTATACCGGAGCATTGGAATGGAACAGAATATGTCAAGTTTCCGGTTCAAATTGTTATGGTGTGAGTTTGACAAATGTTATTAATTCATTCCTGACTTTCTTTGATAACTATTTGAGAGGTTCAGATTCGGGGTATGTTGTAGGTAAATCCAATGCTGACGGAAGAACGATATTTGTAACGGATGATCCCGAGTATCTTTTTGTGACTGACCCTGATACTGAAGTTACCAATGAAGAGAAAATCGCAGATTTCTATAATGAATTATATAACAACATTTGTTCTCGCGGATGGCGATATGATGATATGGTATTAGACAGTGAATATATGGAATCTGCAATTAAAGACGGAAGATACCAGATTATGGGATTGAATAATGATGATGGGTATTTCTATCAGGAAAGATATAATCAGATACCGTATTTAGTTGAAGAACAGGATGACGATGCTATTGCAAGAGCAGAAGTAGATTATACAACTAAGAAAGCTCAGATAACATTTAAAGAAGATCAGATAGATGTTAAAACCAAAAAACTTGATGCTGAAATTTCTGAATTGAATACAGAAATTAACTCTGTACAGAATATTATTTCAAAATCTATTGAAAAAACATTCTCAATGTTTTCTAACTAATGATTAAGAAGAAACCGGCATTTTCTGTTTGTTAACTTTTCGACCTTTTATGTAGTTATAGGAAGTTTATTTAAAGGTATGAAACAGTTTGTCAAACATATATAAATATTAAAAAGTGAAAATGCCGGATTAAAATAAAAATAGAATAAAATATGTCTTTTTCATACTAAGATACACTTTTTATTTTTAAATTTCTCCTTAAAACTTCCGCCTTTCTGATATATAGAGAATAATAAAGTTTTATGGGAAATTCTATTAGCCATGTGGATAAATAATATGCGGAAATGAAATATTATTTTATAATTAAATTTTATTAAACTTATCAAACTCCCGTTTGCGTACTTTGTTTTACATAAAACATATTATAGGAATATATTTGAGAAATAATATTTCTCTTAGTTCACTTTTCTTTTTGATTGCGACGCAAAAAGAAAAGTGAACCGAAAAGAAAAACACGCTATGGTACAATACTGC
>CADCNV010000035.1 GCA_902802825.1 uncultured bacterium | reverse complement strand
GCGGGTCTGTTGGAGGATCCGTTGGCGGGTCTGTTGGAGGATCCGTTGGCGGGTCTGTTGGAGGATCCGTTGGCGGGTCTGTTATTTCTAACGGAGTTGCATCAACTACACCATCATCGGGCTCATCAACATGTGATTGCTCTCCATTGAAAATTCCATCACCATTTCCCGGATTATAGTAATAATTTCTTTCATGTTCATCTCTGCCAATGGCTGTAACATCATCAGGTCTTACAGCATGTCCTGTTGGAATATCAGGACCGTTTTGAACAAATACGCCTTCAACTTTATTTGTTGAAGGATCCGGAGTTTTCGAGAATCCATCTTTACCTAAATGAGTTGCAACCCCATTTGCGTATATATTATCCGCAACAATATTCAATTCTCCGCGATCTAATCTGCCGTCATTAACCCTAACAACAGAATCTGCATAACCGTAATATCCTCCGTCAACATCAGTACCGTTCGGTCTTACGGTTTTATTTATATCTAGCGCTTTTAATGTTGCATTATCAGGAATTGAATCATTTTCACCGGGTCCTGTATAACCACCACCCGGCAAATAAGGATTATCAGCCAATCCGTTTGTTCTTGGGCCGAAATAATCAACCGGAGTTCTTGGAACTGTACCCAAATGATTTATCTCTAATGATTTGCCTCTGGCAATTATATTCATATCTTTTTCGGCAGTAACTTCATCGATATAAACATTACCTGCAAATTCAGCATTTAATTCGCCTTCTCTTGAAATCATCGAGCATACATTATTTACGGCATATTTATCATCCAAACCCTTAATATTGATATCTTCGTTTGCTAATACATCCATACCGTATCCGGACTGAGGAACAGGAGCATTTTTCGTTGCCAAATCACCCGGTCTTGTCTGATTAAAAGTTAAAGGAGCATTTTTAGAGGCAATATCTTTACTTGCAATCAATGAAATTCCATAACCTTCAACATTTGGTTTTGCAGCATTCTTAGATACATTATTCATACTGTATCTTGTAACACCATCATTCTGGTTATAATCAGTAGTAAGAATAACACGACCATCAGCATTAATATTATCAATATTCATATCTGAATTTACGGCTGCATAATTTATTACATAATTATTTTGTTTTGCTGCGGTGGTATCAGTAGTTTTTGCTGTAACTGCACCTTTGATATTGCCATTTATTGATCTTGCATAATCTCTTGTTGTCGAAGCATTTGAAATCCCTGTGCAATATCCGCCGGTACAATTGTCACCTACATTTAAGCCGATTGTTCCATCGCTGACATCCATATTTAAATCGCCGCCTGCACTGAGTAATGTCTTGGCATCCCCTATCTTCATAAGTTTTGCATCAGATTGTTGACTTTCATAATTTAAAATGTTTCCGTTTTTTACATTTATATCAATATTTTTACCGGCTGTAATGTAATTATTGTTCGAGGTTCTGTCACCAATAACCACATTCCCGCCGTTTTCCTTGATATATACATTATCATCGGCATTAGTTAAGCCCTTATGAGCAATACCGACAGATGATGCATCGTTCATTAAAACATCGTGATTAGAATCAATACGCCCGGAAGACGCAATCAAAATACCGTCGCTACCTCTGTTGGTAAGCTCTACATTACCGTTAGAGCCCATATTACCGCTTAAAATAATTCCGCTTGATGCAAGGTTATTTACGGATGTTACACCTGTACCATGGTTCATTACAGAACCTGAAACATTTGTACCATTTACAGAAGTAAATGTAATTGAACCGTTATTTTTAGACATTGTTTTAGCAGATTTCATACTGCTCGTATTTACCAACTGTTCAAAAACGTTATCATCAAATGTACTTACAACTCCGGTACCATTTGCTAACATTTTACCGGGAACATCAATTTTTGAAGATACAATATCTATATCTTTTGCAGCAAGAACTTTACCTGCAATTTTTACAACACCATCTCCTGCATTTTTAGGGTCTTTAAGTGCTGAATAATCTGCGCTTGGATTATTTTTATAGTACTGATAAGTGGAATTATTAGGAGTATATACACCTAACGAACCCACGTTCAACACGCCTGAAGCACCGACTATCATACCGTTTGGAGATACAAAAATTGCTCTTCCGTTATAAAAATTACCGTCACGCATCGAGTTCACAATACCGTTGATATTAATTTGATTATCAACAAGGTTTATAAATGTATTTACATCTTTAGGGCCATATTTAAAAATTAAATTAGCAATATCTCCTTGGCTCAAATCAAAATCATGATACTTTCTCAAACCTATATCCGTATTTTTTATAATTGCAGTCGGATCTAAAGTATAAGTACCGTTTTGACCCGGTATCGGGCTTCCGTTTGGATTTGTTATATTCGTTGCAAAAGCAGAAATCATCATAGTCTGGTTTATCAGAAATAATGACGTCAATGCAGCAGAAATAAGTCTTAAAGTTCTTTTTCGGCTATTCATTGTTTTATCCTTTCGTATATCTATTTATAAGTCCGGTTGTATATCCATTATTTTATCAAGCGCATGAATAATAATCTTAAAATGTTACTATTTTTTAAGCACATCATGCCCTTAAACAATAATTTTAAGTCTGTAAATAATATATTTTGCTACTAAATATAAAGATTATTAAGATTTATTAATCAGAGGTTTTATATACAAATAATTTTAATACCCCTTAGAAACAGTAGAATAGCGCTATCGTTGAAAAGAACTGAATAGAACCATGAACTGATATTACTCCGAACTTAAACAAGAAATACAAAACAGAAGCAGGAATTGCTGAAATAGCAATCCGACACAACGTATTTTTAGGGATATTCAAATGAAAATCAGGAAGTACAACAATTGCAGAAAGCACAAAGTATAAGAAATTAGCTGCAAAAGTAGCTATCCCAACACCAACCAGACCAATTTTGGGGATGAACATAATGTTAAGAATGACTCCAACTATCCCAGATATTAATTTGATAATAAACTCTAAATGAGTTTTATTAGCCAAATGATACTGTAAAGTAGTATAATCGGTTAACCCAAGGAAAAACACCCCAAATGAAAAATAAGGAACAAGGGTACATGCTTCATGAAATTTTTCATTTGTTTTCAGCAATATAGTGTAATCCATACTGTACGCTGACATTATAGCAACAAGAGGCAACGCCAAAAGCATATAGTAACCCATAAATTTTGTAATAATAGGTCTTACATCGATTTTTGCTTCATACATATTAATTACACGAGGAATAACAGCAACTGTAAGCATCGCAAATAAAGGCATCAAAATAGGCAAAGTAAGTCCGTATCCGACTCCGACGAATGCCGCTTTTGTAAAACCGCTTATACCACCCATTATAATTTTGTTACTTTGAGTAATAATCCATGCACTTAATGAAGTTGCCATAACAGGCAATCCGTATTTGATGATCGGAAGAATAAATTTCCACTCTACTTTTTGGAACTTAAAAACTTTCATAATATCGCACTGAACAAACAACAAAACGTCAATTAATGAAATTGCGACACCCATACCCAAAAGAATTGAAGCCGCACCCAAATTAAAGAATTTAGCAAAAAATACAGTCAATCCTATTGTTACAAACTGATTTAGAATTGTTGTAAATGAATAAGATACAGATTTTAACTGAGCCCGCAATATCTGTTGTAACAACGCCCTGATAGCAACAGGTATAATTAATACCAAAACAGCCATAAAATACTTAAGTGGAACATGGAAAAAAGAATACATTGCATCTTTTAGCAAAAATGAAAGTCCAAACATCAAGCACATATTTATAGTCAAAATAGAAACAATCATTGTCATATATTTAGGCAAATCATTTTCAATTTGATGCGCCCTGAAGAATCTTAGCCCTGACAATCCGACCCAATCGGAAAATATTATACATAAAAAGGACAACATAGCGATTGAAACTGAATATAAACCATATTGTTCGGTTGAAAATAAATTAGTGTATATCGGGACAGTAATAACATTCCCAAACATCCCGCACAATTTTGACGGTGCATACTTTAACATATCAGTAAATATTGCACGCGTTTCTTTTTCTTCAAGCTCTTTATTAACTACATATTCCATATTCTTATTCCTTATAAAATTTCTCCGTATAAATCATATTCATCTGCATCCGTTATTTTAACATCCTCAATGTCTCCGGGGACAACCGGTCTCGAAGATATTGCATAAACAAGTCCATCGACTTCCGGAGCATCATGTTCTGATCTTAAAATTACAGTACCTTCATCAGTGTATCCCTCTACGATACATTTTAAGGTTGTACCAATATATTTTTGGTTATTATTTAATGAAATTTCTTTTTGAAGTTCCATTAACTTTTTATATCTTTGGTGTTTAATTTTTGCACTTATTTGGGGTTTCAAAGTATCAGAATAAGTACCTTTTTCACGAGAATATTCAAAAGCACCCATTCTATCAAACTTAACATTTTTTACAAAATTATAGAGATGATCAAATTCTTCCTCAGTCTCCCCGGGATATCCCACAATCAAAGAAGTTCTTACGGTAACTCCGGGAATTTTTTCTCTGAAACCTGCAACAAGCTTTTCATAATCCATAACCGGACGTTTCATTGCTTTTAGAACCCTCGGATGAGAATGTTGCAATGGAATATCTATATATTTGACGACCTTATCAAGATTTGCGATAGCATCTATTAATTCATCTGTCATCTGTGTCGGATATGCATACATAATCCTTATCCAGCTTAAATTTTCGATTTTATTCAACTCATTTAACAATTCAGGTAATGCCTGATGCCCATACAAATCTATACCATAAGATGATGTATCCTGCGCAATAAGAACAACCTCATTAACTCCTTTATCAGATAGCTTTTTTGCTTCGGCAACAATATTTTTAATTGGACGCGAGACATACTTTCCACGCAACTTTGGAATGATACAGTAGCCGCACTCATAATTACACCCGTCACCAATTTTTATATATGAGCTTGCACCCACGGTTATTTGCTGCCTTTGCACACTTTCAGGATAATTATATTTTGGGCAGTCCTGAATAATATCAACAGATTTACCATTTTCAAAATCTTTTAAAACTTTTATAATATCTGCAGGATTGGTCGCACCAATCATGGCTGTAATCTCAGGAATTGCATTTTTTAAATCCGATTTATGCTTTTGAGGCAGACAACCTGTGACTATAATTTTTTTCCCTGCATCTGCCATTTCAAGAATACTGTCGACTGACTCTTTTTCGGCATCATGAATAAATGAACATGTATTAATTATAACTACATCTGCCTCATTTTCATCTAAAGTAATTTTGTAACCGTTCTCGTCAAGTAAACCGAGCATTAGCTCGGAATCTACAAGATTTTTTGCACAACCATGGTTTATTAACGCAATTTTCATATAAATATTCTATCATCAAAACAATTTTAGCTTTTCAAATATTACGATAAATTTATAATTTTGTAGTAATATATCCCTATGAAACAAGTTGAACTTTTAGCACCTGCAAAAAATTTTGACACTGCAATTGCTGCAATAAATAGTGGCGCAGATGCAATTTATATCGGAGCGAATGATTTTGGGGCTCGGGTAAATGCTTCTAATGACCTTGAAAGCATTGAAAAACTTGTAAATTATGCGCACAAATTTTATGTCAGGGTTCACGTAACGATTAATACAATTCTTAACAATGAAGAACTCATCAAGGCGATAGAATTAATCAAAAACCTATATATTATTGGAGTAGACGCGATTATTGTTCAGGATATGGGAATAATAAAAGCAGCAATTGAAAACAAAATTCCACCGATACAAATTCACGCCAGCACACAATGTGACAACAGAACAAAAGAAAAGGTGATGTTTTTTGATAGAATGGGTATTTCACGCGTTATTTTAGCACGTGAACTGTCCTTATCACAAATTGAACAGATATGTTCAAATACAAAATGCGAGATTGAAACATTTATACATGGCGCATTATGCGTTTCATACAGCGGGCAGTGTTATATGTCATACGCAAATGGAGGAAGAAGCGCTAACAGAGGAGAATGTGCACAACCGTGCAGAAAAAAATACTCACTTGTTGACTCTGACGGACAAAGTTATATTGATAACAAGTATCTATTATCACTGAAAGCTTTTAATGCTTCTGAACACTTAGAAAAACTTATCTTCGCAGGAGTAAAATCATTCAAAATAGAAGGACGTCTTAAAGATATAAACTATGTAAAAAATGTAACGCTATACTATAATAATCTAATTAATAAATATGCCCAAAGAGTATCTTCAGGAAAAGTTTTTACAGAATTCACTCCTGAGATAAACAAAACATTTAACCGCAAATATACTGATTATTTCTTAAACGGAAGGAAAGAATGCTATAATTTTCTCACTCCGAAATCAATGGGAGAATACATAGGTCGAGTTACAAAAGCCACCGAAAAATATATTGAAACAGACTCCAAATTAAAATTAAATGCCCAAGATGGTATTTGTTTTGATAATAACGGTGAATTTTCCGGCTTTAAAATTAACAAAATAAGCGAAAACAAAATATATCCCAACAAAATGCCAAAAATTACAAAAGGAACATGTTTATACCGAAATTTCGATTTTGAATTTAACAGGGAAATTGAATCTGCTAAAATAATAAGAAAAATCGGAGTAATTTTTGAAATATATGATGATAAAATTATCGCAAAAGACGAAGATAATAACGAAGTTTTAATTAAATTCCCAAATACTGAACAGGCAAATAATCCTGAAAAAGCAAGACAAAATTTAATTAAACAGATTGAAAAAGTTGGGAACAGCGATTTTTACATTATTAGCACTATGATTAATGCTGAGAATATACCTTTTATTCCGGTATCAAAAATTAACGAAATCAGGAGAGATATTCTTGATAAATTAATGAATGAAAGAATCAGTAAATATAAAAGACCTTTGCAAGAATCGCTCAATTATACAAATTTTGATCAATCAAATCTTGATTACAGAGCAAACATATATAATGACGAAGCTATGAGTTTCTATAAAAATTCCGGCTGCCAAAATTGCAATAAAGCACTTGAAACACAACAAAACATTAATCAAAACACAGAGCTAATGAGATGCAAACACTGTCTGAGGTTCGCATGCGGACTTTGCTCAAAAAAAGTTAAATTTAACAAACAAATGTACTTGATTGATGAAAACGGGAAGAAATATCCCTTAAAATTCGATTGCAAAAAATGTGAAATGGCTGTATTAAAAAATTAATTTTTATATGAGATTTTATTTTACTGAATTAAATTCATTGAACAATTTTTTTAAATATTTCGACAATAATTTTTCGTTCAGCATATTTAAAGTAATCGTTTCATCAGTATTCTCGCATGTATCCAGTCCCTGATGTTTAATTTTTAAATTCAGTTTTGCAAAACCATCATAGTGTATAATTAATTCACTGCGACCAAGAGTATTTTTCATACAAAAAACAGATTCAATTTTATCTGTATACTGACTAACCTCAGTACCTTGCAATTTATATCCAAAATCTTTTTCAAACCTAAAAAACAACGGTTCTATTAACTCTGACAGCTTTTTATTATACAATTTCTCGAACAATTTAAAATGTTTATCTTTTTGCTTTACGTTATCCCAATCTTCAAGCAGATTTACGTCTTCAAAAGTAACACATAATTCATCATTTATAATTGCAGATTTCAAACAGTTATTTACACCTTTTTCAAGTTCCTCAAATGATTTTATTCCTATTTTTGATATTCCGGAATGAATTTTTAAATCTCCCATTGAAGAAGAAATTTTTTCTATAACAATCTTTGCCCCTGACACCGAAGTATCAGGCAGCAATAAATAATATTTTCCTAATCCCTGAATAGCAATGTCGGTTTGGCGAATACACTTTTTTATATTTGCAGCTAATCTATTCATTCCAACTTTTGTTTTTGACGCAGAATTAATGGTTAACACAATAAAAGTTCCATTCCTGATATCCCTGAATTTTAATAAGTCATCGTATACATCACTGAACACTCTAATTTTATAAAATCCGGTCTTTTGATTTATAGCATTTACAGAATTTAGAAAAATATTTAAAATACTCAATCTTTTTTCTGCCGACAAAGAGCGTAAAGCATTTAATACACGGGTACTTATTATTTTCGGCAATGTATTTTTATCAGCAAAATCATACACTCCGTTTTCAATACAAGCACTTATAAAATCCGAATCTTTTGATGATGAAACAACAATTATTTTTGAATTCGGAGAATACTTTTTAATCGATGCTATGTATCTTAAAAATAGTTTATACTCATATTTATCTGAATCTATTAATATACAAACATAATCGTTATCACTGAAATAATTTTTTATATTAGCCGCGCTGACAAATGTATTAAATTTCTCTCTTTTTAAATAAGAAGCACAAGAGAACAAAAAATCAGATTCAGAATTATCTTCACTAATAATTACCAAATTTTCACACATTTAAGAATTACACCTGCAAATGCTTCTTTATACACCAATAGCTACCAACAGCACCAAATAATATACTCATCGTAAACATAACAAGTATAACAAGGTTTTGCGCATACGGAGGAGAAGGAATCATAAAAAATTTATGAACATTATTTAGCCCATTCTGAATATAATTAAGAGGAACAACGGCCAACAATGATCCCATGAATCCGTAAAAAGCTCCCTGCATAATAAATGGGAATCTTATATACCAATTATTTACACCCATCAAGCGCATGATTTCAATTTCTTCTTTACGAGACTGGATAACCAGCTGGACAGTATTATTAATAATAGTAACAGTTAATAGTCCCATAATTAAAATAACAACTAATGTTATTGTTTTTACAACATGATTGACCAACTCAATTTTTGCCGCCAAATCTTTTGCATAGCTCATGTCTTCAACAGATTTTATTGCCTTAATATTATCGAATACACTTTCCAAATTTTCAGGGTCGTCAACCTTTACATGAAGAGTATCAGGCAAAGGGTTATCAATGCTCGGCAATTTCATTTCATTTTTTAATTTATCCCATGATACAGACTTTGGAATCGCAGTAATTTCAACAACATGCTCAAATTTTGCAATTTCTGCCTGCGCCTCACGCATATCAGTTGAGCTCTTTAAATATACTGAGATTTCAAGTGCACTCCCCAATTCTTTTGAAAAAGATGAGATTGACAACGCTGTTCTGAAGCAAGCACCAAAAATCATAAGAATCGCAGCCATTGTTGTTATGATAACTAAATTTACAAGACCTGTTCTTTTTATATCAGAAACTGTTTGTATCCCCAATCTGAATAATATTCTCAGCTCGCACAGCCAATCTTTTGGAATATGTTTTTTTACACTGGTTTTTAAATTATTATTCATAAGTACCTGCTTGCATATCTTTTACTATCTCCCCATGGTCAAGCTTAATAACACGCTTTCTGAAATAATCCACCATATTATTGTCATGTGTGGACACAATAACTGTGATACCTCTTTGGTTAATCTGATCTAATATTTGCATAATTTCCATAGAATTCTGCGGGTCTAAATTCCCGGTCGGTTCATCTGCGATTAATAAAGGCGGACCATTTACAATTGCTCTTGCAATTCCCACTCTTTGTTGTTCCCCACCTGAAAGCTCTGCAGGAGTAGCGTTCATTTTTTCATACAATCCGACAATTTTTAATGCCCCCTGAACTCTTGCATTAATTTCTTTACTACTGATTCCAAGAGTTCTTATTACATATGCAACATTATCAAATACAGTTTGATTTTGAAGCAATTTATAATCTTGAAAAACAATTCCCATACAACGGCGAAGATTCGGAATTTTGTTGTTTTTTATATTCGCAATATTTATACCGCCAATAGAAACGATACCGCTTGAAGGTTTTTCTTCGCTATATAAAAGTTTCATAAGAGTTGACTTCCCTGCCCCTGAAGAACCGACAACAAACACAAACTCTCCTGAATTAATTTCCAAATCAATGTTTCTTAATGCATAATGATCATTTTTATATTTTTTTGTAACGTTTTTTAACCTAATCATTAATTAAATTCCTTATTATACATGCTTTGGATTCTTTTTATTAAAGATTCAGAATCCAAACCATAATACTCTACCAATTCAGCCGATTTACCGCTTTGCCCAAATTCATCATGAATACCAATTCTGTAAACCTTTGCAGGATAATTACCACTTACGACTTCACAAACTGCCGATCCAAGTCCGCCTGTTGTAGAATGATTTTCCACCGTTACCAAGAATTTTGTTTCTTTTGCACAATCAATTATGGTAGATTTATCTAACGGCTTAACAACAGGGACATTCACTACACGAGCAGAAATTCCAAGTTGTTTTAACCCATGCGAAGCCAAAATACATTCTGCCAATAATTCCCCATTTGTAAATATAGTCACATCAGAACCTTCTTCAACAGTAACAGCTTTATGCAAATTAAAATGATAATTTTCGTCAAAAATATCAGGGACATTACAACGGGAAAGGCGTATATACATCGGACCGTGATGAAGAGATGCATACTTAACTACTTCCTCACATTCTTTCGCATCTGCAGGAACAATTACGGTCATGTGGGGAATTTCACGCATGAGCGCTACATCTTCAAGGGCTTGATGAGTCGCTCCGTCTTCACCAACTGTAACTCCGCCATGAGTCCCGACAATTTTTACATCTAAATCAGAATAACAAACTCCATTTCTTATTTGGTCGTAAGTTCTGCCGGTGGCAAACATTGCAAATGTAGAAGCAAAAGGTATTTTTCCCTGAGTTGCAAGCCCTGCTGCAGTTGCAATCATGTTTTGTTCCGCAATACCACAGTTAAAAAATCTATCAGGGAATTTATCCGCAAAAATTTTAGTTTGTGTAGAGCATGACAAATCTGCATCCAAAACAACAACATTAGGATTTAACTCCCCAACTTGCGCTAATGTATTGCCAAAGACCTTTCTTATAGACTGAGTTTTATTTTTATCTATATTCATAATAAACCTCTAATTATCCCTGTAAAAACAATTATCCCTTCTTTGGGAATATCATATCACAAAAAAAAATATCTAACCACAACAAAATGATATTATTGAAATTAAGATATAATATGTATTTTAGTTTTTTTTGTAAAGATTTATTAAAATCGTATATACTTTTAGCAATTATTTATGTTTACGAACATTTAATAGGTAGAATAGTAGAAGACTCTATTTTTATGTAGGAAAGGAAGAATTTATGAATCAAATCCCAATGATGCAACCGATATATCCGGTGCAGGGTGCGAATTACGCACTACCCCAACAACCAAGTTACAACGCGGTAAAAATTGATATTCATAACCCATCGGTAGGAGCACCGGGCATGGCTCCAATGCAGCCACAATATCAGCCGCAGTATGCTCCTGTAAATGCGCCGATTTATAACTATCCGCAATATCCTGTATATTGCCCTCAGCCGCAAATGCCTGCAGAAACAACTGCAACAGCTCCTGTTTACTACCCGGGGCAACCACTACCGCAGTTACCTGCTCAGTATCCGGCGCAACCGACGCAACAAGTTCCGGCTCAACCGGCAGTAAATCAACAGAACATAAATTATCCGACAGCAGCACCTCAACCTGTACCGGCTCAAGCACCTGCACAGGTTCCTGCTCCTCAGGTATCTAACGCACCTGTGATAGAAACTCCGAAACCTGTTGAACCGTCTTTGGATTTGAATGGTTTCATCTCAAGACTTGCAAATCCTGATTTTGAAGGACAAGCTGCAGCAATGGAAGATATTGCAGATGTCGTAAACAAACAACCGGAAAAAGCTTCCGAATTAGTTGATAAACAAATATTTAAAGCTTTAGACGATATCATTGCTTTTGACTCTTCAAAAGTAGAAGGTCCTTCACAAAAGCAAATTGATATAAGACAAAAATTATTACAAGGGGAAAAAGTAAGCGACGAAGATAAAGCGTTGGCTGATACACTTTCACCAAAAGAAAAAGCAGAAATGAACAAAAGCTATGCTTTATACTCAATAGCTTTATTAGACAAAATATATGCTCAAGAAATCAAAAAGTTGTCTAACAATACAGTCCCTTTAACCGATTTACCAAACGCAGTTAACGTTGTAAATCAATTAAAAGACAATCCTAACCCGATGGTTAGAGAATCTGCAATTGAAGCATTAAGCTACATTCAGGATCAGGTTAAAGAACCGGAATACAAAAAAGATTTAACTACATTATTCACGGTTGCTAAAAATGATCAGGATGCGAGCGTAGCAAGTGCAGCTCAGGCAGCATTAGACAAATTGGAAAAAGCAGCGTAAGAAAGAGCATGTAATTCATAAATTTCCTTTCTTTAATAAAAGAGCCCCTGTCTAAAGGGGCTTTTTATTTTATGCTCTTACTTGTTCATCTTTCAACGATTCCGGTTTCGGGACACAATTCTCATAATCTGCCATCTCAGATATTTGCTGAGCCCACTGATATATTATTTCCTCGTGAGAAAGTTTGTGGGAAATCGGCTTACCAATCTTTATAACAACATGCTGTCTTTTAAAAGGAAAGATTGGCCAAACCTTCAAATAACCGGTCCATTCGGCAATAGCGACAGGAACAATATCCGCCTTTGCAACCTTTGCAATTTCAGCAAAACCCTTTTTAATTCCTTCAAGTTTCCCATATGGCTTGACAGTACCTTGCGGGAATATACCCAAAGACCAGGAGGTTGTCAAGATATCCCTGACAGTCTTGAAAGTTGCAATTTCCGGCTTTGTTCTGTCAACAGCAAAAGCTCCTAATCTTTTTACAAGCCACTTTATTTTGCAATCCGGCTCAAATAATTCTTTTTTCGCCATAAAAGCAATCGGGCAATGTGCGCCCATTACAACCATCGGAGGGTCAAGCTGAGATACATGGTTTGCAGCATAAATATATTTGCCTCTTTTAGCCATTTTAGGCGGAAGATTTTCACGTCCCAAAACCTTATAATCATAGTATATGTTGTATATCGGATAAACGATCAGATACAAAAAGGACATATAAAATAATGTACGGAACCAATGATACTCTTTCGCATATCTCCTGTTAAAATTTCTTACATCTTTTTCTGACATTTATTCATTTCCCCCATCAACGGATGCATCTTCAATATACTTAAAGCCCGTAAGTTCCTGAATTTGTTCTATCCATTTATTCTTAACTGATTCCAAATCTTTATCATAAGGTATAATTTTACCTATTTTTACAATAATTTTTCCTGAAAACGGTACCCATTTTGCTTCATTTGTACCAATAATTCCAACAGGAAGAATATCACATTTTGTTAATCTTGCAAGTCCGGCAAATCCCTTTGTTACTCCCCTTATTTCCCCGGGAATACCTCTTGTTCCCTGAGGGAAAATACCAAGAACCCACTTGCTGTCATAAATTGCTTCAACTGTTTTTACTGTTGAAGGACCGAGGTTTTCTCTATCAACAGCAAAAGCACCAAGCCAATCAAGCCACCATCTTAGCAATTTAATATTAAATAGCTCCTTTTTTGCCATAAAAGATACATTTCGCGGCATGACTGCAACCATCATCGGAGGGTCAAGCGTAGACAAATGATTTGGACAAACCAAATATCTGTTATCTTTAGGTACATTTTCATATCCATGAACTTCAATTCTATATATAAGTTTTAACCTTATCATATAGATAATTTTGCAGACTATAAACTGCCACATGGCTCTAAACCAATTAAACTGAGAAGATTTTCTTTTTGAATACTCTTTTTTAGACATAAGCATCTCTCCTGATCAATAACGTAATTATACATAAAAATAAACTTATATTCCACTTTTTTATATTTTCGTGTATTATCAAATTAAATCATTTGTACAGGAGGTTTATATGTTAATTAAATCAGACAATCCGTTAGAAAACGAGTTATTCAAAAGCATTTACGAAAAAACACCGGATTACATAAAAAATCTTAATTTAATGGATTTTTCAAACAAAGGGGAATTCACATTCACACTAAGAAGGGAACATCTTAAACCCTATAACAAGACTGTAAATCCTGAGGGTTTAAACCTTGAAGAATGGTTTGCCGGATATGCAAAAGAAGCAAAAGTTTCAACTGCAGGCATCAGGGGGCCTCAGAATATTCTTAATCCTCAGGATACAAGATTTCCTATAAATTTGGTTGGGATAGTCCTTGCAACACTGGCAAAGGCACTTGTTGCAAAAGAAAAATATCCTAATAAAAGAATTGTCAAAGTCGCAGGTTGTGAAGTCAGATATAATTCGCAGCTGTTTTTTGCTTGGCGGAGAATATATTACATCAAGTCATGGGATTTCAGTAAAAAATGCGACTAAAGATTTAAATTCGCAAGGCAGTCAATATTTACCTGAAGAATCAATGGAATTTGTTGATAAGATTCAGGAAATATTTGATATTACAAATAAAAACGGTTCTTATGAAATAAAAATATCCGCGCATGACAATCCGCTTATTAATGAAAAAGCAATGGCAAGCATTGAAGACGGGGTAAATTTATATGTAGAATATCTCAAATCCGGAGTCGCACAAGATATTAACCTTGATTTAATTAAAAATTATAATTCAAAAATTTTAGTAGAATGTGTAGGAGGAAGCGCATATCGGACATTATCAAGAGTTTTAAATAAACTTGGGATACTAGATAAATTTGGTTGGTTTAATACTGATGAAACCCCATTTTTCCATGGTATCGGCAAATATGACCACACTCCAAAAGGCGAAAAAGCATTTTATGATTACTCCGTCGATGCAACTGTTGTTGCTAAAAAATCTAACGGAGAGAACTTTTTTCCTGTAATCGAAACAATGGGATACGGACAAAAGCTAAAAGAATATCCTGTCGGTACGGCCGTTTTGATTACAGATCCCGATCATGACAGATTAACAGTAACACAAATTGAAAGTGCAGATAACATAGACAAGTTAAAGAAAAACGGTATTGACTATGTTGAATTGGGGCAAAACAGAATTTTGACAGTATTTACCGCAAATCAGGCATTTTTAATGATTATGGATTTTTGGGCAAAACAATTAAAAGCAAAAGGTTTATGGAATAATCACCCGAGATTCATGATTAAAACAACCGCCTCAGCTTTGAGTTGGGACGAATGGGGTAAAAATAACGGAGTAAAAGTTATCAATGTACCCGTCGGCTTTAAAGAAATTGCCAATATTATGAAAAAAGTTGAATTGAAACTTAAAAAACAACCTGATAAAGAAGTTGTTATTGACGATGTGCTTGGCAACCCAATAAATCTTGGCATAAATCCGCGCCTGGTGTTTGGAGGTGAAGAATCAGGCGGTATGATTATGGGAACGGAAGAACTTATAAAATCAGAACATGGCAGATGCGCAGTCGCTATGAGAGAAAAAAGTGCAACAGAAGCGATTATTGTTGCATCTGCTCTTATTGCAAAACTAAAAAACAAAACATTATCTCAATATCTATATGATGTTTTTGAAGAAAATAATATAATAGGAAGATTTGATACAAGGGTCGATATTGCTTATTACAACGAATCAGAACCGGACATCAATAAACTAAAAGCTGATAAAATTGCAGGAGAAGAAAAACGAACACTAAACGATGTATTCTACTTGTCAATGGCTATTGCACTGAGAAAGGCAACACTTACTCTTGACGACATAAAAAATATACTTAATAACAAATTCAATTCGGACGGTTTGAATTTCGATAATTTAAAATCGGTAAAATTCGTAGGTGATGGAACATACCTAGAATTTAGCGATAAATACATTGAGATCAGGCCTTCCGGGACAGATGCAAAAACCAAAGCGTATGGCGGCGGGCTGAACAAAGAAGATATTCAAAAATACGCAACAATTTTGGGGAATTATTCGGGCGAAAGAACTTCATTGCATAAACAACTTATTCCGGCAGAACTTTATAATAATTGCAAAGATATTGCAATGGAATATTATCTGGCATTTGTTGATAAAGATGCAAATAACGAACCGTTTGAAATTCCTGAATATAATTTTTAAATTTTAAGCCCTTTCTAAAAAAGAAAGGGCTTTATACATACAATAAACTACACATTCTTTATATGTTCAATTTTTAATTCAGGTTTCATAGTTATTGCGATTGCATCAATCTGGTAATTTTTTATATTATTTTCTTTTAAATATGAAAGAACACCCGTTTTTATATTGTTATATTTTGTTTTAGTAATTGCCTCGAAAGGAGAGCCGAAGTTATCGGTTTGTCTTGTCTTAACCTCAACAAAAACATACTTATCTTTAAACTTTGCAATAATATCAATTTCACATAGATTAGAAAAATGTTTGTTGCGCTCTAAAATTTCATATCCGTTTTTTTTAAGATACTCACAAGCCAAATCTTCGCCTTTGAAACCGAATTGACGATTATTCATCGATAAGTCCCTCACAAAGAACAAAACGACCTAAAAGTACAACTTCGCAGTAATTCTTAAGTGAATCTACAAGACATTTATTTTCGCAAAAGCCGCCTGACAGATATAATTTTTGCGGTTTTTTAGCAAAATTCCACGCATTATAAGCAAGACCATGAACAAATTTTGAGACCGCATCAGAAACTTTTTCGCCTTTCGAAATTGAGTCCATAATCTTTTCTAATCCGAATATTCCGCAAGTTATATTAAATTTTTCAGGATTAAATTCTAAATCACTCACTTTCAAATCGTAAAACTTTAAAAGCATTTCTACTGTTGCACCTGTCGAACTTGCGCATGATGTATTCCAGTCCATATCATGAAATTTACCGTCTTTGAATGTAATCCATTTTGCATCGCGACTGCCTAAATCCAAAATAGTTGCATTATCATCTACATACTTTTTAGCACCTTTTGCTAGCGCAATTATCTCATTCTCATGAATATCAGAACCGGTCATATGACCGCATGCAGATTTTATTTCTAAATTAAAATTCTTTAATTGCTTTGACTCAAGCAGGTAATAATTCATATTATTTTTAACTTTGACAGGGGATAAATTTTCAACACTTTCGCCTGTTGAAATAATTTTTGAATATGTTGTTCCTGCGTCTAAATATAAAGTCATAAAGAGATTTTTTCACAATATTACATTAATTGCAAACGAATGTTAATTTGTGTTATATTGATATCAGAGTAAAAAGCGAAACTGATAAACAATAGATTCTTCGCTCCGGTCATTCTGAGGGCTGTGCCCGAAGAATCCAAATGGCTCAGAATGACAGTATAGAGGACAGGGATATGATAAATAAAAAATCAAGAGATGAAATAAAAAAAATGATTCACGCAGGACATATTGTTGCTCTTGTACATGAAAAAATGAAGGAAGTCCTTGAACCGGGGATTTCCACAAAAGAACTTGATAACTATGCAATGAAAGTTATAAAAGAAAACCGAGCAATCCCGACATTTTTAGGATACAACGGTTTTCCTGCAAGTATTTGTACATCAATAAACGAGCAGGTTGTCCACGGAATACCTTCTGAAAAAGTTATAGTAAAAGAAGGCGACATAATTGCAATTGATGTCGGAGCAACTTATGGAGGAATGGTTGGCGATAGTGCCTGGTCGTATGAAGTGGGGAAAGTAACTCCTGAAGTTCATAAATTGATGGAAACAACAAAAGAATCATTATTTGCGGGCATTGAACAAATGAAACCCGGCAACACATTAGATGATATTTCAAAAGCAATTGAAGCAGTAGCTAATCGCGAGGGCTACGGAATCGTAAGACAATATGGCGGTCACGGTGTAGGACATGTTATGCATGAAGATCCGTTTTTGTATAACTACAGTGTTGGCGACAAAACACTTATAAAAGCGGGATATGCAATCGCAATAGAACCGATGTTGAATTTGGGCGGTGATGATGTATTTGTCGGAGCAGATGAATGGCTTGTATCAACAGTTGACGGCAAACCGTCTGCGCACTTTGAACATACCGTAATCGCAACCGACGACGGTCCGATTATTACAACTAAATTATAGCGACTTAGAATTTCGGATGAGAGGGAAGAAAGAATGAATTACTATATCGGCTTATCACTTGCATCAAGTTCCGGAATGGATTCAGGAGTTGCAGTGATAGATGAAGATAATAATCTTATTACATTGGACAAATTGTACAAAATGAACGATGTGATATATTTCTTTGAAAATTTTACATCTTTAAAAAATTCGAAAATTTGTGCATCCGTGCCTTATGACAGAACAATGCTTGAAGGGAAATGGAGAATTTTAGCAAAACCATATTTGCCTGTTGCAACAAATAAAAATATTCCAAATCGCGACAATTGGACTCAACGCCACAGTTCAAGGGGTTCTGATTATTTTAGAGAACTCACGGAACGAGGAGTAACAGTTTCAAGATTTGATATTTACATGACAAGACAGAGTATGCACTTAAATTCGTGCTATAAAGATCGCTCTCCGCAAGATTGCAAATTCTTACAACAGGCATTGAGAAATGAATGGGGATTTAATGAATTGCCATCAAATATGATGCCGATGTCGCACATGGAAGCAATTCTGGGGGCGATTTTGGCTAAAGAAAATGAAATTCATCCTGAAAAAATTCGCACTTTGTATGAGTTTAAAGGTCTAAATGTTATAGATATTAATCAAAATATTAAAATTTCTACTGATATTTATAAATTTGAAAATGATATGGTTACAACAGGGAAATAATTTATGAAAAATAAGATTAATTATTATTTTAATAATTTTGTAAATCCTCTACTGTACTACATCGATAAGGACGGTAATTCAGTATTCAGAAATTTTTGTCTGTTCAAAAATAACGGAAACATTTATAACAAAACAATTCCCGTAAAAGAGGCAGGCCACATACTTGAAAAAAGAATTGAATTTGGGAAAAAGTTACGGCTTTATAATATCTCTTTTACAGTAATTTTGTACCTGATATTTTTGCATTTTATGTTTTCTTTTAGCGGGCTTTTGTTAACAGAATTAATCTGGATATTGTTATTCTTCGCAGGCCGCTTTCTTGCTGCTGAAGCATATAAAAAACTACTGATAAAAAATTATGGAGAGTACCGAATTACGGATTTTACCCCTCCGATAAAACAGGAAAAGAAAACCGAATACAAAAAACATTTTGCCTCAAAAATTGTCTTAATTTTAATTTTTATCATAATATTTATAAGTTTTGGACTCGGATTAATAGGATTGATTAAATATAATGTAAACAAAGCAAAGCCCAATTATAATACGGCAGAAATTTTATCGAATTTATATTTAAAGGTATACCCGCCAATTCCTGTAATATATGAAATCCGTGCATGCGAAGATTACATATCCGGAGATTTTGACAGCGCAACCAATAATTATTTAAAAGCATTTGAAATGAATACAAAACAATTTAAAGAAAAAGATTATACGCGCTTTGGGAATCTTTTATACCTGGTGAAAAAATCAAACGGTTCGCAAAATGCCATTGACATATTTAATGAGTACGCGACAAAATACAAAACAACAATTTCTCAACAAAGCAAACTGTTATGGATTAAATCAATGTTTAGTATTGCAAGCGGGATAACCGATTTTGTCGAAGCAGACTACAATGACCTTTTGGCATCAATCAACGAAAACGATAAAAGAACACAATTTTACATATTGAGCGATAAAGCATATATGCTATACCTGATGAAAGATTATCATAAGGCAATTGAAATATATAATTATATAATACCATATGCCAAAGATAATAAAGACAAGTATTCTAAAGACATTCCGAGGTTATTGGCAGAAAGAGGTTTTGCAAAAAAACAACTTCGGGACAAAACAGGTGCTAATGCTGATTTCGTTGAATCAAAAATAAATTTATATGAAATTCAAAAATTCGAACCGCAAATTATTGAACCCGAATTTACTTTAGAAAAGTTTTAAAAATTGAGATAACACGTTCAAAAACATCTTCAATAGGTAAAGTTGAATCAATTACCTTTACTCTGTCAGGTTCTTTTTTTGCTATTTCAAGGTACCCTTGTCTTACTTTATTAAAAAATTCTATTCCTGCACTTTCCATACGGTCTTTTTGAGACCCGACACGACTCATAGACGTGTCCACATCAACATCAAATACAAATGTTAAATTCGGTTTTAAACCATCTGTTGCAAGGTCGTTTAAATAATTTATACGTTCAATATCCAGTCCCCGGCCATATCCCTGATATGCAACAGTACTATCTGTGTGTCTGTCACACAAAACTATGTATCCGTTTTCGATGGCAGGTTTTACAATTGTATCAATATGCTGAGCCCTGTCAGCCAAAAACAAAAAAGATTCACACCGATTAGATACCTCGCCATCGTAATTAAGCAAAATATCTCTCAACCTTTCACCTAACCCTTTTGCCCCGGGTTCGCGGGTTACTAACACTTTAAAACCATTTTTTGCTAAATACTCATTTAACAAAGAAAGCTGTGTTGACTTTCCGCAACCATCTGCCCCTTCAAATGTAATAAACATACCCTTACTCATATTTAAATCTCCAAATTGATTATAGCAAAAAACAAAACTTATATATTGTAACGAATTGTAAACAAAATAAAAAGTCGTGAAATCGGACATTTTCAAAATTTTTTATATAGAAGAGAGAGATTAAAAAGAGAGCGATTATGTCTATTAACGTAAACGGCAATCAAAATCAAATAGATTTAAGAAAGCTGATGCAAGCTCGTCAGAGCGGGAAGCCGGGTGCAACGCGCACTCAGAATAAAGACCCGCGCATGAGCATGAATGGCTCTATTTTCCAAAACAGAGCTCAGATGGTTAGCGGACAGAACAACTCTGTAAACAATACAGCAAATGCAAACGGACAAGTAGATAATGTTGCTAATGTTAATACAACAAAATCAATCAGCGGCATATCAAATACAGGGGCTGTTGGACATACTCAAGGGGCACAAGGTCAAGATCAAAAAGATTTGAACATTTCAAATATTGATTTTGATAATTTGGGTACACTTTCAACATCAGAACTTCAATCAGTTCAAAGTGAATTAAAATCTTTAGTGGATGGCGATGCGCCATTTTTCTTGGTTAAACCGTTTGAACAAAAATTAAATAAAGTAAATGCCGAAGTAAAAAGACGTCATGAGGAAGTAGGTGACAAATTATCTGATGATAACAAAAAAACAGAAGAGAAACAAAAAGAACAGAGTAACGAAAGCATGATATCTGACTCAAAAGAAGGAACAAAAGAAGCAGAATCAGGATCAAGAACAAGTCAGAAAAATACGGACAGAATGAAACAGATGTCTTCCGATACAGAAAGTCTTGAAAAAAATATAAAACAACAAGAAAAGAAATTAAAAAAAGATGAAACAAATACCAAGAACTTTATTGCGAAAAATACAAAAGCAATTGATAAAGAAACAAAAAATATAGCACAATTAGCGGCTATGAACGAAGCAATAGCAACGGAAAATGAATCCAAGCAAGCAGAAATAGAAGCTTTATCTTCAAGTGGAGATGAAGGAGCTCAAGAAAAAATTAATGATTTACAACAACAGACACAGGGCAGCAGCATCAAATTGCAAGCTAATGCTCAAAAAATGAACAAGTCAAGCATTTCTATTACAAAATATAATGCAACATCAAACTCTAAAATAAGAATGCTCAGCAAAAATGTAAAAACTTACACAAAAACTATGGCATCAAACCAGAAACAAATTGCAAGCAATCAACAGGAATCCAATGATGTAATGGATGTTGCAAATAAGATAGAAAATGTATCTCAAAAAATTGCAACAGTCGGTACAGTAACAAAATACACAGGTATACTTTTAGGCAAAGTGCCATGGACAGCAGCCGTAGGTGCATATATGGAAGTAACAGGGACAGTAGCTGAAACAGCTGGTAACTATGGCGTTTGTGCGGCAAATATAACAAAAACAGCAGTAAATGTTGCTAATGGCAATATAACAGGAGCATTAATGAGTGCAGGGACAGCTATAATGTCCGGAGCAACCGCAGTTGGCAATACAAAACAAATGGTGAACTCTGCAAAAGCAGCCAAAGCAGCAGGAGAAGCAAGTAGCAAATTAAAAGATGCTGCAAGCAAATTGGGAAACAAAAACGTGGCTGCAGGAAGTATTCAAAAAGGAGTAAACGAGACAACTGCAGGAGGTTTGAAAAACGCTGCCAAAACTTTATCAAAGGATTCAGGTCTTAACGGATTTGTTAAAAATATGTCTAGCAGCAAATACTTTACAACTAGCGAATTAACTAAAAATGTAGTTGGTAATATGGGTATAGATGTTGCAAAAGAAAGCAGTAAAAAATTCACACAAGAACTTATGGAATATGGCGGAGCAATGACTGCAGTGGCTTCAGCTTTCGGAGGAGCAAATCAAGCCCCAACAGGACAAACAAGAGTACAGGGTAATATGAGAGTTGCTCAGTCAAGAAGAAGAAAAATCGCATAAAAAACATCCCCAAAGGGATGTTTTTTTTTAAACTTTTTTAATTATTAAATACGAAAATGCGATTAGCACTGAAGCAATAAATGCACTCAAAACATTTTCTAAATGATACTGCGGAATGAAATAAGCCACGGCATACAATATTCCAAAGTTTATAACCAAATTAAATATTCCAAAGGTAAGCAGATTTATAGGGAATGCAATCAGTTTAAGCAACGGCTTGATAAAAATATTAATTAGCGTCAAAACAGCCGCTATAAGCATAGCAAACCAAAAACTATCGACACTTATCCCGGGCAGATAGCAGGTTCCCATTATTACAAGAGCAAAAATAACCCATTTTATAACAAGTTTAATCATCAGAATACCTATTTAGTTGAATCTTTAATTATGATATTACCTTTTGAATCTGTAGTAAATTCCAATTTTTTTTGTTGAGTGTTCAATCTTTTTAAAGTAGTTGAAGAGTTATAGTGAGGATTGAAATTTTTGTTGCTGGCTCTGTATTCAGCCGCTTCATCAGCCCTTTGACGTTTTTCTTTATAATGTTCAGGATCATTTTCAAAATCCAGAGTTTCTTCCTGTTCCATTTGTCTTCGCATCATAGGATAAAAGTCCATTGTACTTGCGGTCGGATTTGAATATGTTGGAGAAAAAGCAAATACTTCACAAGGGCATATAAACGCTGACAACAAGACTAAAGATAATATTTTTTTCATATAAATACTCCTTTTGTAAATTATAAATACATAATAGCACAACAAAAAAATTAAGGGCAAATATAGAACTAATTACCTATTTACATGCACAATCATTAACAAAAAGTCTGATGAAAATAAGATAGTGAGAGTTTAACATTTATTTATAAATCCTCAACTCTTCTGATTGCTCAGCAGCTCTCATATTACATGAGAGCTTTTCTTTTCTTAACAATGTGACAAAAATTGAAATAAAATGTATAATAAATTTGATGTCATTCTGAGGCTTGATGAGTATGAGATTCTTCGCTACGCTCAGAATGACACAAGCCGAAGAATCTCAAACTTTACAAGCAAAAGAGGTATATATGAGAGAATTAGTCACAGAAGGTCAGGAAACAATTATTATTCCTCCGAATTACAAATATGCAAATAAAGGGGAAGTAACAGCAGTAAGTGCAGGGGACTTTACTTTAGAGCTTGAATATGAGCCGGAAAATATTATGTTAAATACATATTGCGAATTCTATACCCAAACAAAACATGGTAAATTGTATTTTGATTCATACGCAAAAGAAATCAACGGTAAAACACTTGTAATTGCAAGCCCTGCTAAACATAAGTTTTTGCAAAGACGTCAGTATACACGTATCAAATTTATAAATGACCTTGAAATGAGCTATAACAACACTACTCATAAAATAAAAACATTGGATATATCTGCCGGCGGTATGAAAATTCAGACAGCTGAAAAAATTGATATTGAAGGGAACTATGATGTAAACATTCCTATATCAGAACAAAAGTTTGTTCATTGTGTATTTCAGCCGATAAGAATTGAAAAATCAAATGAAGGCGGATATACAATATCCGGGCAGTTTACCTATGAATCAAGCCACGACAAAATGATTCTGACTCAATTCTGCGCAAAACGAAATGTTGAAATTAAAAATAAATAGGGGGCTGAATGAGTTTGGTTCGGTTGCTTGAGAAAAAATGCAAAAAAACTCTTTTTACTACTCCTTCACACGGACAAAAAAACGGAATATATCTGCCACTATCTGATATGTATAAAATCGACATATCGGAAACAGAATGTTATCAACCGCAAGAAGAGCTTGAAAGAGCACAGTTATGGGCTCGTGCAGTTTATCAGACATACTCCACGACTTTTTTAACAAACGGCTCTACAAGCGGGATCATTGCTGCAGTATTATCCTGCACGGGAGTGGGAGAAAAAGTTCTGATTGCATCTAATGCGCATCCCTGCCATTTGAATGCGGTTAAACTCGCAGGTGCAAGAGCTGTAACATATGATATTGCAATTGATAAAGAATGGGGAGTTCAACAGGAAACAAAACCTGAAGTTATCGAAAATTTCCTTAACAGGTATGACATAAAAACAGTTATAATCACTTCACCAACATATGAAGGAATCATCTCTGATATTGAAGAAATTAAGAATATATGTGAAAAACATGAAACATATTTGATAGTGGATGAAGCACATGGAGCATTATATCCGTTTTCTGACAATTTGCCATTATCAGCCGTAAACATTGCAGATTTTACTGTTCAGTCGCTGCATAAAACAGCAGGAGGACTTAATCCGACTGCCCTTTTACACTGCAACTGCGAAATCGATGTCAAGCCGGCTCTTGAAATGTTTATGACTACATCACCGTCATATCCGTTGTTGGCATCAATTGAAGACAATATCGCATATATTTCATCAAAAGAAGGACGCAAAGAAATTGAAAAGCTGATAGACAAACTTGATAAAATAAGAGAAAATACCCCGAATTGTCAATTTTTTGGAGATGATCCGACTAAATTACTTATTAAAGTTGAAGGTCTTACAGGTTATGAGCTTTCACAAATTTTATATGAAGATTTTGATATAGAAGATGAGCGGACAAACGAAAAATCAACTTTGCTGCTTTGCGGAATCGGCACGGACAACAAAAAGTTAGATCGCTTACAAAGTGTTTTAAAAAGATTTTAAACTTCAGGCATCAAAACTGAAATTACGGCATTCTCAATTGATAAATATTTACGAATAACATTTTCTAAATCATCAATTGAAATATTTTCAAGATCATTCAGATATTCTTCAATCAACTTAAGCCCCCCGCAAACAGTTTCGTAATAACCGATATTTTCACCGATTTCCGAAACAGTTTCTGCTTCATTGGCAAATCTTGATTTAATCCTTTTTTTAGATTTAAGCAATTCATCTTGAGTAATTTTATTTTCTAATAAACCCAAAAGTTCTTTTTTTAATAATTCTATTGCCTTATCTTTTTCTTCCGGCTTGAAGTTTGCCTGTATAAAGAAATTATTACCGTCTTTAAATTGATAATGCTCGGTTCCGACCATATTAAAAATTTGCTCAGGCATTTTTTCTATTAAATTTTGCTGAAGCCTTGAGCTTGCACCGTCTCCAAAAATAATACTAATTAAATCCAAACATATTGAATCTTTCAATTCACATGCTCTTGGGCCAAGCCATCCAAACATTGCATAGCCGGTTTGAACATTTGTTTTTGTTTCAATATATTTAGTTTGTGAAACCGGTTTATCAATTTCATTTACACACGGAGTAATTTCTTTACGGTTCGGGAATGTAAATTTTGATTTAATTTTTTCTAAAACTTCATCATGATTAAAATCCCCGACAACAATTGTTGTGACATTTTGAGGAGTATAAAAGCTCCTGTAATAATTATCAATGTCTTCTCTTGTAACTTGTGAAATAATTTCGGGAGTTCCGATTACATCCCTTTTATAGGGATGATTTGTATACATATTTTTATTACATTGGTTATAAACCTTTGTCCATGGCTGATCTTTACGCATTCTGATTTCTTCGATAACAACATGACGTTCTCTTTTATCTGTTACTGAAGAATCATTTATATCAAACGGAGCGCCAAGTTCTTCTGCAGGGAATACCGGATCCATCATCATATCTGCGTGCAAATCCAAAGCCATGTCAAAGTATTTATTATCTTCACCTTTTGGCAAGGTTACATAATAAAAAGTGTAATCTTTCCATGTCGCAGCGTTTACAATTGCCCCTTTGGATTCAAGAATTTTATCGAATTCCCCTACTTTATGAGAGTGAGTTCCTTTGAACATTAGGTGTTCCAAAAAATGAGATATTCCGTTATTTTTATCATCTTCATTTATTGACCCTGTCTTTACCCAGGAAGATACACTTACCATATTGCCTTCTTTGTGGGCCAAAACTATCTTGTGTCCGTTATCATTTGTATATACTTCTACATCTCTGGTTAGATAGGGATATTTTATAAGTTTCTTTTCCATAATTTCCTCTCTTTAAATAAATTATATCATAATAATATTTGAGGCCAAAATATGAAGGATTTTAACATATTTTTACATTAATTCGGCAATTATTTTCATAAATATGTTTTTATATATACATAGGTAGAATTATGAAAATTATTCCGAATTATATAACAGCATTGAATCTTCATCCAATAAAGAAGTCACCGTCATTTGCACAAAACACGATTGACGATGAAAAGACCGACAATATTCCCAATGCAACAGCAGATTATAATGTATCAAAACCAATGTCTTACACAAAGATTGAAGATATTAAACTGCCAAATAATTTAACCGCTCATTATTATAAACTTGCTAACGGACAAAAAATCGTTATTGTACCTAAAAATGGCTCAACGGTTGTAAAGAGCTATGTTAACACCGGTTCATTAAATGAACCAGACCGAGTCAGAGGTATCAGTCACTACATTGAACACAACCTGTTTAACGGTTCAGAAGCACTGGGCGATAAGGATTATTTTGAAGAAGTGCACAAAATGGGAGCTTATACAAATGCCTCAACATCTTTTTCCGTAACAGATTACGAAATCGATTCAAACTTGCTTGAAGATACTGATTTTGAAAATCAAATAAAACTTCATGCAGGAATGCTACAAACACCGAAATTTTTGGAAGAGAAATTAGAGAAAGAAAAAAAGATTGTTGATTCGGAAATCAATATGTATATGTCAAATGATTCATCAAATGCTGAAACGCTTACATTAAAAAATCTGTTTAATATAAAATCAACTTCACCAAATCTTGTTACCGGAACAACTGACAATATTGATGCATTAACAAGAGATGATGTCGTTGAATATTTTAACAACAATTACTATCCCGCAAATACTGTAACCGTAATTACAGGAGATGTAGAAGAAGTAAAAGCAATTGAATTGGCATCAAAATACTTTACAGCAACTAAAATGCCAAAAGGTGAACGCACTTTTGAAAAAATGGTTCCGATAGAACAGCCCGTAAGAGAAGATATTATTTCTAACAAAAATACAGGAGCGGCAGAAATTTATCTTGGTTTTGCCGGCTATGAAAATAATAACGAAAAAGATCAAATCTATCTTAGAGCGGTAAATCAATTGTTGTTTGGACTTGCACATGCACGAATTAGGCAAACCGAACAAAAATACTCTGCAGATATATATCCTTCAATAGAACGGCTCGGCTCAAGACCAACCGATAAAACAGGGATAATTATTAAAACATCTGTTCCTGAGGAATACGTTGAACCAATACTTAAAGACATTTATAAAGTTATAAATGAAATTAGTGTGAACCCGCCGACGCAGGAAGAATTTGATGCAATAAAAACGAATATTAAAAAAGTTAATTCCATCGGTATGCAGTCATCAGCAGAATTGAATATGCATTTAGGAATGGACTTTTTAAACGGGACTCATTATAAAACAGCGAATTATGACTCAATCATAGATAATATGACTTATGAAGATTTTATGAATACCGCAAGAAAATATTATGACCTGAATAAAACTGCCTTAACAGTATTGCACCCTAAAGATACGACAAAAGAAAAAATAGAATCTAATTATAACAACAACTTAAAAACTAACGTTACTTTTACCGGCTCAATTAACAAAACACCTGTTAACACGCAAAACATTTCGCAATACAGAATGACAAATAATTTTGAACTCGTGCTGATTGATGAAGATACAGACGTAGTAAATTATTCACTTGAATACTTCACAAAAGACAAATCCCCTAAAAAAGCGGCCATTGGTGATATTTTAAATGATATGTTTAAATATTGCGGAACAAAGAATCACTGCTGGCAGGAGCTTGCAAAAATATCGGATAATAACGCAATAAATAGCGGATTAAATGTAACTACATCTAATTTAAGCATTTCAGGCAGTTTCCCTGCGAATAAATCAGAAATCGGACTAAATATGTTTGCAGAAAATATATTACAGCCGGATCTGACTCCGGAGCTGTTCAATAAAGCAATTAGACATCTTAAAGATTCATACTCAACAGTCGAACCAAGCGCTTTTGACAAATACGATAAGGCAATAAATGAAGGAACACAAAACGCATATTCAGTACATGACAAATTAAACAGCTTAAACGAAATTACCTATAATGATGTTATAAATCTATATAATGAACTTTTAACTAAATCTCAGGGACAAATAACTGTAACAGGGCCTTTCTCAAAACATCCTGAACTAAAGCAACAAATATTTAACAATGCAGGTACATTTAATACTGTGCATCCAAAGAATACAGAACTTAGTCGAAAGAGACGAAGTGATGCGATAACACAAGCCCATGTTGGCTATGTGCACGGTCATAAGATGTCAGCAAGAAAAGTGCGTTTCATCAGCATGTATGGAATGGCCCTGCCTTCGAACAGGTCTTCCACGAAAAGCCCTTCCTGGGCGCGTGCCAACGTGCCTAGAAGAAGGATTGCAATTATAGTAAACAGGCGTTTCATAATCATTTGTCGAATAAGCCGGAAAGGG
>CADCNV010000034.1 GCA_902802825.1 uncultured bacterium | reverse complement strand
AACCTAAATATTTAAGATCAAGAATAGTAATATCATCAAATTGAGGAGCCCCATTTGAGAATTCTTTAATATCAGCTTTTATATCTTCGATTATTTCTTTAGATTCTTTCGATTCTTTAGTATTATCATTTAAAATTTTAAACAGTTGTTCTTCTCCGTAAAATTCTTCTTTTATATTTTGAGCTTCAGTTACTCCATCTGTGTAAATTAAGATATTGTTCCCGGGTTTTAGGAATATTTTTGAAGATTTGTATTTATAATTTCCCATTGCAGATAGTACTAAATTGGTATCGGTATTCAGATACTCAAATTTGTCGTTCAATTTGATTGCAGGAGGATTATGACCGGCATTAACATATTCAAGTTCTCCGCTTTTAGTATTTAATATTGCAATAAATGCAGTTAAGAACATTCCGGCTTTGTTTGTTGTGCACAGGTCATTATTTGTATTATTAATAGCAATGTCTAACGGGTAGCCGCTTAATAGATTACTTTTTAATAAAGATTTCGCGTTCATCATGAATAGTGATGCCGGAATACCTTTACCGGAAACATCGGCAATTAGAAATACAAATCGATCTTCATCAATGAAAAAGAAATCATAAAAATCTCCGCCAACTTCTTTCGCCGGCTCCATTGAAGCAAATATATCAAAATGAATTGTTTCAGGGAAATTAACAGGGAGTACGGAAGCTTGAATTTTTTTAGCAATTTCAAGCTCGGATATTCTTTTTTGTTCTTCTCTTGCGTTCTCTTTTTGAATTTTTAATAAATTTAAAAGGTTATCACGCATAGTATAAAACGCTTTAGTCAATATCCCTACTTCATCATTTGATTCTATCAGAGGAAGCTCTGCTTCAAATTCTCCTTGCCCGTATTTTTCTGCGACCTGAGATAACTTAACAATCGGATTTGTTGTAAATTTGCATATCCAATTTATAAATATGATTAATAAAAAAATCCCAAATATAGTTACAGATAGTAAAATAAGCTGAAAATGTTTGACGGGTTTATAGAAGTTTGCTGAAGAATATACTAAATATGAACTCCAATTAGTTTTTGGAATTGGAGAATATACAAAAACAACTTCTCCGTTATGAACAGAAGATTTAGGCATTGTAATAAAACCCATTTTACCGAGTTTGACTTGTTGTGCAACATATTTCAATTGTTTAGAATTAATCTCTTTCGCAAGTTCTGATATAGTTTTTTTTAATTCAATATTCTTATCAGGATGTATTAAATATAGTCCTTTTGCTGATGTTAAAAGATACTTCCCATTTGCCTCAAATTTATAATTATTGAGCCAATTGCGCATAGCATCCAAATTGCCTGATGTGCCTATTACACCATCCCAAGTCGAGCTATTTTTAAATTTAAATGGAATTGAAACGCTTGTAGATAACAATTTTTCCCCATTTGGGTCTTCAGCCATATATGGTTCAGTCCAGTGAATTTTACCTGTTTTGAGTGCATAAGTAAGCCATTCCCTATTTTTTGCAAACCCTGTTTCTTTCCAGTGAAGGGTGTGCATTTTCCCATTTTTTATATAGCTGTAATAAAAAATACCGTTAGCCAGCTCTCCGTGTTTGGGCAGTATATATATAAAAAATTCATAAAAATGCCCATATTGTTTTGTAATTGATTCCAGCCCTGCCTGAGCAAGCACTTCCAAGTCTTTATCGCTTAATTCTTTTTTTAATTCTAAAATTCTTGCGGTATTTACAATTGTTTGTTCTGCTATATCTGCGCCCTGTGCAATATTATGATTTACTTCGCCCAATGATTTATACGCGGCTGAAATAACCTGTTCTTTTAATAATGGCTTAGAATAATTTGATATAAAAATACTTAGCAGGAAAGATCCTATTAAAATTGTTAAAAGAATACTGGCGCTAAGTTTAAATACTAAAGATCTGTTTTTAAAAAAACTAATGAATTTGTAAAACATAAACGAAAACTCCAACTGTAAATTGCGCGAATTTTAAATGATATCAGCCAATTAATTATATCTTTTAAATAATTATGATGCAATATTTTATTAAACATTATTTTTGTTTTTTACGAGTTTCATAAGGTAAATAAGGGTAAGAATTGTTATTACAAAGCCGATTATTTCTGCGTATTTTAGAGGAAGATTAAAGCCGATTTTTTCGCTAAGAATAAACGACATTGTTATAAACACATAGAATAATGCAGGTATAAGTGTTATAAAATAATTTTTCTTTTTCAAAGCTAAGAATACCGAAGCACAACATAATGTAGGAATTGCAATCAGTTGATTGAAAAATGTAAAATATCTCCATATCAGTGAAAAGCTGTCATTTCTTGTTTTTGCCCAAATAAGAATTGATAAGACGCAAAGAACAATCGGTATAACAATTGCTAATCTGTTAACAATTTTTTTCTGTTCAAGATTCAGTGCCTCAGCTATTGTAATTCTCAACCCTCTTAAGGCGGTATCTCCTGATGTTATAGGAAGTACTATTACTGCCAATGTGACTAAAAAAGCCAAATTGAAAGGAACAAACTTATTTGCAATAATATTTACAACATTAACTGTCCCAACTATATTTTGCGGAACAAAATTTGTACTGTATACGTCCATGGCTGCAGCCGCCCATATTATTGCGATTAAAGATTCAAGACACATCATTCCGTAAAAAATTCGTCTTCCGTCTGTTTCTTTATCAACTGTTCTTGAGATTATTGTTGCCTGCGTGGAATGAAATCCTGATAATAAACCGCAGCTTACAGTCATGAAAAACATTGGTATGATAGGCAGGTTTTTAGGATGTAAATTATAATTTGACAAAGAAAAGTTTTCTAAATGCACTCCTTTAATAAAAAATCCGGCAAGAACAAGCCCTGTACCAAAAATTAATAATAACCCAAGTACGGGATAAAACTTCCCGATAATTTTATCTATCGGAAAAAGAGTCGCAAGTACAAAATATAAAAGTATCACGATGTATGAACACAATACAATCGGATTTGTTATAGCAAATTCTTTAACTCCAAAAAATCTTTCGGCAAATAAATCTCCTGCAGTATAAACAAATACGGTTGCGAGTAAAAGAAGCATTATAGATACAATGACCATAAAAACTTTAAAAGGTGTTTTCCCAATATATTTGTGGATAAGCCCTGTTATCTGCGAGCCCTTGTTTCTGATAGAGAGCATTCCTGCAAAATAATCGTGAACTCCTCCTGCAAAAATACACCCAACAGGAATTAGTATAAATGCAATCGGTCCAAATAAAATTCCCTGAATTGCTCCGATAATAGGTCCCATTCCTGCAATATTTAAAAGATGAATAAGAGAATTCCGACTTTTTGACATAGGTACAAAATCAACCCCATCTTTATGTTCGTGCGCGGGAGTCGGTTTATCTTCCGGCCCGAAAACTCTCTCAATATATCTTGAATAAAAAATATATCCAATTATCAGTATTATTATGGATAAAATAAACGTAATCATATAAATATTATAGATAAATATCTTTTTTTTGCAAAATCTCTATCATTCTTTAATGATAATGATACAGGCAAATTGGTATAATTACAGATGTTTTTATGGTATAAAATAACATTAAAAGAATAAGAAAGTCATATAAATGGATAAATTTGCAGATAACAGTAATAAAGTTGCATTGGTTCTTGAAGGCGGTGCAATGAGAGGTTTGTATACCGCAGGAGTTTTAGATGTTTTTATGAAAAACGACATAAAAGCAGATGCCATTTTTGCTGTTTCTGCTGGCGCATTGTTCGGAATAAATTATAAATCTGGGCAAATAGGCAGGGCTTTAAGGTATAACTTAAAATACGCTCATGACAGAAGATATATGGGTTTATATTCCCTTATTACAACAGGTGATGTTATGAACAGGGATTTCTGTTTTAATAAACTTGTTTATGAGCTTGATCCGTGGGATTTCAAAGCTTATAACAATTCTGATGTTAAATTTTATGCTGTTGTGACAAATGTCGAAACAGGAAAGCCGGAGTATACAGAAATTAAAGATGGTCAGGATGATTTGGAATATTTACGGGCTTCGGGTTCTATGCCTTTTGTATCAAATTTGGTTGAGATTAATGGGAATAAATATTTAGACGGCGCTGTCAGCGATCCGATTCCTTTAAAGAAAGCAATTGATATGGGTTACGGAAAGATAATAGTCATTCAGACAAGACCTGCGGATTATATAAAATCAAAATCTTGGCTACCGTTCGGTTGGGTATACCGAAAATATCCTAATTTTGTAAAAACTGCAAAAGATAGTTACATTAATTACAATGAAATTTTATCTTTAATAAAAAAATATGAAAATGATGGGGAAATATTGGCTTTACGCCCAAGTAAAAAAATAAAAATGCGCCGAGTTGAGAAAGATTTAAGTAAATTGCAGGCAATATATGATGTAGGGGTAAAAGATTGTAACAACAATTTACAAAAAATAAAGGAATATATTGCACGATAAGTAATACAGACTATTTTTCGTCTAAAATTCGGTTTATTCCGTCATATAATTTCTGCAAATCCTTTGAAACAGTATAAGATGGACATCTGCGCATACGATTTCCGCTGTTGTAATCAAAAATGACATCATTTAATTCTTGCATTGGTTTTATAAAAGTTTTTTTCAATCTTGCCAAAAGAGTAAGACCTATTATCCAAATAAAAATTGAAGGGAATATTATTATCCAGATACCGACTGATTGCATTTTTTTTGCACGTAAGCCCGCTTGTTCCATTGCAATTCTATTAATTTTTGAAAGTTCTGTTATTTCATTAACTATTTCTTCTTCTGTTTTTTTATCACCGTTAAAAGCAGGCAGATAATTATCGGCTATTTTATTTATTGCTTCTTTTTCTCCGGGTTCTGTTATATTATGTTTTGCTTTCTCTAAATTTTTTTCAAATTGTTTCAGGTCTTTTTTTGCGGATATGCTTGACAACATTTGTTCTGCATAATAAAGAGTTTCAGTATTGCTGCTATTCAGTGTACTTACGAAAGGTGCTAATCTCTGGAATCCTCTTATGCCGGCTATTGTGATAACAGTAGAACATATTAAGATAAATATAAAAGAATAATAAATACGTCTTGCAAAGTTCATTATTTGTTCTCCTCTAACAATTTCTCAATGTCTTCACTGCTGCCTGTCACAAGAAGGCGGTCACCTTCTTGTAATTTTTCCTGTGGCATTGGGCGGGTTAATTTATTATCTTTTATTACTCCTGCCACTATTACCTTAAATTTGTCAGGTAATTCAAGCTCGACTAATGTTTTGTCTGCCATAAACGGCTGAACCGGTATTTCCAATAAATCAAGTTCATCTGAGGTGTTGTCGAAGAATATATTTTTAAATAAAATTTTATTTGCAAATTTTTTACCATATTCAAGTTCAGGATTAATTACTTGTTTAGCTCCGATTGCTTTTAAAATCCTTGCATGTATTGTTTCAGTTGCTCTTGCAATAATATTTTCGCAGCCCATTTGTTTTAAAAGTGCAACCGTTAAAATAGATGGCTCTCTTGAGCCGATTGTGCAAATAATTAAATCTCTGTCTTTGGGAGAAAGTTTAGATAATGATATTTCGTCTATTGCATTCAAACAAATTGCATCTGTTGCAAAATTAGCGGCTTCATTTACCAATTTTTGGTCTATATCAACGGCAATAACCTGAAAGCCCTTTTCATTGAGCGTTTTTACAAGTGACATCCCAAATTGACCTAAACCTATTACTAAAATTTGCTCTTTCATAAATATTTTCTCCTATGTTAAAGATATTTTTGCTTTCGGATAACTTACATCAAACTCTGTGATCTTAGAGTTTAAATAATATATAATCATTGCAGGCATTACCCTGCCTAAAAACATTGTAGTTATAATAACAATTTTGCCGAATGTATCAAGAGCAGCAGTTGCACCCATTGAAAGCCCTACTGTTCCCATCGCGGATACTGCCTCAAATGCCAATTTTAAATGTGAAGCAGATTGGGTCGTAACAAGCATTATAACGGAAATTATTAAAACTGATAAATATGCAAATATTAATCCTATTGCTTTATAGACAGTTTCCGGAGAAATCTCTCTGTTTCTTACGACATTCTTTTTACCTGAAAAAATATTAAAACAAGTAATAACCAAGATTGCAAAAGTTGTAGTTTTAATTCCGCCTGCAGTACCTCCCGGAGAACCACCGATGATCATAAGAAAAACTAAAGTTAAATAGCTACCGCAAGAAATTTTACTTAAATCTACGGAGCTGAAACCGGCTGTTCTTGCGCTTACTGAGTGAAAAAACGAGTTTAAAATTTTATCGAAAATATTCATTCCGTTCAAAACGCCGTTGTATTCGGAAATCAAAAATAATAGAGTCCCGAAAAGCAGTAGTGCAATTGTCGTATTGAAAACGATTGTAATAACGGGTGATAATTTTTCTCTTTTTAAAAATTTTGGCAGTGTTATTGCCATTACAGGAGCAATTCCGCCAAAAATAATTAAAAAAGCTACTGTAAGTAATATAAAAGGATCTCCGTTATAAGGTATTAAATTATCGGTTATTAATGCGTATCCTGCGTTGCAGAAAGCAGAAACCGCAAGAAAAACGGACTGTTTTAAACCAAATATAATATCATGTTTTAGATATGAAAATCTTAAAAACAAAATAATAAAACCTGCTAATTCTACAAAAAATGTATATTTAAAAATTAAATATAGGGATTCTTTTATTTCTTCTTTGCTTTCAGCATCAAACATACTTCTTGCACTTTTTTCATAAGTTACTGACATTTTTTTGCCCAAAAGCAGAAAAATAACAGAAGAAATAGCCATAATCCCCAGTCCGCCGACCTGAATTAAAAGCATAAGCATGATTTGTCCGAAAGTCGTAAGTTGTGTTGCAATATCGCTGACTGATAATCCGGTAACGCATACTCCGCTTACTGATGTAAAAAGAGCGTCAATAAATGACATTGTTCCGGAAATCGGAAGAAATAACAAAATTCCTCCAAATAAACACAAGAATAAAAATGTCGCAGGCAGAATTCTTACAGGCGATTTTATGGCCTCTGAATATACGTTGTCTACAAATAAATTATATGTTTTTTTAAGCATTTTATCCATAATTAATCATATTTTATCATAAAATATTTATCACTCTCTCTGATATTTTTATTAAATATATTGGTCTGAAGTGCAAAATTTGGACCTTTATTTTGCAAGATATAAGTTTGTTGTATAATTCTGTTATGAAAAAAATTGATGCAATATATTGTGATTTTGACGGTACAATAACCAAATGCGATGCCGTAAATAAGTTTTTTGAGCTTTACACAGGAGACAAATGGCTTGAATCTGAAAAACTCTGGATAGATGGTAAAATTTCGTCAATGGAAAACGCAATTATTCAGGTGGGATTATTGCCTGAAATATCTCAAAAGCAGCTGAATGATTATGTAGACAACATTGAAGCAGATCAATCTTTTTTGGATTTGGTTGCTTATACAAAAGAAAAAAATATTAAATTTACAATACTAAGTGACGGGTTTGATCTGTTTATTTACAAAACACTGGAAAGATTGGGAATAAAAAATATTCCTGTTTATGCCAATCATTTGATATATGAAAATAATAAATTTAAAATAGAGTTTCCTTATCACAATGAAAATTGTGACAAAAAAGCAGGCATGTGCAAATGCGCCAAAGTCAAGGAAAATAAATTCTGTTATATTGGTGACGGTACAAGTGATTTGTGTATTGCTGCCAAAGCCGACATGCTTTTTGCAACAAAAAATTTGCATAAGTATTGTAAAGAAAATAATATTAAACATCACTATTTTGAAACATTTAGTGATATTATAAGAGAGTTAGAAGAGGGGATTTGAACATGAAAAAAATATTTTTTATCATAGGTCTTGTATTCATGATGGTTATATCCATGGCTAAACCGTCTTATGGCTGGGATGTAACAACCACAAACGAACTTCAGCAGAGAATGAATGAAGTCGGGTTTAAAATTCTGAACTCAAACCGTATTGAAAAAAGATTTATGTTTATGGCAATAAACAGAGTTTATACGAGAGATATCTGGACGGATGTGAGTTCTGTTAACAGAATAATATGGGTAAAACCGACAGTATTACCTTATATTGATGATGATAATGAACTTGCAGCAATTTTAAGTCATTCAATTGCGCATGGCGTTGATACTTATGAAGGGGTATTAAGAGGTTATGTTTCAATTTTGAATTATTGGGTGGCACCAAATAAATACGACCAAAAAGCGGATAAGTCGGCAGTTGATTATATGGTTAATGCAGGTTACAATCCTCTTGCATTGATTACTATTTTGAATAAAATCGGTAAACAATACAGATTTGATGCATTTTCAAACCATGTACTTGTATCGCGCCGTATGATGTCAATTTATGAATATATTTATACAAAATATCCGGCAATTCTTGTTGAAAATGAATATAAAGATAATATTTACTATCAAAACTTTTTATTGACTTCAAGAAAAAATCGTATGTTATTATTGGAAAAAGTAAAATCCGGTTCTAAAAGAAAAATAAATTATAACTATTAATATGAAAAAATTATTTTTAATTATAACGTTTATAACATTATGTCTTCCCGTATTTTCGCAAAACACGGAACCGATTACTGACGAACTGTTAGACCCAAAAATGTATGCGGACAGCAATAATCAGATATTCAGGTTAGGTATATATGAACGAGGGGAATATGAATATATTCCTATACAGGATGAATTGATTGATGGTGACTTTATTTCGAATGCTTCTAATTTTGCTTTGCCGCAGCAAGAATATTTTGATGAATATTTTCTCGAAAAACATATTGATTTATCGAAAGTTCGTCATATTAAACCGAAGACAAAATATGATTTTACCAAAAAACGGGTTCCGATTCATATACAACTTGCTAAGCATATAAAATCCACAAAAGAATTGCTTGAAGGTTCTGATATTCCGTTTATAGCGACTCAGGATTTTGAAATTAACGGCAAAAAATTTGAAAAAGGTACTCCTGTTTTGGGAAGGGTAGAAATTATTTCCGCATCCGATAAAATGGGTGTCCCTGAAACTTTAAAAATTGCTAATTTTTACATAAAAGATGACGGAGAAGAAATAAATCTTCATGGTTCGGTTTCAAAGACTGGCGCAAATCGTTCGATTTGGGTATATCCTTTGTATCAGGCAGGTAATATTACTTTTTATGTAGCGGGGTTTGTATTTGTTCCTATTCACGGCGGCAGAGCCAAACTCTCAACAACAGAATCATTTACTGTATTTTATGAAACACACTAAATTTTACACTTTTGTAAATATTAGTTAGCAAAAAAAATTTTTTTCGTTTTTTAGTAGTAAAATAAAAATATAAACGTTAAAAAGACACTATTTGAATAGGGATGGAAAAATGAGTTTATTGGAAATTAAAACAAATATTGAAAATGTAAACGGAGTTAAAGCCACTGAAGAGATCAATTATACCGATGATCAGTTGCGTGAAATAGGTAAAGAGTTCTGTTCTCACGGGGATAAAGTATATGCAGATCCTGTTCCAAAGGTCTTTAAAGACTGTAACGGGGTTTATATGTACGACTCTGATGATACTCCTTATCTGGATTTGGAAATGTGGTTTGCGGCATGTAATTTAGGTTATAAAAACCAAAGAATCAGAGATGCTGTTGTTGACCAAATTGATACATTACCTCAAATTTCATCTCATTTTTTATATGATTACAAAGTTTTATTATCAGAAAAGATTGCAAAAGCAAATATTAAAAGATTTGGTTACAAAGGTCGTGTTCAGTATAATGTAGGCGGCTCTCAGGCGACTGAAGATGCTTTAAAATTAGTCAGAAATTATACTCATAAAAACAGGGTATTTTCATTCTTTGGCGGTTTCCATGGCAGAACGTTGGGCGCAAGCTGCTTAACTGCCGGTTACAGATACAGAAAACCTTTTGGTCATTTTGCTGATGAAGCACATTTTGTACCTTATCCGTATTGTTTCAGATGCCCTTACGGTAAAAAATGTGATTCCTGCAATTATTATTGCGTACAGCAGTTAAGACGTGAATTTGAAGATAATTGTGCCGGTTTATATGATCATTCTTCAAAAGATTGTGCGTTTGGGGCATTCTTTGTTGAGCCGGTACAGGGTTCAGGCGGATACATTGTTCCTCCTAAAGGTTATTTCAAGGAACTTAAAAAAGTTTTGGATGATTTCGGCGTTCTTTTTGTTGCGGATGAAATTCAAATGGGATTTTACAGAACAGGAAAACTTTGGTCTATTGAACACTTTGATGTTAAACCGGATGTAATTACATTTGGTAAATCTTTGACAAATGGTTTGAATCCGCTTGCAGGTATGTGGGCAAGAGAAGAAATTATTAATCCTGAAGTTTGGCCAAACGGCAGAACTCATTCAACATTCTGCAACAATCCTGTCGGTATGAGAGCAGGTTACGAAGTTATGAAAACTTTTGAAGAAGAAGATTTTGAAACTCAAGTTGCTAATAAAGGTAAATACTTCCTTGACGGTTTGAAATCATTAGAAAGAAAACATAAAAGAATTGGTACGGTTGATGGCTTAGGGCTTGCATTGAGAATTGAGTGTGTAACAGAAGACGGTTATACTCCTGATTCAAAACTTTGCCATGATATTTTGGCAGAGGGCTTAAAAGGTGATTTGACATATAACGGAAGAAAATGCGGTATTATTCTGAATAAAGGCAGCCATTATAACAATTCAATTACGCTTGTTCCTGCCGTTACTATTTCATATGAAGAAATCGATATGGCAATTGAACTTATAGACCAATTATTTACGAGGTTGTCATAAGTGGCTGAAAGCATCGACTTTGAACTTTTGCATAATGACTCTGAAACAGATAGAGCTGTGCTTTTGTTCCACGGCCTGACAGGCAGTCCGTTTGAAATGAAAAAATACGGAGATTTTTTGTTTAAAAACGGGTATGATGTATTTTGCTACTCTTTCCCCGGGCATGGTGACAGAATAAGTGAAATTGAAATAGTTACATGGCATGACTGGTGCGCGTTCGCTCAAAATAAATATGATATTTTACGCAAAAATTATGATAAGTTTTTTGTGTCAGGCCTATGTTTGGGAGCTGCTATGGCAGTTTATTTAGGAGAACATAATGATGATTTGACAGGTATTGTTGCACTTTCAACAACACTTTTTTTGGATGGCTTTTGCATACCTTGGACAATATCTCTTTTGCCGTTTGCTCTTAGTACTATAATAAGGTTTTATTATACTTTCCCTGAAGATGATTGCTTTGGGGTAAAAAACGAACGCACAAGAAAAAGTCTTGCAAAAATTACAGCAAAAGCGAATATAAGTATGGATAATTATCCGCTAAACTGCGTAGACGGTCTTTTAAAATTATCCAAAAATGTCAGAAAAAATCTTAAAAATGTTAATTGCCCTGTTTTGTGTATTCATTCAAAATATGATAATTTATCAAGTCCAAAGAGTGCAAAAGTCGTTTTAAACGGAATTTCTTCCAAAATTAAAAAATATGTAGAACTCAATGACAGTTATCATATGGTTTTATATGATAATGAAAAAGAGCTTGTAATGAATACGGTGAGAGAATTTTTAGATGAATTAATACCTGAAAAAATTGAAGAGAGAGAATTACAAATAGTATGAATATAATTACTTTAACGGCTATTATTGTGAATATAGTTGCGATACTCGTGCTTTGTGCAGGATTATTTTATAAATTTGAAAACCCTAAAATAAAGGCGATTTACGGATATTCCATTGCAGGTGCAGTGATTCCTTATATGTTGGCTTTGAGTGTTTATATTGTTGCAGATGCAATTATCAGACATAATTTTTTGTCAATATTGTTGATTCTATGCGTAATTTCTCCGTTTGTAATCGGCAAGCTTGTAAAGTTTGAAACTCTGAAACAGTACACGATAATTCAGATTATGTGTTTTATCGTGAGTTTGACTTATATATTGATAAATTTTTAGTATATTAATCAGGGAAATTAAAATATATTGTTTCGTTTGGCTTAATATCAATCTGCACGCCCTTCCCCCATGGGGTTGAACGATTTGAGTATTCATCCCAAACTTCTTTGGTTTCTCCATGGATAATCTTTTTAGTATCGTCTATGTATGCAGGTGAAAACATAAGATTCCCCAATGATATTTCGGAGTGTTTGTAATCCGGCTTCATTTTTTGTCTGTAAGTTGCCTTTATTTCTTTTGTAATAATGTGCTTTTCTCCGTTTAAATCAGTATATGATGTTGGAATAAATGTAAATGACGCATTATGATGCCATTTCCCCGGTTCTGTAATGTCAAGCATTTTACCGGTTAAAATATAATTTTTTTTAAGAGTAATATCATCGCTTAAAGTAAATGTTTTTGAAACTTTTATACTGATTGTATCCTTTGGATTACTTGTTGATATTTCATCAATTGCTTTTCCTTTCAATACACTTGCCTGTACCGGTAAAAGTAATCCTAAAGCCATTACGATTGAGAATAATATAATTTTTTTCATATAAACTTCCTCTGTCTTATTATCAAACACAAAATTATTATATCATAATTCAATAATTAAACATCATTCATTTTTTTAATAACAGTTTTTTGTTTTTGTTTTGTTTTTGAAGATTTAGAGTTTTTTCTTCCAATAGTCCATCTGAATCCTGCAGTTAATACAATACCTGTCCTTCCTCCATTCCTCAGCATTGTCTGGAAGAATCCCGTGAATACTTCCCCAAAACTTTTTTGAATCCCGAGTCCGTATTGAACATACGGTTTAACTGATAATTCAGGTAATCTTGTTTCGTTTGCAATATATTTTGTATTCCCCATGAAGTTCATCATTACATCAATCCCTGCGTAGGGCCGCCATCCGTGTTTCAGATTCCCGATGATTTTCAACCCCGGTGCTACTTGAATTGTATTAAGAGGGTCAGAGCTGATTCTTACCCCCGATGCACTTGTATAATCAAAAGGATTAACAAAAACATAACCTAAAAATATCTGTGGCTGAATTATTAATTTCCCATCAGCAAGTTCAAAATTATACCCTGTTCTGTTTGCAGCTCCGGCAGTCAGTAAAGCAAAATTATCTGTTCCGTAACTTGTATATGCCTGACCTGCACTTGCTCCTGCTGATACCGTTAATGCCGTAAAGAAATTATTTTTATATAATGTTCCTGTTACCCCGAGAGTTCCGCCCTGCTGATTCATACTGATACCGTTGTATGACTGATGAGAACCGTTGTAACCGATATAAGCCGATATAACTCCTTTGTATCCGTTGCCTAAATCATATAAATCCGTATCTCCGCCATACAAAGCTCCGTATGTAATATTATCTACATCGATTCCGCCTCTTAAATTTACTTTTTCGAAAGATGTATATGGTATTACCCACATTGCTTTGGAAGTTTCAGGGATTTCGCTTCTTTTATATGTCGGGACTGATGTTTGTTCTGAAATGGCATATTTGTTCGCGTTTTCTGCCGCTTGCCTTTCTTTGTATGAAATTTTTGAGTATCTGTCGAGATGATAAAATCCTTCCTGCAATGTTTGAACCTGAGTCAGATAACCACCGAGTTGAGCCGAAACAGGACTAGCCAAAATTGCAGGATTAAAATCTGCAGCGCTGCTACCTGCCGGAGCGTATGTTATATAATTGTTGGAAACCGAGCCGGATAATTTTCTTATCGGAGTCATAATGTCTTTTAATTGTTGATCTCTAACTGATAAGTATGAATTATCAATTCCCGTAAGTTCGCTTAAGCTGACTTTTAAAGAATCTTTTGTTATTGCATCTCCCAATACATTGATATTGTTGATTGCGATTTTTCCGCTTCCTGTGTACGATCCTGTAAATGTATCAGTAGTTGAATCAGAAACTCTAAAATCGATTCCTTCAATGTTAAGATTTTGATTTAATGTAACATTGCCTAAATTGTACGTACTAATCTGGTTATCTGATATTCCTGCTAATACCCCGCCGTTTGCAACCAAACCGCCCTGAGAAATATCTTTATTCCCGGATAATATGAGATTAGAACCGTCTTCAAGATACAATGTATTCCCATTAATATTATGATTTATCGTTGTTGTTCCTGATGTAACGTAAATATCTCCGTTGCCCTGAATATCGTTTGAGGTAGAACTATTACCAACTGCATTTATTCGTCCGTCATTTTTAACTGTTCCGTTCAGATTTCCGATATTAGTCGTTAAGCTTGCTCCTGATTTATTATCAATGTTCCCCGAAATAGTTCCGCCGTTTACTAAATCCCCGTTGTTTGTTAATGTTACGTTTGAAATTGTTCCGTTTAATTCTGATTTGCCTTCGGTAGTCAAATCAAGCGGAGTCGATTCTGCTGCTGTTATATTCCCGTTTATAACGGAATTTGTTATATTGACCTTTGCATTAGAATTTGATGAAGAAATAACATTATTTGTGCCATTTATTATTACATCATTTAAATTCAGAGTAGAATCATTATTTAATTCAAACCCTGTATAGTCCCCGAGGTTAATTGTTGATTTGTTATCCCCTGCTGATGCGCCGGAGACAGTGAATGTTCCTGCTGCTGTTTCGCCAAGATTTGAAGTTGCATTATATGTACCCTTGACCTTTTCAAGTGTGTTCTTGGTGATGATGAACTGAATCTGCTGCTCCGAACTCGTCGCATAGAAA
>CADCNV010000033.1 GCA_902802825.1 uncultured bacterium | reverse complement strand
GCAGTATTGTACCATAGCGTGTTTTTCTTTTCGGTTCACTTTTCTTTTTGCGTCGCAATCAAAAAGAAAAGTGAACTAAGAGAAATATTATTTCTCAAACATATTCCTATAATATGTTTTATGTATGTTTTGATAAATTATAATATTATACATTCATTTTTATTGTAACAATTTGCAATAAAAAGGGCTATTTTAGAGTTTTTTTTGTAAAATTTATCTATAGGGATTAGTTATAAGTAAGGAGAGAAATATATGAAATCATTTACGGTAGATGAAATTACACAAATTGTAGGTGGTATGTTAACAAAGGCAGCAAGCCCTGAAATCACAAAAATAGCACCTCCTTTGCTGAGTGATGAAAATACTCTGGCACTTGCACTTGGAGAAGAAGAAATTGCAAATCTTGCAAATTCAAAAGCGAAAGCAGCTTTAGTACCATTAGGAGTCCAGATTGACGGACTTACAACAATTGAAGTCGAAAGACCAAGACTTGCAATGATGAAATTGTTAAATCTTTTCTATGTTCCTCCTGTTGTAAATAAAGATATTCACCCGACAGCTGTTGTTGATCCGAGTGCTAAACTTGGCGCAAATGTTTGCATAGGACCAAATGTTGTAATTTCTCCAAATGCCGTAATTGGGGATAATACAAAGATTGTTGCCAATTCTTATATAGGCAGCGGCGTAAAAATCGGTAATAACTGCTTTTTCCACTCAGGTGTAAACATCGGGGACAGAGTACAAATCGGGAATGATGTAATATTGAATCACGGAGTTTCACTGGGAGCTGACGGTTTCAGCTTTGTAACAGAAAATCCTAATAACATTGAAAATGCAAGACAAGATGGCGAAATCAAAAAAGATAATTCTTCTCAGGTCATTTTCAAAATTCCGTCAATCGGATCTGTTATAATCGGGAACAATGTAGAGATTGGGGCAAATTCAACAATAGACCGGGGAACTATTGAAGATACAGTAATTGGCGACAATACAAAAATTGATGACCTTGTAATGATAGGTCACAATTGCAAAGTTGGTCAGGGATGTTTAATTGTTTCTCAGGTTGGGATTGCAGGCAGCTGCGTAATAGGTGACAGAGTAGTAATTGCAGGTCAGGCAGGCCTGGCTGATCACATCGAAATCGGCTCGGATACAATTATTACAGCTAAAGCCGGAGTTACAAAATCATTCCCTGAAAAATCAATTATCATAGGGATTCCTGCTGTTCCAAGAAAAGATTTCCTCAAACAGATGAAAACCATGAGAGATGCACAGGATATTTTTGCAAAATTCCGCAAATTTGAACCGTTACTGAAAGAATTTGAAGAATCTCAACAAGAGGCAAAATAATCAATGGCAATTACCTTAAAGCAAGAAGTAAAAATCAGCGGCAATGGTTTGATGAAAAATAAACCATGTGAAGTGACTTTGTTCCCGACAAAAACAGGTGAAATAAGATACTTTGTAAAAGGTCAGGAAGCTTTCACTGCAAATACAGATAATGTTTTAGCAACTGATCATTGCGTTGTTTTGGGGAATAAAAAGTCAAAAGCAATGCTGACAGAGCACCTTACTGCGGCACTTGCTTTTTGCCATATAGATTCTGTTGATATTTGTATGAGTGAAGAAGAAGTTCCTATCCTTGACGGAAGTTCAAAACAATGGGTAGAGTTATTTAAAAAAGCAGGCATTGATAAGCCACTGTTTTCCAAAGAAAAAAAATATACGGTATCAGAGCCGGTTTATTATTTAAATGGCAAAACAAGTCTTGTGATTTTGCCTGATAAAGAGCTTTTTATGTCTTATGCCGTTAATTATGACCATAACGGACTTAAAAAGCGTTTTGTAAATTATGACCCTAAAAATCAGAATGAAATAATTGAGGCAAGAACATTTGGTTTTTATCGGGATTTAAAAAAATACCAAATGCTTGGCTTTGCTCAGGGCGCGAATATCGATAATACATTGGGCTTTATGGATGACGGAACATATTCTGTTGAATTGCGTTCTGACTGTGAACCGATAAAACACAAAATGCTTGATTTGGTCGGAGATTTATATCTTACAGGAATAAATCCGTTAGATTTAAAATGCCAGATTTTGGCAAAAGAAGCAGGACATGCTGTTCATGTTAAAGTAGCAAAAATATTAAAAGATAAAATTATAGAAATATAAAGGAGAACAAAATGACAGAAGAAATTAAAGAAGGAACTATTAAAATGGATATTATGGAAATAATGGAAATGTTACCTCACAGGTATCCGTTTTTATTGGTAGACAGAATAACAGAATGTGTTCCGGGAAAATATTCTAAAGGTTACAAAAATTTGACAATGAATGAAGCATTTTTCCAGGGCCATTTCCCGGGGAATCCAATCATGCCGGGGGTTTTACAACTTGAAGCATTAGCACAATGTTCAGCTCCTGTTTTACTTTCATTGCCTGAAAACAAAGGTAAATTGGCATTATACGCAGGCGTTGACGGTGTAAGATTTAAGAATATTGTAAGACCGGGTGACAGATTTGAAATGTCAGTAGAACTTACAAAATTAAAAGGACCTATCTGTAAAGCACATGGTGTTGGTTCTGTTGACGGGAAAATTTGTGTAGAAGCCGATATGACTTTTGCACTTACATAAAATTTATTTAAAACAATTTCATTTAAGATAATAAGGGCAAACTAAAAAGTTTGCCCTTATTTTTGCCATTTATGTAAAAAAATTAATATTATTAAATTTTTATAATACATTGACCGATATATAAATTATATTTCGGTACTAACTATGGATTTTTCATTTTCAGACAGTTCAAATAAAATAGTAAAATTTCATATTGAACAAGGTTCAAAATGGAATGATATAAAAACAAATAATCCGGCTCTTGACAGTATATTCAATAAAGTTCGAGGGCAGGATGAAATTGTCACAAGAAAACATATAAAAATTCTTGAAAATTTAATTAATATAGGGGATAAACAAACAGATGTATCAGATAATAATCAGATTTTAAACCATACAGAAGCCAAAAAAATTATTGAATTGATATCAAACAAAGAAAAATCAAGAATTATCGATACCTCAAAGGGTGAAACCCTGCAAAATTATACATATATAGATATAATGGAAATAGATAAGGATTTGGCTTTTGCTGCAAAATATAATATAGATGCATCTTCGGTCGATACTTCTAATTTGGCTCCGGGTAAATATTACATGGATACCAAAAAAGTAAGAGAAACAAAGAATGGCGATTTGAATGAGAGTGTTACACCCTTGAAAATGCAGGATAAAGCTGATAATCCAACAAATAATTGGTCTGAAGGAATCAACCGCGAAATAAGAACAATAAAACTTGCAGATATTGGTACTAAAAATTTACAAACTGTCGAAAACGAACTGCGATATATTGGGATGGAGCTTGGATTTAACGTACAGCGAGTTCATGCACCTGATATTTGGGTTGAAGATTACACTATAAGGCGGGCCGATAAAAAAGTTTACGTTCAACAACAAACAAGCGGGGAATTTATTAGCAGAAAAGAAAAACTCGATATTATAACATCAAGACATGACATTTCAACAAGCGGAATGGCAGCTGCCGCCGTTGACGGAAAAAGTGAAGACTACGCAAAAACTGTTTTACCTGAAGAGCAGGTAAAATCAGAAACATACCTTGAAGGCGGGAATGTATTGAATACACTAAAATCAGACGGAACCCCCGGAGCAGTTATAGGAGAAGAATCGATAGGTTATACACTTAAATCCATGAAGCTTGAAAATACACCTGAAAATGTTGAAATTGCTAAAAATAAAATTGCTCAAGATTTAGGTTTAAAATCTGAAAATGTAACATATATACCACAGATTGATTTTCATATAGATATGTTTTATCACCCGCTAGGTGACGGCGAGATGGCTGTACCTGATTATGATGCCGGAATAGAAATGTTAAAACAGGGCAATATCAAAAGCATGGACGAAACAACCAGACAAAATATGATTAAAAAACTTGAAGAATTAAAATCAAAAGCCGATCCTATACTTAAAAAAGCAGAAAATCATTTATCAGAAAGCGGATATAAAATTGTAAAAATTCCATGTTTTTCAGTTCCTAATGATTACACACTTCCTAAAATTAATTTTATGAACAGTGTAGGAGGGACATCAAAAAAAGCCGGTACATTCCTCATTACAAATAAATCAGATTATCCTGAATTAAATGATGCAGTTGCAAATATTTATAAAAAAAATGGAATTAAAAATGTCTATTTTGTTTCTACCGCTTCATTATTGGAAAAAGGCGGCGGAATTGATTGTCTGACTCAGGAAATTTAAACTATACTGATAATAGCAACATTTTCGGCATTATGTTAAGACATGTAAACAAGTATTAAACCAAAAAGGCAATTCTTTCATAAAAAAATACTTTATATAAGTGTATATAGGAAAGAGGATACTCGGTTATTATGAAAGAACAAGAATTAAACGCAATGATGTCGGTAGTTTCAGATCCAATTGAAAACGTATATAAAATTGATTCATATAAAGATTTGGCAGAAATCCAAAGAATTATCAGAATTTTTGATATTTCTGAAGAACAGCACAATCGCCACGTTATGTTATCAATTGAAAGCTTGGCTACATTGAGATTAGTTCTCAGCAATAATTAAAAACCAACAATTAAAGCCGAAATATAAAAGTTTAGCCCTTACTTCAATTTTCTAAAGTAAGGGTTTATTGTTGTCTTATCCAGTTTGAAAATATATTTAGCGCCGTTTCTAATTTGTCGGGATTATTACCATAGCCAATGCGCAAATAACCGTCAAGCTCCATTGTTTCCCCGGGAAGAATCATCACACCCGTATCTTCCTGAAGTTTTTTGCATAAATCCGCTGATTTAATATTCATATTGTATTTTACAAATGAAGTTGTTCCGCCATCAGGCAAAATACACGAACAATAAGATTCATTTTCAAGCCACTCCGATAAAACATTTTTACCTTCAAGTATCTTACTTAGATTTCGTTTAATAATTTTTTCTTTATTCTCAATTGCAACAGAAGCAAAATAATCATCTAAAATCCCGACACTGATTGTATTGTATTCTCTTTGATGATTAACTTCATCAATTACATTCTTCGGGGCACAAATCCAGCCAAGACGTAAACCTGCAAGCGAAAATACCTTTGAAACACTACCTGTCGAAATTCCTTTATCATAAATATCAGCTACGGATTTTGATATTATCCCGTTATGTTCAAGCCCTCTGTATACCTCATCACACAATATATAAGCATTTGATTTCTGTGCAATTTGAACAATTTTATTAAACATTTTTTCAGGAATGACGGCACCTGTGGGGTTGTTTGGATTATTCATACAAATTATTTTGGCATCTTCACCGACAAGTTTTTCAAGTTCGTCTAAGTCAGGAAGCCAATTATTTTCTTCTCTGAGATAAAGTATTTTTACATCAGCACCAATTGATTTTGGGATTGCATAATGTTGCTGATATGTAGGAATTATCGAAACAACCTTATCCCCACGTTCGATTAAGGAAAGCATAACAAGCTGATTTGCACCTATTGCGCCATGAGTTACAGTTATATTTTCATGTGTTTGATTTTCATACATTGTGCAAATCGCATTTTTTAACCTGTCTGAGCCGTGGATATCACCATAATTTAGTTTACGGGAAAATAAATCCTTAACATCAGCCCCTGTCAAATCAATAAGTTCATTAATTGATAAGGATTCGACACAAGTATCTGCCAAATCATATAACGCCTTATGCTCGTACTTATTAAACCACTCTTCTACTTTAAATTTATCTATTTTCATAATTATAATGTGTAATTTATTTCGTGTTTATCCAAAAGTTCATTGAGATAATCTTTATTCCTTATCGTATCAAGAGAAGAAAATCGCATGTGAGTATGAGAATACAAATCATCCCCGTCAATTTTTTCTCCGTTTCTGGCCAAAGTTCTCAAATAATCACTTACAAGATTATTGCTCAATACCTTTTGCTCAGTATCTGCGCCATGTTTTAGCTGTTCTTTAAAATATTTTGCAGAATACACAACATCAGAATCTTTACTCTTTGCCAAATATTTCAGATTATGCAATATTTCGTTTATATTATTTGTCACAATATTAAAGCCGTATTTGGCATAAAACTGAATATAATCTCTGAGAGCAAAAACATTGAAATTACTTATGTTATTTTCCTTAAACGTCATAAGCGATGCAAGATTAAGGACCTCTCCAATCTCTTTCTTTTGAGGATTTGCAACTATTGAAACACCTTTAAAACCATCACGGGCTGTTTTTATATCATAAATACTTATGTCATTATTATAAGAACTTTTAGCCGTTATCATTGAAGTATCCGGTTTCGTATGCCATGAAAGCTCTAATGGTTTTTTATTTTTATCAACTGCTCTAAACGGTTCAAAAAATTTGAATCCGTCTTGGTAATAAAATTTTACAGGTTGTTTTCTCAATATCTCAAAAGCCATGCTTATATTAAAACAGAACAATATATTTTTTGCACCTTATTATGAATAAAATTTAACTTTTATTCGGCATTTGAAGATTCTTGTGTCTGAGCAGAAGAAGATTCCGTTTTAACTTCTGTTTTGATTTCAGTTTTGGCTGGAGCAGAAGTTTCAGTTTTTGCAGAAGGAACTTCCATTTTTTTATTCGCATTTGAAGCTGCATTTTTAAGCAAGTTACCCAAATTTACAGCACTCTGTCCTGCGTTTTGCTTAATTTTTTGAACATCCTGTTTTGTCTGCTCAACAGCTTTTTTCTCTGTTTCAACTTTTTGCTTTTGAGTTTCTACAACTTTATTAACATTTGATTTTACATTTTCAGCAGTGTTTTTTATTGATTCCACCTGATTTTTTACATTATCTTTAGCGGCCTGAACGGCATTTTGCACTTCCTGTTTAACATTCATCTCAGTTGTATCACAGGTAGAAAGCCATCTAAAACTTTTGACAGATGTCGCCTTTTCCAGTGAACCGTTGAAAATAACTTTGAAATCTTTATATTTTGCACTCCCCGAACTAAGAGCAGGAATAAGAGCAAGTTCTTCCTTCTTAGGCGATTGAGTCAACAGCTGAAGATATTTTGCTGTTGCAGGTCCAAATTTCGGAATATAAGAGAGCAATTTTTCTGCTGACAGCTGTCCCAATGGTCCCAAATAAGATACTACTTTTGAATCAAGACGGCCTAAAATCGTCATATTAGCACTATTTTGCAAAATATTATATATTCCGTTTACATAATACGACATCAACGGCCCTGAAACATTTATAAATGAAATATTGGCACTACCGTTACCCATAGACATTTCACCGGTAATTGATTTGAATTTATTTGTTTCCTGAATATTTGCAGCAGTAGTAAGTGCGGATAATGCAGATTTTAATATGGAATTTGATGTAATATTCTGAGCCGCAACAAGGTTTTCAAGTTTACCTATGCTGACAAATCTTCCGTTTTCAATCCCAAAATCAATATCACCCTTCAGATTTTTAATTATTTCAACATCAGTTATCCCTTTTGACGTTAATTTCGCATCAAAATTCATTGTACCCGTCAGTGCCTTCGGAATCCCGACAGCCCCATATACAGCATCGGTAGAATTTAAACCTTTACCTATAAAATCAACTCCAAAAGCAAATGTCGGAAGATGATATGTCAGCTTACCATTGACTTTTCCGCTGAAAACATCCGCTTTTAAATCATTCAAATTGAATACGGTAAAATTATCAAGAGAAAATTTTCCTGAAATATTAGTTACAATAATACCGCCGAATTTCATCTTTTGGGCAGTTGCATCGCCGCTTATCCCCTGACCGTTCATATTGGCAACAAGATTTGACAGAACAAAATCCATATCCTTTATTGAAATATCACTGACGTTTGCTTTTCCTTTCAATTTAGGATTCATTGGATTGCCGCCAAGATTAACCGCACCGTTAGCCGTTATATTTGAATTGTTACCCATTCCCGGAATAGGAAACGATACATTCTTTGGTACAGAAATATTAATATTCATATTCGGATTGGAAAGATTCTTTACACCGCCATCAAAAGTCGCAATACGGTCGGAATTGGCAAAAATTCCGGAATTTTCAAGAATCGCAGAATTGTTTTCAATTTTTACATCCGTATGAATTTTTGTATTTTTACCTTTTAATTTGTTTATATCAAGAAATTTTACATATCCGTTCGGAGTTGCGCTCAAATCAAAAGTAATGTGCTGAACCTTATCATTTCCTTTTGCAACTACACTTACAGGCATTGAACCGGTATACGGAAACATTGATTTGAATTCTTTTGGAATAAATGCCGCAACATCAGCAGATGCAAGATTCCCTTTTGCATTAATATCCATATTCATATTTGCATTTGAATAATCTTTCACACTCCCGCTGACATCAACTTTTGAATTATTTATCATTACATAAGAATTTTTAATATTAATATTTTTTGAATCAATTGAAACTAACGCTTTTGGCACTGAAACAGAAGCCATATCGTGCTTAATTTTTAATGCATTTAAATCTATATCACCATTTATCGACTCTTTATTCAATAATATTTTAATAAGTGCCTGAGTCAATAATAACCGCGCCTGAGCAGGTTTATTATAAATATTCAAATTATCTGCACTCAGAGTAATATCGGGTTTAAGTTCATTTAATTTCCCTTTAATTAATGCATTCAGAGAAATTGTGCCTGAATTAAATTCATTTTCACTAAGCAAATTTACCTGACCTGCTGCACCAACAAGTCCCTTTAAAGATAGTTTTTCAGCAATAATCTTTAAATCAGCAACTGCATCAGAAGAAATTTTGCCCACAATTTTTAAAGGATGACCCATCACAGAAAATCCGACATTTTTTATATTTATATTATTTTCATCCAAATTTATGTCAGCATTGATGTTGTCAACTAAAATATTGTATAATCCGTATTTTAAAGATGCAGAAGGAACTTTCAAATGACCTGATGATGTGACAGTCGCTAAATCCGAACTCACATTGAAATCCGCATCAACTGCACCTGATGCACTGACAGTTTTTAAATCATCATAACCAAATGATCTTGCAACGAAATCAATTAGTCTTATTATATTATTAAGTTTTGCATTTGAACTAAAAGTTAACGATACATAACGATTTTTATCAGATTTTATACTTCCCATAATCTGAGTTTTTTCATTTATATCGGAAGAAGTATAAAAAATTGAATCTATATCTGTCTGTTTGCCTTTAAACAAGAGCTTCAGATAACTCTCCGGCAGCTGTTTCCCATCAACAGCAACACTCATCCCGACAAGTTCAAACTCACCTTTCTGATCAGGATTTTTAAATGTACCTGACGTTTTAATATTAGTTTTTAAATCAGCTTTTAAACCGTTTTTATTCACTGCCTCAAATATATCAATGATATTAAATTTAAAGTTATTTTCATTTGTATCGGTTTCTGAATTTTCTTCAATTTTTACCTCTTTTGGAAAAATCAAATCATCGAGCTGAACATTTGGCATTATTTTATTAGAAACTTTTATATCGTATTTTGAAACAACCCTCTTATCAAAAACAATCTCACCTTCTGTTGAAATGTTTATTTTTTTATCAAGAATAAAATCGGAAACTTTTAAATTATTTCCGTCTATATAGTACGATTTTTGTGTTCCGGCATCAATAAAGGCAAGTTTATAATCTTTTATACGCACATTCGGAAGATGATTTGACAATTTAATACCAAACGGCAAAAACTGCATCAATTCCTCGGATTCTTCACTTTGTTCAGGCAAATATTCAATAATTGCAGGAATACCATCTTTATTTATCACTATATTGCCTTCAATTAAACCTGCACTTATATTACCCAATTGTATTTTTTTTAAAATCAACGGCAGTAACCTTAAATCTGCTTTTGCATCTTCTATTTCAATAACAGGTTTTTCTTCATTCGGAACATATAAAGAAAATTCCTTAATTTTAATACCGACAGCAAGCTTTGGAGATGTCGTTACACCAATACCATCAATATGAGATTCCAATCCGGTTGACATCTTTATAATTCCCTCTATTTGTTCGCAGTATGAATTTGCAATAGGGGACAAAATTAACGGCAAGGCCAAAAATAAAATATACAATCCTGCAATAACAGAACCGCAAATTATGCCTGTTTTTTTCCAATTAATATTTATTTTCATAAGAAATTTCCTAAAATGTTACATCAAACATTTTATCATAAATAATCATAAACCCAAAACAACTCTATTTTTCCCTTGCAGTACCGGTTTCATACCCCGGAACAAGCAAGGCAAGCGGAATTATTCGACCTAATTTTGTTCCGAATTCAGAACCGCTGTTTACCATTGAAATTGACATACACAAATCATCAACGTGCGGAGCAAAATCACTTGCTTTTATGCCACGTTCTACCTTTTTATGATAAAGTCTTTCGTTTATCTCATTTGAAACTTTATTACCTGCAACAATACCGATTCCTAAAGACCCGAGTGTTGCAACTGCATTTGGAATATTTTTACTTATTGTATTAAAAATTTTAGCTGACTTTGTTTCTTTAGCAATTTTCGGCATAATTTTTTGCAATGTATTTTCATAATGCTTAAATACTTTTGCTCCCGCCCAAACACAAGTGATAGGAACAATAACATCACCCAAAAGCTGACTTAACACTTCTCTTTTTTTGGCTTTTATATTTTCTTTATCAACCAAAGCCCCGCCTGCAAAACCGCCTGCAACAGAACCGGTTGCAATAGATATTATTTTAGCGGCATCATCATATTCCAATACTTTATCTACCGGTTTATATTTGAATAACGCCCAATTTTTAAAAGGATTCATTGGCATTTTAAATATTTTTGAAGGATTTAAGCTGAAGCCGGCCTTTTTACTCCAAAATGCCAAAGGTAAAGCCATGCCCAAAGCCGAAGATGCCAAAACAGTAGCTTTTTGCTTATTAGACAACTCTGAATGTTCAAGATAAGAATGTGTAAACGTAGACGACCCTAAATTCACGCCCATAGGCGCATTATTAAGATAATATTTTTTGTTATCAGCAAAAGATATTTTATTTATCATCTACACTTACCTTTCACTTATCATTATAACAAAAACCTCAAAAAGAAAAAATTGCCATAGTTTTAGGTAAATATTTGTAAAGAAAAATAATTACAAGGATGTCCTTTCTATCTCTTCAGTTGTTGAAACCTGAATTATATCGCCTTCTTGAAGGTCATTGAATTTACCAAATGAAATACCACATTCAAACCCTTGAGCAACCTCTTTAACATCATCCTTAAATCGCTTAAGCTGTTCAATTGCCCCTTTGAATATTTCAACACCATCACGAAGTATAATTGCATCCTTATCTCTGACAATTTTACCTTCAAGAACATAACAACCTGCAATTTTACCGGATTTACCGATATTAAATACTTGTCTGACTTCGGCCTTACCAAGTTCAACTTCTTTAATTTCAGGATCAAGAAGTGAAAGTAATGTTTTTTCAATATCTTCAAGTAATTGATAAATGATATCATATTTTTTAATTGTAACTTTTTCTCTTTCTGCAGCTGCAAGCGCATTTGAATCTTCCTTAACAGTGAAACCTAAAATCAATGCATTTGACGCAGCAGCCAACATAACATCGGCTTCTGAAATATCACCGACTCCAACGTGAATAATTTTTGTCGAAATTTCTTTAGATTCAACCTGAGCAATTGCCTGAGAAACAGCTTCAGCCGAGCCGTTTGTATTTGCCTTGATAATCAAATTCAACTGAGGAATTGCATCATCTCCTGCAACTGCTTCTTTTCTTATATGAGCAGGAAGCATTGCTTCTAATCTCTTATCTCTTGCTTTTTCCTGACGATCTGCGGTTATTGCCTTCATTTCTTTTTCGTTTTTAACAACCATAAATCTGTCACCTGCCTGAGGAACTTCAGATAATCCGAGAATTTCAACAGGAGTAGACGGTTCGGCCTTTTGGATTCTTTCACCACTGTCAGATAATAACGCACGCACACGTCCGCACGCTGTTCCGACAACTATACAGTTACCCGCTCTTAATGTCCCGTTTTGAACAAGCAATGTTGCAACAGGGCCTTTACCTTTATCAAGATTTGCTTCAATTACAACACCAGTTGCCTCAGCTTTCGGATTTGCCTTCAAATCCTGTACATCTGCCACAAGCAATATGTATTCTAATAACTCATCGATACCGGTACCTTGCAGGGCAGAAACTTTTACAACAATTGTATCCCCGCCCCAATCTTCCGGAACGAGTCCGTGTTCGGTTAATTGCTGCAATACTTTGTCAGGATTTGCCCCCGGTTTATCAATTTTGTTAACAGCAACAATAACAGGAATTTCTGCAGCTTTTGCGTGGTTAATTGCTTCAATAGTCTGAGGCATTATACCATCATCAGCCGCAACAACCAAAATCGCAATATCAGTTGCCTGTGCACCTCTTGCACGCATTTCCGTAAACGCTTCGTGCCCCGGAGTATCCAAAAATACAATCTTTTTATCGTTTTTATCCCCAAGATACACGGTATAAGCACCGATTGACTGAGTTATGCCGCCAACTTCGGTTGAAACGATTTTGTGTTTTGATGCACGGATACTGTCTAATAATGTTGTTTTACCATGGTCAACGTGCCCCATAATACTTATAACAGGTGCGCGTTTTTTGAGTAATTTTTTATCAACATTTGCAAGTGCATTTTTTTCTTCTTCTTTTTTCAGTTCTTCTTCCACATAAGCATCTAAATCTTCATCAAGAACTTCCAATTCGTATTCTGCACAAACTTTTTTGATAACATCGACATCAATAAGCTGGTTAACTGTTGCCATAACTCCGTTCATCATAAGGAATTTTACAATATCTGCAGGAGTTTTCTTGATTTTTTCAGATAACTCTGCTATAGTCATTGCCTGATTTACAACTATTTGTTTTACTTCCTCAACTTCTTCTGTTTTTTGAGTTCTCTTTTTATGGTGCTGTGCTGCTGCCTTTTCAAGAGAAATCATCTCTTGTTCTTCTTTTTTGGAATTAAAATCTTTGTCTTTTTTCTTGCCGGAATTTTTACTTCCGCCGAATTTATTGGCGCTTCCGCCTTTATTTTCATAAATATCCTGCGGTATAATTCTTCTTTCAATCGGCTTTTTTGCCCCAAAATCTTTTGTTCCTGACGGTTTTGCCCCGTCACGTTTTGGAGGGAATTTAGAATCTTTATCAAATTTTCTCTGCGGTCTGTCAGGTCTTTGTTCCGGTCTTTCCGATTTACCGACAACCTGAACCGGCTTTGGTGCAGAACGTCTTACTATTTCTACTTTCGGTCTTTGAACTTTTTCCACAATCGGTTTTTCGATTGCTCTTTTGAGTTCTTCTTTGCGTTCTTTTGCCTCTTCTTTTGCGGCTTCTTTTGCAGCTTCTTTTTCTTCGACCTTAGCTTTTTTTACAACAAATGCCTTTGGTTTTGATTTCGCAGCACCGTTTTCCATAAATGCTTTCAGTCTTTTAATTTGGTCCTGAGTTACGGTACTTGAATGGGTTTTACCTTTTATACCCATTGCCTCAAGTTTTTCAAGAATTTCTTTACTTGATTTCCCAAGTTCTTTTGCTAATTCACTTATTCTAATTGTTTCGTAACTCATTCAATAATTGTCCTTTCAATTCATTTGGTACAGAAACTTTTAAAATTTTCGATAATTTATTTTTTTTAAAAGCCAATTCTATACAAGAATTATTATAGCAAAGATATGCAGATCTGCCAAATGTAAATGAATTTGGCTTTACAACTACACCCTGTGCAGTTCTTGTTATTTTAATCAAATCATTTCTGTCTTTAATTTGCCAACAACCTGCACAACGTCTTTCTGTCATCTCTGCCCTCTTATTACCCTTTTTGTGCCAATTTTTCGAGCTTTAATTTTTGGTCATATTCAATAAGCATATTGATGAGCTCATCCAAATCGCCATCAATTACTGTCCATACATTAAGGTTATGGTTTAATCTGTGGTCAGTCAGACGTCCCTGCGGAAAGTTATATGTTCTGATACGTTCTGAACGGTCGCCTGTACCAACCTGAGAACGGCGCAAGTCTGTAATTTCCTGCATTTGCTTTTGCACTTCCAAATCATAGAGTTTTGAGCGCAAAATTTGCATCGCACGTTCTTTATTCTGCAATTGCGAACGCTCTTCAGTACAGAAAATCATTATACCTGTCGGTTTGTGGAACAAACGGGCAGCAGTTTCAACTTTGTTTACGTTTTGACCACCGGCACCGCCACTACGTGCAGTTGACATTTCAATATCCTCAGGACGAATTTCTATTTCAACATCATCAACTTCAGGCATAACAGCCACTGTTGCGGTTGATGTATGAACACGACCCTGAGATTCGGTTTCAGGCACTCTCTGAACTCTGTGAACCCCTGATTCGTATTTTAATTTTGAATATACTGAATCACCCTGAATTGAGATAATTATTTCTGAATAACCGCCTGCTTCACACTCGGTTTTAGATAAAATCTGAGTTTTCCAGCCCTGCTTATCCGCGAATTTTAAATACATTCTTGCCAAATCTCCGGCAAAAATATTTGCTTCATCTCCTCCTGCGCCCCCGCGAATTTCAAGCATAATATCTTTATCGTCCATAGGGTCTTTAGGAAGCAAAAGTCGTTTCATTCTTTCTTCAAAATCAGGAAGTTTTGATTCATTTTCTTCAATATCCGCTTTCAGCATTTCGCGCATATCATCGTCTTTTTCTTCCTGAAGCAGAAGTTTATCGTCTTCAATGGCATCTGTTGCCTTTTTCCAGGCGTAATAAAGTTCAACAGTTTCTTCCATTGATTTTCTTTGTTTTGATAAATCTCTGAATTTATTATAATCCTGTATAACAGCAGGATCTGACAAAGTTTCACCAAGTTCTTTGTATCTTTTTTCTATTTGCAATATTTGATCTAACATATCTTTCATAATTCAATAATAACAAGAACATGGGGAAATGCAAATTTAGAGGTAATAAGTAGATAAGTATTTAAGTAGATAAGTTCAATACAGAGATTAATTATTTTAAATACAGTAAGATTATTACTGTTATTAATAATCTGATATGAACCTATCTACTTATCTACTAATATAACAATCTTATACAAACCTATTACAATATCACTTTATTAATGTATATTCACCCCATCGCGTGATAAAATTTTGTTTTTTAAATTCTTCATCCCGGCGCCGTAAAAATATTTCAGCTGTTCAGGGAAATTTTGGCCTACATCAAGCAAATACATATCATGAACAACAAAATTAAGGAGTAAATAAATAACATCTATATTTTTTGTCCAGGTGACATTTTGTTCTATTTTTCCGAACAAACCTTCTTGTATATCTGCAAGCACATATATAAGACGACTTCCCGCACTATGTTCAATTTCTCTTGCGCCTGCATGTTGATATACAAGTCCGAAATTTGTCGTAAATTCGCCCAAAGCAACAATTTTTACATCAACTTCCCTGTCATAAGCGGCACGCAACTCTTTTTCAACGTGTTTAAAGTCTTCTTTCCAAATTTCTATATAAATAGATTTTTTTGCATTTTTTATAATTTCTTTTAATTTTTCAAGTACATTTTCATATCCTGAAATCGTGTGCAACGGCTCATTATAATCCTCTTTAACATCAGGAAGTTTTTTTTCAAGATATTCAATAGTTGAATTTATTTTTCGTTTAAATCTCTGAGTAAGCTCTTTTGGTGCAATAGGGGAATATTTTTGGGGTTTATCATCAGATGCAATAACGATTTTATCACTTGCAAGCGATCGTAAGCCCTCGACTGCGGAATATCAGCCATTTGCGACACTTCATAACCTGTTGCGGGGTATTTTTTTAATAAAGCGATATAAACCTTTGCTTCGTATGAATTAAACCCAAGTGCCTTTAACTTTTCAACGATATTATCCATAAAGTGATTTTAGCAAATTTAGTGGTTTGTTTCAAGTAAATTTTAAATATATAAACTGTGTCAGGCAAATGCCTGACCTGCTACTATCTCCCTTGGGGGAAAAAAAGATTTCAACTTGAGGCACTGCCGGAAGTTAGAAATCTGTCATTGCGAGCGAATAGAATGAGCGTAGCAATCTCATTAGTTCAATGCCGCTCAATTGATGATTTGATGAGATTACTACGCAAACTGCGTTTGCTCTTAATGACAATAATTATAGTATAATAATCGTATGAATAACTATTATGTTTATATGATTACAAATCAATACAACACAGTTTTATACATCGGAATAACAAATAATCTGATAAGACGAATTTATGAACATAAAAATAAATTGGTAAAAGGATTTTCTTCAAAATATAATTTAAACAAACTTGTTTACTTTGAACAAACAGAAAGTATTGAATCCGCAATTCTTCGTGAAAAACAATTAAAAAACTATTCAAGAGCAAAAAAAGAACAGCTTATAAGTAAAAATAATCCTAACCACAACGATTTGTATAATGAAATAATATAAATTGTCATTGCGAGCGAATAGAATGAGCGTAGCAATCTCATTAGTTCAATGCCGCTCAATTGATGATTTGATGAGATTACTACGCAAACTGCGTTTGCTCT
>CADCNV010000032.1:16073-26453 GCA_902802825.1 uncultured bacterium | reverse complement strand
AATTTCCTGGATACACAGAGGAGCTACATTGCAATTAAGACCCGGGGGGAAACGCTCAATGGGAGCACATACCAAGCTTCCGGTTGGAGAAAGACATTTGATAATATTTGTTGCTCCTGTCAATTTGACCCACATAACAGAGGAATAATAACCATTAATAAATTGACAAAAATTGTTAGTACGCTACAATAATTAGTGTAGGTGCGAATATTCTTGAAAGGGATATAAGTCATGAAAAAAATAATAGCAGCTTTATTTTGTATAGTTATGTGTTCTTCAGCAGCTTTTGCTAATGATAATTTTGACCCTAACCAGCAGGGAGCATACAGTCTTGATGCAAAAACTTTAAAAAATTCGATAGTTACTGTTCCTGCCGGTTTAACATTCAGAGGAGTATTTTTAAACCCTGTGAATTCCGAAACCGCAGTCCCGGGGCAGGAAGTGAATTTAGCCCTTTCAAATGACTTTTATTATAAAGAAAAAAAAGTTGCACCTGCAGGAAGCATGGTTACAGGTACGGTTATAGACGTATCTAAAGCAAAACACGGTTCTATAAACGGGAAATTATCATTAAGGTTTTCTCATATCATTACTCCTTCAGGACTGGATATTCCGATATATGCGACAGTACGCACACCTGACAAAACGGGAGTAATTATCGGGGGAACCGATTTAATGTATAATGCGGGAGCAAGAGGATATTCTGAGTCTGAAAGTATCAGAACATCATATACTCCGCAATATCTGACGACAAGTTCAGGTTCAGCCGCAGCAATGAATACTGCTATTGAAACAAACGGGGGAGGACTTTTAAAGTCTATATGGGATAAAGGCACAGATGTTGATATATCTGCGAATACGACTGTTGACTTAATTTTGATTCAACCGATAACCGTTGCCCCGACGGATAATCAAAATGAGTAAACCGGGTGATAATTTTATTTTATAATCCGAAATAAAATTATCATTGAAAATAAATATTAAGGGAAAAAATGTCTTTACTTGGGAAATATACAGAGAAAAAAGAAAATCGTGTCAGAATGTCATCACAATCTGATAAAGAATTTTTGATGCCCGCAGTTACAAGGGAAGATAAAGACGATACAATAACATTAAAAAAATGCATGATAATATCCGCTATATTGCACCCTGCCGTAATTGGAGTAATATGGCTTATTTTACTCATATGCGCTTTGTTAGGAATTAATTTATCAATATTTGATAAACCGCAGCCAAAAGCAAATGACATTGAATTTGTGTTAGTAGATAAAGAAGATACCCCAAGAGATCTGAATACTAAAAACAGGGCAGATAAGAATTCACGCTCAGGCGGAATAAATAATCCTAAGCTTCCTGTTTCAATGCCTGCTTCTCAGTCTAAACCATCGGCAAAACCTGCAGGCGGAGGAGCTCCCAAAACAACCCAGAAAAAAACTCAGCAATCTCTTATTGATAGAGTAAAACAAAGTGTAACAAAACCTCAGCAGGCAGCAACAACTACGCATAAAAATGTTACACCATCCACAACACCGGCTCCTGCAGTTCCAAAACCGGAACTTGCAAAACCGCAGCCGCCAACGGCACGCCCGTCTATAAAACCGCCAACAACACCTAAGGCAGTTCAAAAACCGTCAAATACACCGTTTAAAGTACCTGTTCCATCGGGCGGAACAACATCCGGTCAATATGCAACAGGACCAATAAGCGGAAGCGGTTCATCAAATAACGGCGGCTCAAAAGGTTCGGGTACATATTCTCCGAATCCGTCACTTGCACCTATCGGAAACGGTTCCGGCTCATCAAGCAAAGGTACAGGTACCGGAACGGGTACAGGCAGAGGTACAGGAACAGGCGGAAGTACCGGCTCAGGCGGCGGAAATCCTGGAGGCGGAGGAGGCCGTCCGGGCATAGATGCCATCAGAGAACCTGATTTCGGGCCTTATATGAGAGAATTACAAAGAAGAATAAAAATGAACTGGGATCCGCCAAAAGGCAACGAAAGTAAACGAGTGGTTCTTTTATTCAAGATTGCGAAAGACGGCAGATTATTATCATGCAGCGTATTCAAATCTTCCGGTTTGCAAAATGCCGATGCAGCAGCATTAAATGCTGTTAAACTTGCGGCTCCGTTCAGACCGCTGCCTCCGGAATTTAAAGGGCAAAGTATAGATATTCAATTTACGTTTGACTACAACGTTTTTGGAGCAACAAAATATTAATGAATACAGATTCTGAAACAAGTTCAGAATGACAAAAAAGGGTAATACAAAAAAGAGGATAAAAATATGGAATTATTAATCGAATCAATTAAAATGGACTGGCCGGTATTGTTACCGATTTTAATCTGTTCAATACTTGTGCTTGCGGTTGTTATCAACAAATGGGCTTACTTTAAGAAAAACAAAAGAGATATCGCAATTTATATGCGAGAATTAAACAGAGAACTTGAATCTAATGATTTGCGTGCTGCTCAGGATACCGCATTACGCTGCGGAGGAGTTATAGGGGAAGTTATCGAAGAAGCAGTGAGAATTTTTAATGAACAGAAAAAAGGATTCTCAAGAGCATTTGATATTTCAGCAACACTTGCAACAAGAAAATTAGAATCTAATTTGACAATATTAGGTACAATCGGTGGTGTTGCTCCGTTCTTAGGTTTATTTGGTACAGTTGTTCGTATTCTTTTAACTTTTAAAGATATGGCAGCAGCAGGACATGCGGCACAAGCTGCAGATGTTATGTACGGTATCGGTTCAGCGTTAATTGCTACTGCTTTCGGTTTGGGTGTAGCGATTGTGGCTGTTATTTTCTTCAACTTGTTCCAATCCGTAGTAAAACATTTTGAAAATGATTTCAATTTAATTAAGTTGTTATTTTTAAATTATGTTGATGCAGAAGGACAATCTCAGTCTAAATATTCTCCGTCACCAAAAGTTAATTTATAATAGGCAGGGTTACAAATGGCATTTGGCAGTGAAAGACAAGGCAAAATATTTTCAGAGATAAACATCACACCGTTAACGGATATCTTTTTGGTACTGTTAATCATTATGATGGTTGTGGCTCCTGTATTACAATCAAATGATACCCCGGTTGAAGTACCGGAGATTAATAACGGCGTTAACATAGAAGAATCCAAAATATCTGTGTCAGTAACAGCAGATGGACTTATATATGTGAACGGCACTCCAACAGAGGCATCAAAACTAACAGATGCTCTGATTGCAGTAAAAGATCCCGACAATGAAAAGCAGGAAATTGTAGTTAAAGCCGATAAAAATGTATCAAGTTCAAAAGTTCTTGATATTATGGACGCTGCTCAAAATGCCGAATATAAAAAACTCATAGTTGCAGGAGAACCGCTAAATAAAAAAGAACAAAAAGTACTAAAAGAAAATGCACAACAAAATGATTCGATTAATATCCCAACGGAGGAAGAAGAATAATGGCAAGAAAAACATTTAATGAAATAAATATTACTCCGTTAACGGATATTTTCCTCGTACTGTTGATTATTATGATGGTTGTTGCTCCTTTATTGGATCAACAGGGAATAAGTTTGAACGTTCCCGAAAATGTTGAAGAGCAGCAAATTGACAAAGACCCTCAAATTTTGACAATTTATGTTTCTGCGGCAAATAAATATTTTATAAATAACGAAGAAATAGAAAAAGATCGTCTTGGTACTGTTTTGGCTCAGGAAATAAAAAATTATCCTGACGGGTTACTTATTAAAACAGATGAAGAAGCAACTCACGGAGCTGTTGTTACAGTAATGGATAAAGCAAGATATGCCGGAGTAAAAGCTATCTCTATTGATCGAATGTAGTGTATTATATAATCGAAAAAGGCCTAGTTTTGAACTAAGCCCTGTTTTGTTTTTATTTCTTTAAATTTTTTGCGTATTCTTTGACCGTGATGAAACCTGCTAATTCTTTTGATTCTGCTTTGATATCATTTCTGATGTCTTCGTATAAATTTTTTGCGCTTATGCAAGTTGGTCCGAATACTTCATATTGAACTGTTTCTTCATATCTTATATAATTTGCTGCCATTATAATCTTTCCCTTTGTCTGTATATTATTTATTACGTCTTATTTTCTAAGAAACTTTAATAATAATATAACTTTTGTTACAATCCCTTACATTTATATAAAGTATTTTTAGTATAAAAAATTGCTATATTATTTATATACTACGTTACAAAACTTAACATTATCTATAAATGGTGCAATTAACATTCATTTGGGGTAATATATAAAGGTAAATACTATAAAGACAGAGGAAATAAAATGTTAAGAACAGGGATAGTCGGATTACCAAACGTAGGGAAGTCAACATTATTTAACGCATTAACAAGCACAAGAAATGCTCAGAGTGCAAATTATCCGTTTTGCACCATTGAACCGAATATTGGGGTAGTTGAAGTCCCTGATGAAAGATTACCGATTTTGGCAAAATTATGCAAAACCGAAAATATTATCCCAACTGCAATTGAATTTGTCGATATTGCCGGTCTTGTAAAAGGTGCAAGCAAAGGTGAGGGTTTAGGAAATCAATTTTTGCAGAATATAAGAGAAGTTGACGCAATCATTCAGGTTGTAAGGTGTTTTGACGACGTAAATACTATCCACGTCGAGGGTAAAGTTGACCCGATTAGCGATATAGAAACAATCAATACAGAACTTGCACTTGCAGATATGGCTTCTGTTGAAAGGCGTCAGCAAAGAATTTCAAAAGCCGCAAAAGGAAACGATAAAGACGCTGTTTTGGAAAACAAAGTATTGACAAAGCTTATGGAATTATTACAGGATTGCACATTTATAAACATCAAAGAGCATTTTGACGAAGATGAAATTCCGGTTGTAAAAATGCTGAATTTGATGTCCGTAAAACCGGTTATATATTGTGCTAATGTTTCCGAATTCGATTTGAAAGACGGGAATGACTATACAAAAAAAGTTCAGGAATATGCTGATAATCATGGCGCTGAAATGGTTATAATTTCGGCTAAAATTGAGGAAGAATTAGCCGAACTTGGTGCAGACGAAGCAAAAGAGTACTTGAATGATTTGGGTATTGAAGACAGCGGAATAAACAGAATGATTAAATCTGTTTATTCGCTTTTGAAACTGAGAACCTTTATTACCGCAGGGGAAAAAGAAGTTCGTGCCTGGACAATTACGGCAGGCACAAAAGCTCCTCAGGCCGCAGGTGTAATCCACACTGATTTTGAAAAGGGCTTTATTAGAGCAGAGATTACTCCATGCAAAGATTTTATTGAACTCGGCTCATATAATGCTTGTAAAGAAAAAGGGGTTACTCGCCTTGAAGGCAAAGAATATGTAATGCAGGATGGGGATTTGGCCCATTTTAGATTTGCTTTGTAATATACTTTACAAACTCGCTATAAAGGTATAAAATAGCCGTATATTCAAGGGGGAAAACAATGGTTATTCGCAAAAATTATGCATTTACTTTGGCAGAAGTTATAATAACAATTGGAATAATAGGGGTTGTAGCCGTTTTAACAATTCCTACACTTATACAAAATGCGAATTCAAGAAGATTTGTAAACCAGTTTAAAAAATCACTTTCCGCTCTAAGCCAAGCGGCAGTAGGAGCTCAAGCCCAGTATGATATGAATTATTCACTATTATCTTTAAATAGTAGTGATTCTAATTGTGCAAATGATACACTTGCTGCGGGGCAATACAACATGTGCGGTCTGTTTAATAACACCCTTTCGGCGAAAATGTACCGGGGAAAATATGGGAATGTAAAGGGTATGGATAGTACAAGTATATACAATGCAGCAGTTACAAGTTTTCCTATTGAAAACTTCCTAATATTTTCTTTTGCTGACGGTGCTTTTGTCGCTTTTAATCCTGATGCCAAAGCATGCGAAATCGAACCTGGACATACACTGACAACTGAAATAATAACTGACGGGAAACTTAAAAATTGCTTGGGATTTATTGACGTAAACGGTCCGAATCCACCAAATACCGAGGTTAAGTGTGCAACAGACAATACTAAAATTGCAATAGGAAGTACATGCGAATTAACATCCCCTGCAGTTGGCGACATATTCCCAATAGTTTTTTATGCCACCAGCGTTACTCCGGCAACAAATGCCTCTCTTGCTGCGTTTTTAAGTAGTGAAAGAGGAAAAAATCAGGGAAACTATAATAATAATGATGATGATAATATTGCTCCAATTAAAAAAGCTCAGTTTAAAGGAAAAGAATATGAATTAAAAAATGGCAAATACGTCACAGAGGACACAAATGGTAATTATATAGACGGTTTGGGCAATGTTTACACAAAAAATTCTGATGGGAATTATCAGGCAAGCGACGGATACGTTTATGACAAAGACATGAATACAATCGGCAGATATAACAACGGGAATTGGTTTGATTATAAAGGCGATGTTTTGGTTCGTCCAATAGGGAATAACACATATAAAGGTCAGGGAGGTATGACCTATACTCCAAATTCAAACGGAGGATACAACCGCAGTGACGGTGCTGTGCTGGATTCTAATTTTAATCTTATCGGACAAAATAAAAATAATTCCTGGTATGATTATAAAAACGGTTTCTTTGTAAAAGAAAATACAAACGGAGATTATGTAGATTCTTCGGGCAAAGTTTATGCAAAAAGTTCTGATGGATATTATGTAAATAGTAATATCTATTATGATAAAGATATGAATCCGGTTAAAGAATATTATAACGGAAACTGGTTTGAATACCATAATGGACTATTCGTAAGAAAAACAGGCGAAAGTACTTATAAAGGACACAGCATGACATATACAAAAAATGATGATGGATATTACGTACGTAGCGACAAAAATGTGTATGATGACGAATTTAATTTAATCGGCAGATAAAAATTTTTATTAATTAACATTATCCTGAATAAAAAATACTATACAAAAATTGAAAACCATGATATTATGTTTTCAGATGTAGTAATAAATTTTTTTAGGAAATATATGCAATAAATTTTATTTAATTTAAAACTGAATAAATGCGGGTGTAGGTTATATGTACACCTGATTGCATGTATTATAAAAAAATAGAAAAGGATAAGGTATTAACTTTATGGAAGCAAAAACCTTGCTATTGGTTATTGCAGCTATTGCGGTAATAGTCTTAGTTGTAATGCTGATTATTCAAAAAAACAAAGTTAGTGCTGCTTTGTCGTCCATAGAGAAGGACAAAAATGCACTGAATGAAAGAGAAAAAATTCTTCAAAAAGAAGCAAAAATTAAGGCACTGGAAGAACTACAAAATGACAGAGAAGCTCTTAACGAAGAAGAAAGAGAAAGGCGTCAGGAATTATCCCGCCAGGAGCAAAAATTAGCAAAACGAGAAGATGCTCTTGAAGATAAAATACAGGAATATACTGACAAAGAAGCCGAAGTTCAGAAGAAGAAAGATGAACTTCTTGAAAAAGAAGATTATTTGGCAGAACTTGTGCAAAAACAAACAGAAGAACCTGAAAGAATTTCAGGGATGTCTTGCGAAGATGCTAAAAAAGCGCTTTTAGAACAACTAAAAAATGACTTGGCACAAGAACAAATGCAGTTAATAAGAGAAAACGAAGCAAAAATTAAAGAAACATCGTTAGAAAAAGCTCAGGAAATTTTATCCACGACGATGCAAAGATGTATGATTGAACAGGTTGTAGAAACAACCGTTTCAGTTGTCGCTTTGCCAAATGATGAAATGAAAGGCCGTATAATCGGTCGTGAAGGTCGTAATATCAGAGCATTGGAAACTTTAACAGGAGTTGATTTAATAATTGATGATACCCCTGAGGCAGTTGTATTATCAAGTTTCGACCCTGTAAGACGTGAAATTGCAAAATTGGCATTAGAGAAATTGATTGTCGATGGGCGTATTCACCCTGTAAGAATTGAAGAAATGGTCGCAAAAGCACAGGAAGAAATCGATAAAAAGATTTGGACCGAAGGCGAAAATGCCGCACTCGAAATGGGCGTTATGGGTTTAAATAAAGAGCTCATCAAAACATTAGGCCGCTTATATTACAGAACAAGCTACGGACAAAATGTACTGAAACACTCTTTGGAAGTCGGTCATATTGCAGGTATGCTTGCAGCAGAACTAGGTGCTAATGAAAAAATCGCCAAACGCGCAGGTTTACTACACGACATAGGAAAAGCGGTTGACCAAACCCAAGAAGGTACACATATCCAGCTTGGGGTGGAAATCGCAAACAGATATGGAGAAAAGCCGGAAGTAGTCCACGCAATTGAAGCTCACCACGATGATGTTGTGGCAAATACGATTGAAGCGGTATTAGTTAAAGTAGCAGATGCAATCTCTGCCGGTCGCCCCGGGGCAAGACGTGATACTTTGGAAATTTATATCAAACGTCTGCAAAAGATTGAAGAAATCGTAAACAGCTACGAAGGTATTAAACAATCCTTTGCGGTTCAGGCAGGGCGAGAAGTCAGAATTATTGTTCAGGCAGAAATGTTTGATGATTTGGCTTCAGGTAAATTAGCACGAGATGTTGCAAAACGCATCGAAGATGAACTTGACTATCCGGGACAAATCAGAGTAACGGTTGTTAGAGAATTCCGCGCAACTGAAATAGCAAAATAAAATGAATAATAACACTATCAAAATCATATTTTTCGGAGATATAGTCGGCAAACCCGGAAGGACTGCCGTCAGAGACTTTTTGAGTCATAATAAAGAAAAATATGATTTTGTTGTGGCAAATATTGAAAATGCTTCTCATGGATTTGGCCTAACCGAAAAAAATTATAATGAATTTTTAGAATATGGAATCGATGCCATGACCTGTGGTAACCATATTTGGGATAAAAAAGATATATATTCATACATCGAAAAAGCTGACAGACTTATTCGTCCCATAAATTATCCAAAAGAAGTTTCAGGTGTCGGATCAAGAATTATAGAAAAAAACGGAATAAAAATCGGGGTCATAAATTCTATCGGCAGAGTTTTTATGAATATAGTTGATTCTCCATGGGAAATTGTAAAAGATGAAATTGCAAAAATTAAGGAAATAACTCCGATAATTTTGATGGATTTTCACGCAGAAGCAACAGCAGAAAAAATTTGTTTTGCAAAGTATTGTTCGGAATTTGGTTTAAGCGCATTTTTTGGAACTCATACTCACGTTCAGACCGCAGATGAAACAATAATAAATAATATGGCATATATTACTGATGCCGGTTTTTGCGGTGGCTCAGACGGAGTAATTGGTATGGAATACCAAACATCTTTGTCGCGTTTTTTGACGGGGATTCCGGAACGATATGAAGTTGCGCAAGGTAATGTGACACAGGTTAACGCCCTTGAGGTTGATATTGATGTTAACAACGGTCATGCTTTAGCGGTAAAAAGAGTTTTTTGTAGTAATAGTAAGATAGAGGAAAATGGAGATGAAAACTGATTTACATATTCACACATATTTTTCCGACGGAGTTTTTACCCCGGAAAAAATTGTGGATACCGCTGTTGATGTCGGACTTGGCGCCATAGCAATTACGGATCACGATAATGTTTTGGCCTATGATGTAGCTCAAAAATATATCAAAGACAATAATTTGTCTGATAAAATTCAAATACTGCGCGGGATTGAAGTAAATACTTTGTATAAAGATTATGAAGTTCATATTTTGGGTTATTTTATGGACGTTAATAACTCAGATTTTCAAAATTTAATAAAAACCCAGCAGCAAGCCAGGGTAAAACAAACGAAAGAGATTTTGAGCTTATTGGCAAAAAAAGAAGGTATTAGAATAAAATTTGAAGATATCAAAAAACTTGTAGCCCCGGGAGGCAGTATCGGACGTCCTCACATTGCAAGAGCAATAACAAGTGCAGGCGGCACAAATAATGTTATGGATGCGTACGCAAAATACATTCATTTGGATTCCCCCGTATATGTCCAGAGAAAAACAGTTTCTCCGCAGGATGCGGTTGAAATAATTTATGATGCGGGAGGTATTCCTGTTATCGCTCACCCACATGATTTGGAAAATATGGCTGAAGGACTTATTAAAGATTTGATGAATTATGGATTACGCGGCATTGAGGCATATCACAGAAAACATTCTCCTGCAATGGTAGAATACTTTTCATCAATGGCAGAAAATTTTGGTCTTATCGTCACCGGCGGATCAGATTTTCATGCTCCGAATATCATGAACGGGCAAATCGTTTTAGGTAAAAATTTTATTCCTGAATGGGTATATGATAAACTTATAGAAGAAAAAAAGCGTCTTGATATTGCTAACGTAAACTAATTATGAAGAAATTTGTATGGAGAATTGAATATTCACTAACTATATTCGCAAGATTTGCG
>CADCNV010000032.1:0-16027 GCA_902802825.1 uncultured bacterium | reverse complement strand
ATGACGGGTATCTTGTTTATGATCCCGACATCATTTACATCAAAAACGGCTGTATTCATTTCAAGATGGAATTCCGAGTATAACAAAATTGAATATGCTTTTTCAGCATTAAGTGCTCAGGCCGAAACAGAGGCAATTGAAAGTTTTATAAATTCAAAAAATGAAAAAGAACGTGAAAAATTTATGGTGAAATTAATAAAACCTTATTTGCGTTTGGAAGACCGTATCAGTAAGAAAAAATATGTTCAGCATTATATGAACGGAAAAGTTGTCCCTAAAGATGACTTATATCATTTTGATCTTTTATATGATAATCAGGATGACCTTATTGTCGGAATAAAAGATGTTGTCAAGAAAACAACCGACTCCCCTGTATATTTAATGATGATTGATACCAACGGGCACAAAAAACCTAATACATGGGGCAAAGATATTTTCGGGTTGAACATATATATAGACGGAAACATCCACCCGATTGGATATGGCTGGGACGTTGATAAACTGAGAAAGGACTGTTCAAGCCGCGGAACAGGGTTGTCGTGCTCACACTTTTACAGAATTGGCGGTGAGTTTGTTGAATAAAATTAAAAATATCTGCGTGTTTTGTTCATCAAGTGACTATTTAGATGAAATTTATTATAAGGATGCAAAAGAAATTGGCAAACTTATAGGACAAAACGGTTATAACATTGTCTATGGCGGGTCAACATTGGGAATGATGTGGGCTTGCGCATCTGAAGTTAAAAACAACGGTGGGAAAATTTATGGTGTAATGCCAAAAAGACTCGTTGATATGGGATGCAGAACCGATAATTGTGATGAATTTTATATGTCTGACGGAATGCGTGACAGGAAACAAAAAATGGATGAAATTTCTGATGCGGTTATTGCGCTTGCAGGCGGATTCGGGACATTGGAAGAATTTGCGGAAATGTTTGTTCAAAAACAATTAGGTTATAATAAAAAAGCCATCGTACTTTTAAATACGAACGGCTTTTATGATAATTTGTTAGATTTTTTTAATAAAATTGTTGATGATAAATTCGCAAATAATTTTACAAGAAATTTAATTTATGTTGCCTCAACACCCAAAGAAGCCATTGAATATATTAACAACTATACAGAACCGGAATTTGCACCGTCAAAACACGAAATTTATTCAAGGTGATTTTATTTTCTAATATAAAATTTTATCCCAAAAATTGAAAAAACTTTATATTTAAATCCATCCTTGTACTCATTATATACGGAAAATACCCTATATAAAAAACTTAAAATCATACTTTTATATAACACAGCTTTATAATACTTATCAGGTAAAAATAATTTTATTTCACCCATTAATTTTTTAGCTTCATCATTAGGAAGACGCCAAGGGCGGTATGATAAATTTAATATTTTTATTGCGGAATCCTTGATTGCAAATTGTTCCAGTATATTCAATGAACTATCTGTAGATCCATCATTCACACATATTATCTCAATATCGGATAATGTTTGATTAACAAGACTATATAAGCATTTAGGAAGATATTTTTCAACATTATAAACAGGTATGATGATGCTGACCTTTGGCATGTATGTGTAATCTTTCTTTATATTATTCTCATATACGAGAATAGTTCTCGTGTATGAGAATAATAATAGTACAATACACATTCATTGTCAAATCAAATATAATTTATAGATGAACAATAAAAACTACATAAAATCTTTATTAGTATTAAATAATATGCCTATATCGAAACTTGCCAATATAATGAGTGAAAAATCAGGGAAAAAATATACAATAGGGAGTTTATACGGGAAATTAGCCAGAGATTCTCTGACATTAAAAGAATGCCAGATGATTGCATCCGCTATTGGATATCATATAGAATTTGTTAAGGATAATAATACTCAATAAAACAGTCAGTTATTTTAAGCTGTGAATAAGATTTTTTACTTTTTTCATAATTTTTGCAGCATCAGCTTTTTTTGACATAAGTTCTATTTGATTATCAATAATAACACCTAATTGTTCAACAGGGCCTTTGGTTACTTCAAATTTATCAGAAAAAACAACTTTATCCGCGAATAATGATTCGCCCGTTAAAAAATTCTTTCTGCTGATAGAAACATCCCCGTTTTTGCTTACATGCTTTTCTGCAAGAACAACCGGCTTTAAGTCAACATGGGAGTAAGAATTTGGATTTTTTGACGGCACAATTTCGTATAAACCTTTTTGACGGTCATGAGGATTATATCCGACATCCAAATTACCTTCAAACTCTTGATTTAAATACATATAACTCTTATTGTTAAAATGAAATACACGAGGGGCATTGATAAAAATTGTCATTTGTTAATCTCCTTTTTTAAATCTTTTAACGACTGTAAAAATAAAATTTGCTATATTTTGAAAAAAAATAAAAATATTCTTAAAAAATGTAAAGAACTTATTGCCCTGTTGGCTTGATGCCATATTGCCTTTCATTTTTATGATAAAATTAAATCAATAAACAAGGAGAGATATAAAAATGGTAGAACAAGAATTAAGAGATAAATACGAGGTAGTTATAGGGCTTGAAGTTCACGCACAATTAAAAACCCAAACGAAGATATTTGCACCTGATCCAAACATTTTCGGTCAGGAGCCAAACAGTTTAACAAGTCCGATTACTCTCGGAATGCCTGGGGTTTTACCTGTTTTAAATAAAGAAGTAGTAAATATGGGAATTTTAGCGGGTCTGGCTTTAAATTGCGAAATTCCGGCAAGATGTAAATTCGACAGAAAACAATATTTTTATCCTGATTTACCAAAGGGCTATCAAATATCTCAGTATGATGAACCAATTTGTGTAAACGGTCATATTGACATTAACGGTAAAAGAATCGGTATCACAAGAGCTCACCTTGAAGAAGATGCAGGCAAACTTGTTCACGCAGGAGCAAACGGACTTGCCGGTTCTATTTATTCTCTTGTAGACCTTAACAGAGCAGGGACTCCGTTACTTGAAATCGTATCAGAGCCGGATATGCGCAGTCCTCAGGAGGCAAGAGCATATATGGAAGAACTTCGTGACATTGTTCGTTATGCCGGCGTTTGCGACGGGAACCTGGAAGAGGGTTCCATGAGATGTGATGCAAACATTTCAATTATGCCAAAGGGCTCAAAAGAATACGGAACAAGAGCGGAAATCAAAAATATTAACTCTTTCTCAGCTTTGGAAAGAGCATTGGAATACGAAATTGACAGACAAATAGAACTTGTTGAAGAAGGCGGAGAAGTTGTTCAGGAAACAAGACTTTGGAATGACGATACAAGAGAAACAAAATCAATGAGAAGCAAAGAAGACGCTAATGACTATCGTTACTTCCCTGAACCGGATTTGATGCCGTTAGAAATATCCCGTGAATGGGTAGAAGAAATCAGAGCAAAAATGCCTGAACTTCCGAACCAAAAACGTAAAAGATATCAGGATTTGGGTTTAAGCGAATACGATGCTAATGTTGTTGTATCGCAGATGGAACTTGCAAAATTCTTTGATAAAGTTCTTGAGCTTGGCGCGAATCCCAAAACTGCAGTTAATTTCTTAACCGGTGAAATCACCGCATACTTAAAAGAAAATCATCAGGAAATTAATGAAACAAAATTAACTCCTGAGAATTTGGCAGAACTGATTGCTTTAATTGAAAAGGGTACAATTTCAAACAATATCGGTAAACAAATCCTTGTAGAAGATATGATTACAAAAGGAGAAAAGGCAACTGATATTGTCGAAAGAAAAGGACTGAGCCAAATCAATGATGAAAGTGCAATTAAAGATATGGTAAAAGCCATTGTAGAAGCTCATCCGAAAGAAGTTGAAGCATACAAAAACGGCAGAACAAATCTGCTTGGCTTCTTTGTCGGTCAGGTTATGAAAGAAACCAAAGGCAGGGCTAATCCGCAAACGGTTAATAAGTTTGTAAGGGAATTTTTAGAAGGATAATATGCCATTAATTAAACGTAAAAAATCGTCAATGGAAACCGAAATATTTGCTCAAAGCAAAATTTGCGAGCAGATCTTGGATGCATATGTAAAAGACGGGCAAATTGAAATAGACATTCCTCAGGGGATAAACAGAGTATTTCTCGTCGCAAGCGGATCTTCATATCATTGTGCAAGATATTGCGCAAGTTTGTTTGGCTCTGTTGCGCAAATAGAAGCAAGAGCTGTTTATTCAAGTGAATTTTTACTTCAGCCAAAAATTGCTGATAGCGAAGATATTTTGTATGTTTTCATTACTCAATCAGGCGAAACAACAGATACAAATGCATCACTATTAAGAGCAAAAGAACATAATGTAAAAACACTATGCATAACAAATAAAGAAAATTCTTCAATATGGAATTCATCGGATTATCATATTGCTTGTCATGCTGGTGATGAAAAAAGTATTGCAGCAACAAAATCTTTTTCTTCCCAACTTGTCTGCGGCATACTTCTGGTGTTAAAACTTGCTCAAAATAAAGGGGCTGAGATTTCTGCACTGCTTCGTGATATGCGTGATATTCCCGAAGTAATAGACAAAGCATACAAAATACATTCAAAAATCAAACAGGCGGCACGTTTTTTGGCAAGGTATAAAAGCATCGTAATGAGTGCAGACGGAGAAATGTATGCATTTGCCAAAGAGGCATCATTAAAAATTAAAGAAACTTCTTATATAAATACCTGTTCATACATTTTAGGTGAATTTATGCACGGACATGTTGCGGTTTTAAATAATGCCAAAAGTGCAATGATTTACATTTCAAATGATGAATTAAATTATACCGCGGTGAAAAATCTGAATAATATTAAAGAAAATTATAAGCCGCCAATTGTTATTATCGGCAACAGAACAAATCAAATTAAATCTGCATACAATCTGAATGTAGATTGCTCAAAACCAATGATAAAAACATTCGGAATTTTAGTTATTATTCAGTTATTGGCTTTGGAAATAGCACTAAAACTCCATCGTAACGTCGATAAGCCGCATGGGCTTAATAAAGTTGTTAAATAGTATTTTAAATTAGGCAAAATTTATTTTTACATGTTTTACTAATTAAAAATAAAAAGGAGAAAACATGTTTAAAATTAATTCTGCAGTAAAAGAACCGGTAAGACGTTTATTTACAGGCGGTTTTTCACAAATGGGTGCGGTTACAAGGGATATAGACCGCAGAACATACAATGTATTACAAAATAATATAGATTATTATGCCGAAAAAATTCCTGAAATTAAACAATTTGCAAAAGAAATTAAAACTCTTAATCCAAAGGATTTAGGTACTATCTGCGATACGCTTGAATTATCAGAATATCATGCGATGCTGACATCTGTAGAAGCTGCTGTTGATAAAGCTTATACAAAATCATTAAAGGAAAAATTGATTCCACAAATGGTAAATGCCTCAAAAGAAAATCCTGAAGGTATGGATTTAGTAAATGCTGTTATAAACAATACTGATTCAATAACATCTAAATACGCCCTGCATGTTATGTCAGGCGGAGTGTTGAACGATAAAGGGCTTGCAAGACAAATGGTTGCGACTTCAAAAGTTGTACCAGAAATTGCAAAAGAAACCCTGACAGGCGGTTATACTATGGATTTATCAAAACAAGAAAGATTTATGAACTTTGTAAAATCTTTTGTTCAGCCGGAAGCACAACCTGATATGATAAAATTTTTATTTCAAAAATTAATACCCTTTACGGATAAAAGATCCGAGCAATTCAGTATTGATGTTATAGATTTCGTAAATTCAAAAGCTGATGTTGAAGATGTATCTGCAAGATTAAAAATGGTGCCGGAAGTTCTGAAAAATCTTGGCGACAAATTTAAAGATTTCGATATTGTTAAATTTTTAACAAAAGGAAACTAAACAAAAAAGAGGTTATCAAATTGATAACCTCTTTTCTCTTTATAATTTATAAAATTATAATTTAGAAGCAACCATATAAGTTGTTTCAGCCAATCTTGTAGAATAACCCATTTCGTTATCGTACCAAGAAATAATCTTAACCTGATTTCCGCCCATTACACGAGTTAATAAAGCATCAACTGTTGAAGATTGAGAAGTTCCAACATAATCTGATGATACCAACGGTTCTTCAGTATAGCAAAGAACATGTCCGTCAGCACCTTCTTTTAATGCTGCGTTAACTTCTTCAACTGTAACGTCTTTAGAAAGTTCGAATACAACGTCAACCAATGATACGTCAGGAGTAGGAACTCTCATAGCGAAACCGTCCAATTTACCTTTTAATTGAGGTAAAACTAATGCAACTGCCTTAGCAGCACCTGTTTTTGTAGGACAAATGTTAAGAGCACCAGCTCTTGCACGACGAGGATCTTTGTGACCTGCGTCTAAGATTCTTTGGTCACCTGTATATGAGTGAACAGTTGTCATCAAACCTTTTACGATACCGAATTTTTCATCGATAACTTTAGCTACAGGAGCCAAGCAGTTAGTTGTACAAGATGCCATAGAAATTACATTGTGTTTTGCAGGATCATATTCTTTATCATTTACACCTAAAACGATAGTTTTGTCTTCGTTTGTAGCAGGAGCAGAAATAATAACTTTTTTAGCACCTGCATCAATGTGAGCGTGTGCTTTGGTTGCATCTGTGAAGAAACCTGTTGATTCAACAACAACTTCAACACCTAAATCTTTCCAAGGAAGTTGAGCAGGATCTTTTTCTGCGAAGAATTTGATTTTCTTACCGTTAACGATAATACCTTCTTCGTATGCTTCAACTGTACCGTCAAATTTACCCATAACTGAGTCATATTTGAAAATTCTTGCAGCATCTTCCGGTTTCAAACCCGGGTCATTGATTGCTACATAATTAATTTTGTCAAAAATACCTTCTCTGATTGCGGCTCTTAAAGTATTTCTACCAATTCTGCCGAATCCGTTAATTGCTACGTTTACCATAAATTTTTCTCCTTCTTTTATGTGTAACATTTTCTACTACTATAACATGTCGATAGTATCATCAACATATTTTGTAATCAAGTAAAATTACGGCTTTAATAATTAAGATATTGTTAATATTTATGCTAATATTTATTTATGAAAGAATATGATTTTTATATTGTGCCGACACCTATCGGGAATATGGGTGATATTACATTTAGAGCAATAGAAATTTTAAAATCTGTTGATATAATTGCATGCGAAGATTCAAGAGTAACTCAAAAGCTCTTAAATCACTATGATATAAGAACTAAAACTTTGTCTTATCACAAATACAACGAAAAAGAACGAGTAGAACAAATTTTAAAAATACTTGAATCAGGACAAAAAATTGCACTTGTATCAGATGCAGGGACACCGCTCATTTGTGACCCCGGGAGTATTATTGTAAAAGAATTACGACAAAGAGGTTTTAGTGTAACCGCACTCCCCGGAGCAAACGCAATCGTCACATTTCTTTCACAAATATCAAGACAGGATGAAAGTTTTAGTTTTGTCGGTTTTTTGCCAAAAACAGAACAAAAAATTCAAAAGCTTGTAACAGATTATGAAGATAAAGATTTTATTTTCTATGAATCCCCAAACAGAATTTTGCAAACTCTCAGGATTATAAAATCTGTCCGCCCAAATACAAAAATTGCAGTAGGGAGAGAACTTACAAAAATGTTTGAAGAAATTATTACCGATGAAATTGATAATGTTATTGAACATTTTGAACAAAATGCACCGAAAGGAGAATTTGTTGTTCTTGTATTCAGGAATGATAATTTCGCAGATGACAATGAAATGCAAAAAAAAGTTAAGCTCCTAAAAGATAAAGGTTTTAGCCCCAAAGATATTTCTGTTATTTTATCCGAATTATTTGGCGAAAACAAAAACAAAATATACAAAATTTCTGTTGGTAAATAAGTTGTAAAATATTTTACTTTTTTAGTAAATTCATGCTAAAATTTTATTGGAGAGAAGTGGTAGTTTAAGGGAATGTGTTCTTGAATTTAAACTCATTGAAAAAGATATTATCAGCCATATTGCTTGTATCCCTGATGCAGGTTCCCGCATTTTCGGTTGAAGATGTATGGGGGTCAAGCATGGGTATAACTGAAGATGCCGTTAAACATAATGCGGCTTCAAATACGGTTTTTGACGCTTCTAACGCACAACAAGCCCCTGCTCAAAACACTCCCGCTTACAACTCTGACGACTTTTCTATGTCTTCTTCATCTTCTTCTTCAACCGTTGGAGATAAAGAGAACAAAATAATTAAAGATATTGAATTTTACGGATTAAACTCACTTCCAAAAGACGAAATTTTATCCCAAATGAAAATGAAAGTCGGAGAACCATATTCCCGCTCGGACATGCAGGAAGATTTGCACACAATCTATGAAACCGGCTACTTCTCGGAAAGAATGAAAGCAATTCCTACAAATAATGATGATGGAACTGTTTCCATTAAGATTATTGTTGAAGAAAATATCCCTGTTAAAGATTTTACAATTGATGGAAATACTGTTATTTCAACAGAGGATATCCTTAATAATCTTGAAGATATGAAAGGAAAGCCGCAAAATATTACAAAAATCAATGATGCCATTGTCAAAATTCAGGATTTGTACATGCAAAAAGGGTACATACTTGCAAGAATTGCCTCTGTTACCGACGATCCTGACGGGACAATTAATATTGAAATCAAAGAAGGTATCATAGACAAAATAATGATTGAAGGCAACGAAAAAACAAAAGATTATATTGTTGCCAGAAATATATTAACAGAGCCGGGCATGGTTTATAACGAAAATCTTATAAAAGAAGATTTATCAAGATTATATTCTACTCAGGCATTCAAAGATGTAACAAGAGAAATTGAACCTAGCGAAGAAATCCCTGATGCTTATGACATTACAATAAAAATTAAGGAACAAAGAACAGCAAGTATATCTGTCGGCGGTGGTTTGGATACCGCAACAGGTTTATTCGGATCCGTCGGGATATCTGAAAATAACTTCAGAGGGAGAGCAGAAAGAATTTCTCTTACAGGTTTGGCCGGTACCGGCGTTATTATGAACGATAACTCCGTAGTAAATCACATGAATTTGCAGGCAGAATTGAGCTATTTCAAACCATATTTCTTTAACTCTGATAATTCATTGAATACAAGATTATTCTTCAGAGATTTTGGTTCTTATCAGATTCCAATGGCAATTGAACAACGCTTTGGCGGTGAAATGACACTTGCTCATAAAATGAAAAGAAACAGACACGTTACAACATCTTTCAGCGTGGGAGTTGAAAATATCAATGTAAAAGAGGGTGACAGAACCAAAATTGCTAATTTATACAGACAATACAATGTGCCTCTATCTGAACGTGCTAAACAATTAGAAGGCGGATTATTCTTATCATTAAGTCCTGCATTAATGTATGACACAAGAGATAATGCAACTGTTGTTCGTCATGGGACTATGGCAAGTTTAAGATTTGACGAAAGCATCGGTATCAACGGCTTTAATAAAACCAACGGTAAACTTACCGGTATGATTAAACAATATATCCCGATTGCAAAGAAATCTTCTTTATCTTTGACAGTTAAAGGAGGCGGAGCTATTCACGGGAACATACCAGAAGTTATGGCGTATCGTTTAGGTGGTCCTTATTCTATCAGAGGTTTCAAAATGAGCGGTGTTGGTACGGGTAACGCATTTATAATGGGTTCTGCGGAATTCGCAACTCCGATACCGTTTATGGACAGAACAAGAATCGCATTCCTTAATAACCTGAGATTTACGGTTTGGATGGATGCAGGTAAAGTATTCAACGGAACTGTTTCGGATAAAATATACGACAGACCTATGTATGCGGTATCTGCCGGTGTCGGGTTTAAGGTATATATTCCGGGGATGGGTCCATTGTCAATCGATTACGGTATTCCGCTTACCAATCCGGGACGTAACGGTTCTAAAAACGGCTACTTCACATTCGGTGTGGGTGACCTGATGTACTAATACTTGAAAAATAAACAAAAAATACTATAATAGTGAAATATATTACAGGAGGTTGTATGAAAAATTTAAAATTATTAGCATTATTAATGACTACAGGAATTGCATTATCAGGAATTAATGCAGCTAACGCAGAAGTCGGTTATATTGACTATCAGAGAGTTTTGGAAAGTTATCCTGCGGCACAATCTGCAGTAAAAGAAATTGATGCTAAAACTCTTGAAATTCAGCAATATATGCTTGAACAAGAAAAACAATATAAAAATTTATCAACACCATTACAAAAACAAAATTTTGAAACTCAGGCAGCTAATACTCTTAAATCAAAACAAGAAGCCCTGATGAAATTGCAAAGAGACAAAGAAGCTCAAATTCTTTCTCAAATTCAAACCGCAGCAAAAGCTGTAATGGTTGCTCAACATTTAGATGCAATTCTTTCTGATCAGGTTGTATTTGTAGGCGGCGTTGATGTAACAGATCAGGTTATTTCAAAATTAAAATAGTAATGGAATCATTATGAATACTGATTAGTGAATTGTTCGTACGGGAGATATTCAGCGGTCAATTCACTTTTCACATTTATAAACAAGGGGCAACAAATGAATTATACTGATGATGGCAGACAATATCATATTGGTTTAAAGAAAGGTGACGTTGGAGAATTTGTGATTCTTCCAGGAGATCCAAAGCGTTGTGAAAAAATAGCTGCTTTTTTTGACAATCCTGTAAAAGTAGCCGACCAACGTGAATACGTAACTTATACCGGTTATATTGACGGGACAAAAGTGAGTGTAACTTCAACCGGTATTGGAGGTCCATCAGCTGCAATCGCTCTTGAAGAACTTGTAAAAGTAGGGGCAAAAACATTCATTCGTGTCGGCACATGCGGCGGAATGGATACAGATGTAAAAGGCGGAGATGTTGTAATCGCAACAGGTGCAATTCGTGCCGAAGGGACAAGTAAAGAATATGCTCCTGTTGAATTCCCTGCCGTTGCAAATATCGATGTTGTTAACGCTCTTGCAGGGGCAGCGAAAAAACTCGGTTATAACTATCATACAGGGATAGTTCAATGCAAGGATTCTTTTTACGGACAACATTCGCCTGAAACTATGCCTATATCATCCGAACTGCTGAATAAATGGGAAGCATGGAAACGCCTGGGATGTCTTGCTTCCGAAATGGAATCAGCAGCATTATTCGTTGTTGCAAGTTATTTAAAAGTAAAGATCGGTTCGGTATTTTTGGTTGTCGCTAATCAGGAACGGGAAAAACTCGGATTGGAAAATCCTATTGTTCATGACACTGAAAAAGCCATAAAAACGGCTATTGAAGCAATTAAAATATTAAAAGGATAAAATTATGCTCGGAAAAAACAGAATGGAATATGTTATAAAAACATGCCCTGCAGAAAATGCTCAGGAATTACAAAATCTTCTCAATGAAATGTCAATGAAAGGTTGGGAATTATACAGTATGACTGAAGTTGGCGGGGATGAAGATGAAAACACAATGCTGAATTGTATTTTCATGCGTGAGGCAAAATCTGCGGATTCCACAGGTGACATAATCAGCATTTCCGATTTCAAAAGCCAAATGGAAAAAATGTTATCGCCAAAGATGACCGAGTATGAAAAATGTCTTGATATTCAAAGAAAAATTAAACAAAAACGAGAAGAAATAAATCAGGTAAAAGCACAATTAGACGGTGAAGCTCCTGTTTCAAGAAAGAAATTAAATGATAAAATTTCTTCCGGCTTAAAGGCATTAGACGATTTGAAAGGAGAACTCAACAAAGCAACCTCTCCTGATTTGATGTATTCAAAGCTTCATGAAGAAAAATTGGCAATATATTTAAGTGAAGAACTTTTGGGTTTTGTTGATTCCGAACGTGACGATTTCGGTTCGGAGCTTCTTGTTGCGGAAACAGTTAAATCACGGCTCGATTTAACTGAAAATTTGGGATATGTAATTCCAAAAGTGGTATTTAAAGATGATGAAAATCTGAATCCATGCGAATTCAGCATAAGAATAAGAGGAATAGAAGTTTTCAGAGCTGTCGTTTATCCTGAACATTTGATGTTTTATGCCGATGAACTCCATACAGAGCATAAAATTAAAAATTCCGTTACGGCTGAAGATGAAATTACAGGTAAAAAAATCATTTGGGTAGAACAGGAAAAAGCAAAAGATTTTTGGCAATGCAGTTTAACATCTTCTCAATACATAGCCAAGGCACTTGAATATGTAGCAATAAAACATGTCGAGGATCTGCTTGATTATGAAGACATCGAAAAATATCTTGATGTTGTAGAAAAAGAAAATCCATACCTGATAGAAAATATTATTCCTGATTTGCTCAATTATGCAGATATTAAATATATTATGGTAAGTTTAATCAAAGAATATGTTTCTATCAAAAATATTACTTATATTTTTGAAAAAATAAATGATTTTGCAGATGACGGTTCTAAGATTGATATAATAAATAAAATTCGTTTGGCTTTATCACGCCAAATTTGTTCAAAGTACACAAATGAAGACGGAGTCACTATAAGTGCACTTGAGTTATCAGAAAAAACATATTCAGAGCTTGCTTTGGGTTGTGATGATTCTGATCCGTCAATTATAAAAATTGATGCCGATTTTGCAGAAAAAATAGCAAATAGAATCAAAAGAAAAGCAAAAAAACTGAATGTTGATGTCCCAAAAATTATCGTTCCTATTGAGTACAGACAAATATTATTCACTTTGCTGAGTTTATATATGAATAACATTGTAATTCTTGCTCATGAAGAAATCGGAGCAACATATAAAATAGAAATTATAGGTGAAGTTTAGGGAAATTACTTTCCAAAAATCTTCATAATTTTATCAAGCAGGCCTTCTGATTCTTCATCAGCACCGCCATTTTGCAACTTTTCTATTTTTTCTTTAATAATTTTATAATCCGCAGGATTTTTAACTATTTCAATATAATGTTGATAAAGCTCTAATGCTTTAGAGTTTGCTCTTGTTTTTTCATAAGCCCTGCCGAGATTTTTTAACGCATCCAAATCATTCGCATCAGCTTCAACAAGTTTTTCCAGATATGTCACCTGACCCTGATAATCTCCGATACTTTCTCTGTATGCCGCAAGTTTTCTTAATGCTTCTTTATTTTGCGGATCTTTTTTGACTATTTTTACATAATATTCACTTGCGTGATCTACTTCTTTGTTGTCTTCAAGCAATGCCGCCAATTCAAATAACAAATCAATGTCATCATCATTTATTTGAACGGCATTAAGATATTCATTTATCGCAATATCATAATTTTTTCTCAAAATATTATATCTGCCCCAATTCAGATGCGAGTTATATTCATCCCCTGTTTCATCATAAACAAGCGCACGCATTTGATAAGTTAACGGAGAATTCGGGACAAGCTTGTTATATTCGTTTATACAATCAAGTGCAGCTTCGAAGTTCTTTGAAGAATAAAAATACTGCGCCTTTAAAGTATAATATCTTGGAGATTGCTTTAATTCATCCGAAAGATTATTTAATTTTTCGTAAGCTTCATCTATATGTCCGATTTCTAGCATACACTGAATTTGTAATAGCTCATCATTTGTGAACTCAATAGCTTTTTGCGGGTCCCCGCTTTTTAAATAAACAGCAGCCAGACCTTCATTAATTTTTACGGTATCAAAACCTCTTTGTTTTGCCCGCATAAGAGTATCAACAGCCGATGAATATGCCTCATCTTTCATATACATATCAGCAAGCTGTAAAAACATTTCTTCATGAACATCTGAGCCCTCAAGCAAAAGATTAAATTCATCAATTGCTTTCATATGATTCCCCGCCTGCTTGTATAAATTAGCAAGAGTAAAACGTGTCATTGCAGTTTGAGCACCTTCAGAACAAAGCGCAAGTGCTTTTTTAAAATCACCTATCGCAAAATCGAGTTTCCCTTCAATTGAATGTTTATTCCCTCTGTATACGTAGTATTTATAAGCATCGGTATCTTCATATATTGTCATTAATTGCTCATAAGCAAGAGGATTTGTCACGTCCCTTTTTAAAATTTCATGATAATAAACTGCAGCTTCTTCCGGCTTATCAAGAATCAATGCCAGGTGACCGAGTCTTTCCAAAACACCCATATTATCAGGATTTGCTTCGTAATCTTTTTTATATTCACGATAAGCTTCTTCGTATTGTTCATTCGCTTCAAATTGTTCGGCAAGCTGCAAACTCATTTATTTCTACTCCTTTGTATCACAAAATATATATACCTTGATTATACCATCAAAAGGATATTTGTAAAATTGTAAAATAGGGGATTTGTATTAATTATAAAAATTCTGAGTCTTTTGCATGCCTTCATCAAGATAAAACTCAATTCCCTCAACTGCAGTTTTAAGAACCGGTTTAAGCTGATCAAGCTGTGATTTATAAAAATTCTGCAATACAAAATCTTCTGCAGGAATCGGCGGCTGAGGCCCTATGCCTACTTTAAGCCGAGCAAAATTAGCTGTTCCAAGACTCTTTATTATGGATTTTATCCCGTTATGACCTCCGTCTGAGCCATCGGGTCGAAATCTTATTTTCCCGAGTTCAATTGATAAATCGTCATAAATAACAAGCAAATCTTCCACTGCTATTTTGTAATAACTCATAACAGATGATATTGCATCCCCTGATAAATTCATATAAGTTGTCGGTTTAATAAGAATTATATCTTCTGATCCCTTTTTAAATTTAACTAAATTGCATAAAAGTTTTTTATTTTCTTTAAAAGTAATATCATTCTGTATAGCCCATTTGTCAACAACCATAAACCCGACATTATGTCTTGTCCATGTATATTTTTCTCCGATATTTCCTAAGCCGGCAACTAATTTCATATATAACCTGTTTTCTTTTTAAGATTTTAACCTAAATAAATATTACCACAATGATATAGAAAGTTTAAGGTTTCGAAAATAATAATTTGAAAATAAATTAAAAGAAATGCAAAAATAAGGAGTTTATATGAAGAATAAAACAACAGTTAAGGGAAAAAGTTCTCAAAAAGTTATTGATTTTTTAGAAAAAAATTCTTTGCACAAAAAAGATTTTGCCGAAATGATAGGGGTTACACTTTCGTATGTTTACAATTTGATTGATGAAACCATTCCGTTTTCAACCCGTTCTACAACATTGGAACGTATCGCAACTGTTATGGGCATAAATCCTGAAGAATTTGAAGAATATAAAATTCCTCAGGAACCATTATTAATTGATGAATCAATTGAATTTATAAAAAGTACACTGAAACAAAAGAAAATGAGTGTCGTAAACTTTTTAAAAGCATTCCCACGCAAAAAAAGAGTTTACATTGTCGATATGCTAAGAGGCGCCTACCCGCTGCCAATTGATTTAAAAGAATTGACTATGATAGGAGAAACGCTAAATCTTGATAAAACAGATATTTATAATTTATGGGAAGAACGTATTAAACAGGTCTTAGAAACCAACGGAATGAATCTTGCATCAAACGCCGCACTTGTAAATTCAATGCTTGAATGTGCAAGGAAATATATTGAAATTTAATCATGATTTGTGCTTTTTATATTTCTTAACATTTGCTACATATATCGGCAATTATTCCAATATTAAATCCTTTATGTAAATATAGGTATAATGTAGAAGGAAATATTTTTATGACAACAATTCAGACTAATGACGGTTCACAATATCGCAAACCGACGATGGCAGCTACCGCGGGTGCAGTTGTTGCAGGCAGTATGGTTCAGCAAGCGGCAGCTTTTTGCAGTGGATTTACTTCTTTCCCATTTATTGGTAAAATGCGAAATTTAAATAACACAAAGGACAGTATCGAAATCAGTAAGGCAATGCACAAAGCTCTTGAAAAAGAAGGATTAAAAGATATTGTTGAGATTATTGATTTTAAATCAGAAAAAAATTATAAAAATATCTGGGAATTCCAAAAAGAATCGTTTAAAGATTCTTTCAAAAGAAGTTCTGTATTCAAAGGTTA
>CADCNV010000031.1 GCA_902802825.1 uncultured bacterium | reverse complement strand
TGCTTCACCTTCTACATCTTCTGCAATCAATAATAATGATTTACCATCTCTTGCAACCTGTTCCAATAACGGAACCAAATCAGCAATTAAATTGATTTTTTTATTGCAGCAGAATACATAAGCATCTTCCAAAACTGCTTCCATTCTTTCAGGATCAGTTACAAAATAAGGTGAAATATAACCCTTATCAAACTGCATACCCTCAACAACTTTCAAATTAGTTCCGAAAGATTTTGATTCTTCAACTGTAATAACACCGTCGTGACCGACTTTTTCCATTGCTTCAGCAATAAGTTCACCGATTTCTTTGTTATTACCTGCAGAAATTGCAGCAACCTGTGCGATTTCTTCTTTTGTGTTTACAGGTCTTGACATTGCCTTGATTTTTGCTGTTGAATCTTCAACTGCTCTGTCAATACCTCTTTTCATTGACATTGGATTAGCACCTGCAGTCAGGTTTCTCAAGCCCTCTTTAACAATTGCCTGAGCCAAAACAGAAGCGGTTGTTGTTCCGTCACCTGCAACATCATTTGTCTTTGAACTTACTTCTTTTAATAACTGAGCTCCTGAATTTTCCAAAGCATCAGCAAGTTCAATTTCTTTTGCTATGGTAACACCATCATTAACAATTTGAGGTGCGCCGAATTTTTTAGTCAAAATAACATTTCTGCCTTTTGGCCCTAATGTAACTTTAACGGCATCTGCTACTGCATCAATACCTTTAAGAAGCGATTTTCTTGCCTCTTCATCAAAAACTATTTTCTTTGCCATTTTTATATTCTCCCTTTACAAGGTAGATAAGTAGTTGAGTATATAAGTAGATAAGTTCGTATCAAATTATTAAATATATTGTAAAGAACTTAACTACTTAACTACCTATCTACTTAACTACTTCTACTCAATTACTGCTAATGCATCAGATACAGAAAGAATTTTATATTCTGTTCCTTCAACTTTTACATCTGTTCCCGCATATTTAGCATATAAAATTTTATCGCCTACTTTTACATCCATAGGTTGTCTTTCGCCTTTTTCGTTTGGTTTGCCTAAACCAACAGCAACAACTTCACCTTTTTGCGGCTTTTCTTTTGCACTGTCAGGAATGAAAATTCCGCCTGAAGTTTGTTCTGTATCTTCAATAACTTTGATAACAATTCTGTCACCTAATGGTTTAATCATGATTTCTCTCCTTTTTTACCTACTACACTTACAATACATTTATATAACAGTTTTTGAAAATAATTAAAATTTTTAAGGAAAAATTAATTATTTAATAATTTTATTTTATTTGTATCGGATTAATATTTTTATCAAAAATAATGTCAGAAACAACGCTCAAATAATATTCATTTTTAAAAATAGCAGTATAAGAATCCTTTACCTGTGTTCCTAATTTATATGATGCCTCTTTTAAAGTCCAAAAAGTATAAAATTTATCTGAATTCTCAAAATTTTGACCATAGTGTTGTGATAATTTTTCAATATCACGCTCTTTTGCATATTCAATATCTATTCCGCAACTATGTTCATCAAAACACGCAATTACATAATCTTTTGAATGAGAAAGACAAAAATTTAAATCAGAATTTTCGAATTCCGGTTTCCCATTTTTATTGACAACAATTGTTGTATCTTCGATTTTATATATTTTCTTAGCAACATTTTTTATCAGATATCTGCCGATTGAATATTCCCAAAAACGTTTTTCACTATTGAAATTCTTATCGGCATAATCATTCAAAAAATCTTTGTCATGCATATTTTTAAATTCATTAATATCAATATAATAAATATTCATAAAAGCTCTTAAATATTGTGCATACTGTCAAAAATCTCTTTTTTCTGAACCCAAACTTCCATTCCCATTTCTGCACCGGTATTTGTAACGGCCTCTTTAATTTCTTTAAATGAATAAGTAGATTTTTCAATGTCACAAAGCATAAACATTACAAAATGCCCCTGCATAAGCGTTTGTTTAATATCTTCAATATTTACTTCATATTGAGCAAGAATTGTTGTAACTTTAGCAACAATACCTACTTTATCAATCCCTGAAACGGTTACAAATATTTTTGAACTCATAATGATTTTCCTCTTGTATATGTGTGAGATTCTTCGCTGTTGTCATTCTGAGCCATAAGCCGAAGAATCTTCTTATAATCGCTCAGAATGACAAATATATTATTTATTCAGCCATCTTGCAATATTGTGAGTTTGACAATATTCTTTAAGATCTTTTTTGACGTCTTTACACAAAATGTAAAGAACAATAACGTTTGGAACGCACATTGCTATCATCATTGCATCTGTTATATCAATTATTGACTGAACATTCATACATGAACCAATGATAATAAACAGACAATAAATTAAATTAAATGTTAATACACGTTTTTTACCTTCACCAAGTAAAAATGTCCATGCCTTTTGTCCGTAATATGCCCAGCTTATAAGTGTCGACATTGCAAATAAAACTGCAATTATTGATAAAATTATTGGGAAAAACGGAATAACAGACTGAAATGCATTTGAAGCAAGCTCTATACCTGAAATTTTACCGACGGTTGTATGGTCAAGAACTCCTGAAAACACAATTGCAAAAGAAGTGAATAAACACAAAATACCTGTTAAAAATGTTTCTAACAATGCAACAAAACCCTGTGAAACGTGTTCTTTTGTCTGAGCTGTCGCATAAACAATAGCAGCAGCACCGGTTCCTGCTTCATTAGACTGAACAGAACGTCTTAAACCGATAATTATAGTCCCGAATACCCCGCCTGCAACTGCTGTCGGATTGAACGCTTCTTTGACAATCAGTGCAATTCCTGCAGGAATATCCATAAAATGGTATCCGATTACTATTAAACCGGAAATTATATATAAGGCACACATTGTCGGGGTCAAAATTGTTGTAACCTTGGCTATACTTTTAATACCACCCACAACAACAAGACCGATTAAAATAGCGGCAGTCAAACCGATAACCCATGTAAAACCGTGGAATATACTGTGTTCTCCGCCTGTTATAAATATGATTTGGTGCGCAGTTTGGTTAATTTGAATCATATTACCGCCCGTAATACCGCCGCCAATACATAAAATAGCAAATATTACAGATAACGGCTGCCCGAGCCAACGCATATTTTTTCTTGTCAAACCGTGGGCAATATAGTGCATCGGACCGCCTGAAATTGAACCGTCAAAGTTGAATCTTCTGTATTTTACGGCTAAAGTTGCTTCAACAAATTTGATAGACATACCTAAAATTGCGCCAAAAAATATCCAAAATGCCGCCCCCGGACCGCCGATAGAAATTGATATTGCAACACCCGCAATACTTCCTATTCCGATTGTTCCGGATAAAGCAGTTGCTAATGCCTGAAAAGAAGAAACTTCACCTTCTCCGGAGCCGTCTTTTTTGGGTTTAATAATTATATCAACCGCATGTTTAAATCCCCATATTGCGATGCCTTTAAAATAAATTGTAAAAAATATCCCTGCAAAAAGTATCCAAAAGATAATTATTGGTACATCATTACCGCATATTTTTATCGGGAAAAATATAATTTTAGCAATAAAATCGGAAATCGGCGCAATATGTTTATCCATAAATGCATCTATATTCATTGCATTTGCGCTTTGCATTCCGCTAAGCAGTAACATCAAAAAGGTCAAAAATTTCTTCATTTAGCCATTTATCCTTTCAGCATTGCAAGGTAAATCCAACCCATACATATATAACTGCTAAAAGTATAGCAAAAACATGAAATTTTAACCTAATATAATTTAATTTTTATTTCAGTTTGTAACAAGTATAGGCGCAAAATTATTTTTCAGATGTTTTAAATATTATAAAAAGGAGAAATCATGGAAATTAGTAATAATATCAGTTTTGGGGCTAAATTTATTGAAAATAAAGACTTTATTGAAGTTGTGGATTATGCATTCAAAAAAAATAAAATGGATATTTTTAACAAAGCATTAAAAAATATTGACAGAATACGTAAAGATACATTTATAAAAATGGATTTGTGTTATACGGATAAAAAACCGACAGTTGTATTTACCCGTTTTGAGAAAGGTTGGAATAAATTACTTAAACAACAAACTGATTATTATGTTCAGAAAAGACAGGTAGATTATATTGCCGATGATGAAAAACTATCCCCTTTGAAAATGGCTTTTGATAAAATAATAAAAATGGGGAAACATGCTCCTGATAACAAATCATTTCAATATGTTGTTATTGAAAAAGATGAAAGCAGAAAGCCGTATTTTTTATTTTAACATATTTATTTAAATTTACATAATTTGGTTGTCATTACATAAATTGCCGTACCTTCAACCACCGGTTGAAATTGTGCATACTTGTTATAATCCCCGTTTATAAATACGTCATTTTCATCATACGAATCCAAAACCCCGATTTTGTACGTTCTTTTTGCGCAATTTATTTGGTACTGTCCCAGAGTATAGTGAACCTGCTTTCCGTTTACCGGTTCATATTGACCTTTGTTGTATGACTTTAATAAAAAAGAGTAGCCATAAACATTTTCTAATCCCATTATTCCGTCTTTGTAGACATAATTATTGGGCGCAACATGCTCCCAGTCGGAAGTTTCTTTCCCAACTGCAGGCATAACGAATAATACGAATAACAATATTGATAATAATATTTGTTTCATACATTTAATTATAATATTTTATTCAAAAATTTCCAGCATTAATTATCCTGTGTAAAGTCACTTAACCTAATTTACAATGGTCAGAATTTATTGTATAATTGAAGTCAATAAGGAGTGATATGTTAAATAAGAGCAACAAAACCGATGTAATAGTAGTTGGGGCAGGACCTGCAGGAATTGCCTGCGCAATTACACTTGCAAGAGCAGGGCGGGAAGTTGTTCTTATTGAGCGCGGACTCTTTGCAGGGAGTAAAAACGTTTTTGGGGGGGCAATTTATACAAAACCAACCAAAGAAATTTTTCCGAATTTTGAACAGGAAGCACCGCTTGAAAGACGCAATATCGCCCATAATTTTATGATTTTAGGGGAAGAAGATTCAACATCAATTGCATACCGTAAAGACGGGAATGAGAGTTATTCCGTCATTAGAGGAAAATTTGACCGCTGGATGGCACAAAAAGCCAAAGAGGCAGGAGTAATTCTTGTTGAGCAGACAGTAGTTCGTGAGCTTATCAAAAACGGAACAAAGGTTGTCGGAGTAAAAACAGAACTTGAAGATTATTATGCAGATGTAGTTGTTTTGGCAGATGGCGTAAATTCGCTTCTTGCAAAACAAATAAAACTGCGAAAAGAAATTGAAACGAAAGACGTTGCACTGAGTGTAAAAGAAGTTATCAAACTTGATAAAAATACCATAAATCAAAGATTTAATGTCAAAGATGGTGAAGGTGTAATCGGTGAAATTTTTGGCGGCTCAATGCTTGGAGTTTTGGGTCTTGGGTTTATGTATACCAATGAGGATTCTGTCACTATCGGTCTGGGCGTAACTTTAGATGATTTGGTTGAAAATAATTACCGGCCGTTTGAAGTGTTGGAAAAACTGAAACAACATCCGACAATTGCACCATTAATTGAGGGCGGAACACTCAAAGAATACAGTGCACATTTGATTCCCGAAGGCGGTTACAAAAAAATACCGAAACTTTGTGATAACGGAGTAATGATTATCGGAGATGCCGCTATGCTTGTCAACAATTTGCATTGGGAAGGTACAAACCTTGCAATGCTATCAGGAAAGCTTGCAGCAGAAACGGCTGTTGAAGCATTTGAAAAAGATGATTTTTCAAGAAATGTGCTCAAAAATTACGAAAAGAAACTTCAAAATTCTTTTATAATGAAAGATTTAAAAACATACCGCAATTTAATGGGTATTGCGCACGAACGCAAAAAAGCATTCATGGGTTATTATTTGAAAAAGATTAATTCATTCTTTGAGATGTTCACGACTGTCGATGGGACTCCAAAAAGAGAAAATTATCATAAATTTATAAAAAGTATTTTTACGGACAGGAAATTCAGTGAACTTTTAAAAGATGTGTGGGCATTGATTCGACTTGTATGGAGTATATTGATATGAATTTAGACCAAAAATTATATACATTAAAATATACGCCTGACAATGAGTCGCACTTAAACCCTGACCAAAGTAAGTGTAGAAATTGCGTATCAAGAAACTGCACTTTTATTTGTCCTGCAGGGGTTTATGAATGGAACGAAGAAAAGCAGGAACTGATTATAAATTTTGAGAACTGCCTTGAGTGCGGAGCGTGCAGAATTGCTTGCGAACACAAATGCATAGATTGGAAATATCCAAAAGGCACGAAGGGTGTAACATTTAAACAGGGCTAATAAAGTAATTATAAATAAAGGAGAACGGAATTATGAAAGAAGAGTATTCAAATCAACACAGACGCTGGTACGACAAAGATCCGGTTTTATCTGAAGCAGTAAGAACATTAGAAGAAACAGATGATCAGACTCAGATTAGAGTTGCACTGAATTTAATTAAAATTATCATCGAACACAATATTGAGGACGAAAAATTTGAGGCAGTAGATGATATTATTAACGCAGTCGGTTCAGGTTTGGATGATAATCGCCGCGGCAGATGGTATGATATAGATACCACTTTAAGAACGGCAATGAATATGCTGCAAAACTGTCCTGAAGATACCCAAAAAGTTATTGCAAAAGAAATGGCAAAAATGGTTGTCGATCAGATAAAAAAAGAAGACGAAGACGAAGATTAGTAAAATAGCACCCTACCTCAAAAGGGAGGGGAATAATTTGTGTAATAAACAAAAACTACTTGCGTGAAAATCTTTTCGTGTTAATATATGAATTGCAAGCGAGTTGTGCCTTGGTAGCTCAGCTGGATAGAGCAACCGCCTTCTAAGCGGTAGGTCATGCGTTCGAATCGCATCCAGGGTAAATAAAAAGAGGTCAGTTAATCTGACCTCTTTTTATATTTATTTGGTGCAAATAATTGCCCGATACAACTTTATTTGTTAATATAGTTTTGAAAATCAAGGATATGCTATGGAAACAACAAGAGATACAAAAATACTAGCAAATAAGTTAAAAAGTGAACTTTTAATGAATTATTATCGAAATGTTCATGCTCAAATATTACCGTTAGACAAATTAAGGATTAAATTATTAGCGGGCGCTATTTTTCTTTACATCATAATATTTGCACTATTGTATTACTATTTAATTTATAACAGTGGAACAAAAATTTTATTTGCTGAAAAACAATATGTAGCATTAATATTCATACTCGTTATAATTTTCAACTTGGTAATATTACCGATTAAGGGCTTGTCAATTTACTATAGGACAAAATTGAAAAAGTTTTATCCTCAAATATTCGATATAATAGGATTAAAATATTATCCACATGCACATCTTCATGAAATTAGCAGTAAAATTAGTAATAGCAAATTATTTCCATCGGCAAATCAATCTGTGGAAGAAGATATTTTTAGTGGAGAATATGAGGGAGTGGGATTATCTATTGCGGAAACTGAAATTATTGATAGTGGTTATAATCAAGGAAATACAACGGAAAAAAAGACACCTACTTCATTATTTAAAGGTATAATTGTATCGTTAAAATCCAACAAAAGCATTAAAAGTACAACTTTAATTAAACCAAAGTTTGATTTTTCTTTTCTAAAAAAAATGCCATTATATTTTTTGTTAGTGTTTCCTTGGAGTTTGTTTGGGTTTGCAATTATGGCATCAAATATTTGGGATTATTTACATAGTAATAATCCGATATATTATTATTCCTCTGAAATTTTAATTGGTTTTATCTTTTTTGTAGCTTTTGGATGGTGGTTTATTGATTCAACAATATTAAGAGAATTACGTCATAAAATAAATCTGCAAAAAGTTAATCTTGAAGATGTGAGTTTTTCTAAATATTATAATGCATATTCATACGACCAAGTTGAAGCAAGATATTTAATAACAACTGCTTTTATTGAAAGATTTATGTATCTATCTAAAGTTTTTAAAACAAAAAATATAAGATGCTCTTTCGTTGATGGATGTTTGGTTATAGCACTAAGCTCGAATAAAGATAATTTTGAAATAGGAGGATTATTTGTTTCATTAAATAATCAAAAACATATAATCAAGTTTATAGAACAAATTGTTGCAATTCTTTTGATTGTTGATTATTTAAAACTTAATCAAAAAACAAATTTATAAAACAAATATTTTCATTTACGCCACATTTTTCACCAACCAAGTTCGAAGTTTATCGACTAGAGGGTAAATAAGACAGAATGACTTTTGTTATTCCGTCTTATTTGTTATGTAATAGCGATGAGAACGCCGTTTTGCGTTTGGAATGAGCGAGCCAAGTGCGGAGTGATTAATCGCGCATGGAACATAAATGTCTGCTAATTTTAGTTTGTAATTCAAATCAAAACTATATTTTCAACGATTTTATTTTTGTAAAAATCAGAGGATAAATTAAAGTAATTCCCAAGCCAATTAAAAATGCGAGAGATACTGCACATGGAACATGCATTGAATTCAACAATACTTGTTTAAATGCAAATTTCATTAATACAATTACACCGACACCACCGATAATGCCCCTGACAATACGCTGTTTTCGCGGGGTTTCTTTTGGATTAAAAGGGGAAAATCTCGCACATAAATAACAACCGTTTATCAGACCGAGTGAAAATCCGTAAGTTATTAAAGTATCATCTTTCAAAGCTTGCGGATCAACAAGAAGTTTCCCGCCTACATAATCCATTCTGTATGAATTATAAAAATATATATAAATCAAAGCTATAACTGCTAAAATATCTATAATAGCCAATAATAAAATATATCTGTTACGGTCTTTTTCGGCCCATTTAATCAAAGGGGGCAATATAAAAACAAGAGAAAAACCCAATAATAATCCTATTACAACATCTTGCGGTGAATGTACCCCGAGCCACAATCTTGAAAACCCGACAAGTAAAACCAAACAAACTAAAATTACACTCCATACTTTATGTTTCAGTAAATAAGCACAACCTCCCAATACAGCAGAGCTCATTGCAGAGTGTCCGCTTGGGAATGAATACCCGGTTGCATAAGGAATAGCAAGAGGTGAAGGTTTTATTCTGCTGTCTAGTATCCATGGTCTGTAAACACCGGCTAACATTTTAAATAAATATGCAAATAATTTATTTATACCTTCAAGTGAAAATAAGTATATTCCTGATCTAAAGTCAACACACCAATAAACAATAGCGCAGATTAATGTAGGCAACCAAAATTCTCCCAACACGGTAATTGATAAGAAAATTTTGTCAAAAATTTCAGAACAATTAATTCTTATGTCCTGTAAATATACTAAAAAATCCATTTGCGGCTTAATCCAATCCGGATTTGATAAAAACTCGATCATACTCTCTCCGATGTATTCTTATACCAATGCAAGGATTTTATCAAAATTATGATAAATACACAATATTTTAATTATTTGACAAAGATTTGTTATACTCATTTACTTCTTTATCTGTCATTATCGAGCTTAAATCAATTACATAACCCGGACAATATTCCTTCAGAAAATCAAGTATTCCCTCATTTGAATAACCTGCTCTGAGGCACTTATCAACATATATATATTTTTTTACGGAATAACCCCCATAAACTTTTTTATAAATTGGAATCCTAATTTCATCCATTATTGACTTTTCGGTTTCATCCCAAATTTTTGAATTTCGGTATATCTTTACTGCAAGATTAGATAAACCAACATCTATCTGCTCTTTTCCGTTTTTTATCAGCGATGAACTTTTAAATATATCTTTCATTTCTTTATAACTAATATTATTATCTTCTTTAAGTGTACTGTACACCAGATTTTGATAATGCTCCAGTTCTCTGTTATCTTTTATTGTAATGTTATCCAACCAGGGAGTACGAACTGCATCATAGCAATTATAAAAACTATCCGGAGGTATAAGCGTATCAGGCGCATATTCACTACATATTCCTTTCAACGGCCCCATCCAAAGATGTCTGTCAAGCGGTACATCATCTGTGTCGTATTTTGTCGGAACAAAATCAATTGAATCTACATCATCATAAAATAATTCATTTTCCCTAAAAGAGCTTTTATTTTGTCTGAACATACGCTCACTTGGCAATACTGCGGGTCTTCCCTTTACTAACGTTAATTTTTCGTAATTTACGGGAGTATATTTGGTATTATACGCTTCATTATGATTGTCTTCATAAAATTCTTTTCTGTTTATTCGCTCCCTGATCTGTGTATCATTGTTACTTTTAAATGATATTTTGGAATTATTAAATGTACTTATACATATGTTTTGTATGCATGAAATTCTCAATGCTGTACTCCTTTTTATATAAATATATAAAATATGTAAAAAAAAGTTTTGCTAGCAAATTTTTTAATAAATTATTCCAATGCTTTTTTTAATTTAATAGCATTTTGCAGGCGTTGATTATTCTGAATTTTATAAATTCTTGCAAGAGCCCACTCAGCTGTTTCCTGTGCCTGTACATCACTAATTTTACCTGAAGCATGGCTTGCTTTCAGATTCTTGTCAATAGTGCTATAAATGCCGAGCATTGTTCCGTTATCAAGCTTGTGAATAGGCCTGATAAAATAATCTGCAACTCCGCCCGAATTATATTCCAGTGTACTATATAAAACTTTCAAAATATTTTTCGCATGTGAAAGTTCATAATCAAGAAAATTTATGACCTGTTCTTTTGTCCCATGCCTGAAAATATAAGTTTTAACTTCCTCATATTTATCAGGTGAAATTCCCATTTCATTCAAACCCTGCATTGAGCGAACCTGCAAATTTATATTTTTTACATATCCGTCAACATCAACCGGCTTTATCCCGAGCGCAATTGCAAGAAGCTTTTTATCCCCGGCTTTTGTATACGAATTTTTAAGCGGACGAAAAAGTTTTAGCGGACGATTTTCCATAATTGTCTTAAAATCTGTACTCGAGATTTTCTGATCTGCAAGATGTGAAATTTCAGAATGATTTTTCTGAATAAATTTAATTTTTTGTTCCGTTGTAATTTTACTTGAACTCAAAATCTGACGAACCTTATATAAATCAAGATTCCCGACATTATTTATACTGTCAATTTTTTCTACCCGAATACTCATAAGCGTATTTTACAAATTTTTATTTGAAAAATCAAGACAACTTAAGCAATAATTCCTTTCGATTTATATTCGTATTTTACTAAAGTATCCTGAATGTCATACAAATAATTTGCTACATCTTCAAGGATTTCACCCTCTGCATAATTGTCCTGATAAAAACAGGAATTTTTTACGACTTCTATCAAGAATATTGGTTTATTCAATAATTCTTCAATTTCTGAAAATTCACCTTTTGAATGTTGTTCTTTCATACAATAACCCTTTCTCGCAGACATGGAAACTTGTCTATAAGACAATATTACATACTTGAAATTAATTTGTCAATAACCATAATTGTCGTATGGACAAGAGTGCATTTGAAATAAACAACAAAATTTGTCTTAAAATAAAAATTGAAAGAACCAAAAGGGGCTGGTCGCAAGAACAATTTGGGGAGTATGCTGACTTAAGTAAGAACTCAGTTGGAGCAATAGAACGTGCTCAAAGCAGTCCTACCACTTTGACACTTGCCAAAATTGCAAATGCCTTTAATATGACAGTATCCGAATTGACCGATATTTCAAAAGTCGATTTATAATTTACTTTTTAGCAAGAGTATAACTTATATCAATATATTTATATATTTCTTCAATGGAAACAGAACCATCCAATACAATGGTGAACCAGTGTTTTTTATTCATGTGATATGCAGGGTAAAAATTTGGTTTACTTATTAACTTTGGCACATCATCAGCAGTCGCACGCAAGTCTATCAGTTCTACAATTTCATTTGTATTTAATCCGATTTTTGAACCCTGAACGGATAATATTGCAAAGTACCATTTCTCATTATCTTTACGCCTGCACACTGCATTGCGGGGAAATTTCGGCCATAAATATTCTGGGGCTGAATCATATTTTTTCTTTGCATATTCAAGTATTTTATAGCTGTATTCCCATTCAAAAACCTTCATTTCAAAACATTTTTCTTTAATTTCTTTGAGAATTTTTTCATATTCTTCTCTGATTTGTCCGACAAAAGTTCCCTCTGCTCCTTCAACAAGATGCAGAGTATACGGCTCATTGAAAGCTTTTTCAATTATTTCGGTTTTAATTTCATTTTCATTAATTATTTCAATATTCAGAGTAAAATCGCCCTCCATAATATCTGTGGAGTAAATATATTTATCTTTATTTTTTCTGAATCCGTATTGTTTTAATTTTTGAATATTGGCTTTTTTGTTCATAATAAAATATTAGCATGGAAATTAATTTTACATTCTGTCTTTCTTTTAATATAATTAACGTAAGTTACAGATAAAATAAGGATAAAACATGAGTACATATTTATTGGAAGTCGGAGTTGAAGAATTACCGTATAAATTTATTCCACAGGCAATTGAACAATTAAATCAGGGTTTTACAAAATTTTTAGAAGAAAATAAAATCAAATTTGATGATATAAAAGTCTATGCAACCCCAAGACGTTTGGCTGTATTAGTTTACGGACTTGAAAATGCAACAGCCGATGAAGAAAAAATTATCAAAGGGCCGATTGCAAATATTGCTTTTGACGAAAACGGGAATCTGACTAAAGCAGGAGAAGGTTTTGCAAAGAAAAACAATCTTTCCCCTGATTCTTTGTATGTTCAGGATAATTACGTACACGCAAAAATTATAATTAAAGGTAAAGATATAAAAGAACTTTTGGCTCAAAATGTTCCTGCAATATTTATGAAGCTTCAGGGTGCACATTTTATGAGATGGGGATATAACGATGAAAAATTTTCCCGTCCTATTAAATGGATTGTTTCAATTTTAGACAGAGATGAAGTAAAAATCAAAATTATAGACAAAGAATCTTCAATTTATACAAGAGGACACAGATTTGCAGCTCAAAATGTCATAATAGGCAGACCGGAAGATTATATTGAAACAATGAGAAATGCATGCGTTATAGTTGATCAAAATGAACGCAGAGAACTGATTATACAAAAAGCAAAAGAAGAAGCAGCAAAAATTGGTGCGGTTCCTTATTATACGGATGATTTACTTGAAGAAGTTACATTCATTACAGAATATCCGGTACCTGTTACTTGCGAATTTGATGAAGAATTTTTGACAATTCCCGAAGAAGTAACAGTTACGGTTATGAGCTCACATCAAAGATATTTTGCACTTCACAAAGACGGCAAACTTATTAATAAATTCATTACTATGGCAAATTACATAGGAACGGAATTTAAAAATATCAAAGAAGGTAATGTTCGTGTAATCAAAGCAAGATTAGACGATGCAGTATTCTTCTTTAAAGAAGATACTAAAAAACCATTATCAGAATATGTAGAAACGCTTAAAGGAGTTACATTCCAAAAAGGAATGGGAACAATGTATGATAAAACCCAAAGATTAATTAAACTTTCAAAAGATATTTGTATAGATTTGGGTATAAATTCAACTGATGTTGAACGCACCGCACTTTTATGCAAAGCCGATTTAACAACTCACCTTGTATTTGAGTTTACCGAATTACAGGGTTATATTGGTTCTGATTATGCGAGAGTTTCAGGCGAAAATGAAAAAGTTGTTGAAGGAATTAAAGAACATTATTTCCCGATAAATGCGGAAAGTGAAACTGCAAAAGGCATAGAAGGACAAATTGTCGGTATTGCCGATAAAATTGATACCGTATGTGCAGTATTTGCAGCAGGCAAAAAACCTACCGGTTCATCTGATCCGCTTGGTGTCAGACGTGCAGCATTAGGAGTTATAAAGACAATTCTGGATGCTGATTTAAAAATTGATGTTGATAAATACATTAAAGAAGCTTTAAAAGGTTTACCTGTTCAGAGAGATTGTGCAGAGGAAGTTAATGAATTCTTTATACAGAGAATGATTATTTTCTTATCAGAAAAATATAATAAAAATATACTTGAAGCATGCTCTAATAATAATCCATTGACTGATATTGCGGATTATGTAAAACGAGTGGAAATTGTTTCAACTCTCAATGCTCCGCAGCTATTAGAAAATGCAAACAGAGTAATCAGAATTATAAAAGATTCAAAATCAGGTTCTGTCAGCGAGCAGTATTTTACCGAACCAATTGAAAAAACACTTTATGACGAAATTAATTCGATAAAAGAAATGGCTGATTACAAAACTTATCTTAACGAATTGGAAAAACTCAATCCGACAGTTACAAAATTCTTTGAAGATGTTTTGGTAATGGATAAAGACGAAAATGTAAAAAATAACAGAATATCTTTATTAACATTATTAAAAGAAAAATACGATTATCTTACAGATTTCAGCAAATTGTAGGATGTATTTGTAAAAAATTGTAAAGATAATATATAAAGTAGTCAATTAATTATTTTACGGAACTTTAGAATAATACAAGAAGTGAATGTGTGAGGTGAACGATGTTTGACCGAATAAAAAATTTAAAACTCGTACAAAAGATTAAAGAAACTGTATCTCCAAAATCGAGATGGCAGGAATATTCTAATAAAACTCAATTAGACAAAAGCACCACTGACTATTTGGAGTCAATAAGCGGCGTAAATATGTTTTCTGACAGAAGTGAGCTGGAAGCGATGGTCAGAGCCCAACTTATAGAAGAATTCCCGGGAATCGAGAATAAAAAATCCTATGAGTTGTTAGTAGATGCTGTAATCAACAACATCATGAAAAAACAGCTTCAAGCCGACGAAAGTAATCTTGATATTGAAAAATAAATTCAATAAAAATTACTAAAACAAAGAAAGTAATACCTGATAAGGGTATTATTTTTTTTGTTTTAAAATTTTGTATTTTGCCCAAAGCCATTCATTATGTAAATTATGTGTAATAAATTTGCACACAATCAGATCAAAAGTTACAATGGTAACAAGAACAATAAAAGGGGTGGAATTTAATGCCGAAGTTAGCAAGGGATTACGGTTATTCAAATTATGCTGATTCTTATGCTCAAAATAATTCTGAACAAATTGGCTCATGTTCGGGAAAAATATATCATTATCCGATAAAAAATAAAACTAAAATCAAGGCAAAAAGAAAGAAAAATCCATGGAGATTTCTGCTTTCAAGTTTAATTCTTGGGGCAATTTTGATGATATTTATGCCTTATTCATTCAGTAAAATTACAAAATCTGTCTTTGTTCCAAAGCCATATAAATCTATTACACCTGATTTGCATAGGATTACGTTTCCGACAACTGATTATTTGTCTAACAATTGGTATATGGGCAAGAGAAAATTTTCTCAACCTGCAAGTTATAAAGATGCGCAAATGATTCCTATTCAGGAAGGTGTTGTTATGCCTTCTTTGCAAAATGAATTATTAAAATTATCACAGCAATATAAAATGATTCATCCCGCAATTTATGTTTGGGATTATGAAACACAAAATTATGTTGATATAAACGGTTCAGAAATTTTTTCTGCTGCAAGTATCATAAAAATCCCTGTTTTGATTGATTTATTTAAATCTGTTGAAAACGGCTCGATTTCTTTGGATGACACAATTCCGTTAACCGAATATTACAGATCCGAAGGTTCCGGGAGTTTACAATTTAAGGCAACAGATTCAAAATATACAATAGACAAGCTTGCGGAAATTATGATAACAGAATCGGATAATTCAGCAACAAATATGCTTATGTCACAAATCGGCGGCGTAAATAATGTAAATCAGTCCATTAGGGACTGGGGCTTAAAAAATACCGAAATTCAGACATGGCTGCCTGATATGAAAGGAACAAATCATTCAACTGCAAAAGAAATGGCACAAATGCTTTATAATATAGATTTGAATGAAACATTTCTGACAGAGGCATCTAGAAACAAAATTTATTCATATATGAGCCATGTTCATAATAACAGATTAATTCAGGCAGGACTTGGGAAAGATTCGATTTTTTATCATAAAACAGGAGATATCGGCAAAATGCTTGGAGACGCAGGAATTGTTGTCACTCCTACCGGCAAAAGATATATTATTGTAATTTTTGCTAATCGTCCGCATAATTCATATGTGGGTAAAGAATTTATCGTAAAAGCATCAGAAATTATTTATAATTATATGGTGAAATAACAGTGTTAAAAGATTTGTTGGAAGAA
>CADCNV010000030.1 GCA_902802825.1 uncultured bacterium | reverse complement strand
ACCAAATCGTCCTGATCCTGACCCATTCCGCTTGAACCCTTACTTTTTAAAAGTCCGATAACATTGAACGGGATATTACCGATTCTTATAGTTTTTCCAATCGGGTCAACATCCCCGAAAAGCTCTGTTGAAACCGTTTGCCCAATTATTGCAACTTTTGTTCCGTTCTTTGTATCATCAGGCAAAAAACCACGCCCTGATTCTATTTCATAATTGCGGATCATAAAATATGCCATAGATGTTCCGGCAACTGATGTTGACCAGTTTTGGTTTCCGTAAGTGACTTGTTTTCCTTCTGCACTGTACGGGGCAACCGCAAGAACACCTCTTGCTTTATCTTCTATTGCCTGAGCATCTTTCATTGTAAGAGTCGGTTTTGAACCGGCGCCCATACGGACACCGCCGGCTTTTGCAGATGCCGAACGAATCATAAGCAAATTGCTGCCCATAGATTCCATATCAGAAGCAATTTTTTTACTTGCCCCTGAACCGACTGCAAGCATAACTATAACAGCACTAACACCGATAATTATACCCAAACTTGTGAGCATAGAGCGCATTTTATTTATCTTTAGCGAAGTTGTCGCCATTTTTAATATAGATTTAAAATCGAGCATTTACGTTTCCCTCGTTCTTTGCTTTACCCATTCTGTTTTCGGTTGATCAAGCACGATTTTGCCGTCTTTAAACTTTACAATTCTCTGAGTATATTCGGCAATATCCGGTTCGTGAGTTACAAGGACAATCGTCTTGCCCATCTTTTCGTTCAAAGATACAAAAAATTCCATAACTTCAATACTTGTTTTTGTATCAAGGTTTCCTGTCGGTTCATCAGCAAGAATTAGTGGGGCATCGTTTACCAACGCTCTTGCAATCGCTACACGCTGTTGCTGACCACCTGACATTTGATTTGGCATATGATCTTCTCTGTTTTTTAAACCGACAATTTCAAGCGCTTTTCTGCCTCGCTCAATACGTTCTTTTTCGGGAATACCTTTATAAATCATAGGCAAACAAACATTATCCAAAGCAGAAGTTCTTGAAATAAGGTTAAATCCCTGAAAAACAAATCCCATTTTTTCGCAGCGCATCATAGCAAGTGAATCGGAATCCAAATGAAGCATATCTTGCCCGTCTAAATAATATTCCCCGGAATTTGGTTTATCCAAAGTCCCAAGCATATTCATAAAAGTAGATTTGCCTGAACCCGATGTTCCCATTATCGCAACGAATTCACCCTGTTTGACACTTAACGATACATCGTCTAATGCGTTAAACGATTCTTCTCCGGTTGAATATGTTTTTATTGCATGTCGTACTTCTATTAAATTCATATTATAATCCTGTATTTTTATCGAGCTTAAAATATTCTATCATATTATATATTGCCATAATCTCATCGTAAAATTCTTTTACTTTCTTTTTGTTTACCAGTGAACGATGGAAATCACCAAGTTCAAACAAATCTTTATTCGTAGAAATAGCAAATACAATTTGATCATCAAAAAAAGCACATTTTATTTTTTTAGTTCCAAATGCTGTTCTCAAATTATTCAATCTTTCCATGAATGCAGGAGTAATTAGATATCTTGCTTCTATCTGATCTTTTGAATAAACGCTGAATCGCTTGTCAAATTTTAAATCCTCAAGTTTTACCCCTTTAAATCTACGCCATTTAATAAAAAAATCAATAAGAATATATAAAACCGAAATCAAACAAATTATTGACATCGGTCTCAATTCAGGTTCCCTGAAATATGCAAAAATTACAGGTAATAATAATGCACATATAAATAAATTAGCCGGATTATAATTTCTTATACTACTGTCCCCTTTTGAGGTTATCAACGTATGTGCTTTAATTTTCTTATTAGAGTAGAAACTAATAATAACCCCTTTAAAAACAGGGAAAACCATTTTACGTTTCCCGCTTGTTATATACAGCATATTAGTTTCTGCTACAGAATACGGAATATCTCTGTAATTACCAGTAAATTTATCATCATAATATATCCGATTATATTCTGCAAATAATTGACTTTCTTTAATTAAATAATCATTTACATCACTTTTTCCCCATTTGATATCTTCAAAATATTTTTTTAGCATTTTATTGCAACGACACTTTAAACCTGATTTAAAATCTTTATAACTTAAAACAGGATTTGCAATTAAAAATGCGATACACGCCATAGCAGATATAAATATAAGCGTGAAAACAAAACCGGAAGTATCCGCATCTAATTTTGGGGAAACAAAATAGTAAATGATTGCTGCAGCCAATATTATCCCGATTTCAATAAATATACATTTGTAAAATTTTGCCCGTCTGAAACATTCATATTTTTGCAGGACCGGCAAAATTTCATTATATAATTTATCAAAGTTTTCTGCTTTGTTTTCCATAATTTTTATTCTCTAGTATTAAAACATTCCCGGAGGGCCGCCACGGCGTTTACCTGACGGTACGGCTTTACCTGTTTTACCGGTTGAACCGACAATTATTTTATCTCCGACTTTCAGTTTATTGGTAATAATCTGAACATTTGAATCGTCACTTGCACCTTCTTTAATAGGAATTCTTACCGGTTCATTTTTCTCAAGAACCCATACGCCCTGCTCTTTGTATTTTTGTCCTGTGGTTTCCGGAGTATATTTTAGCGCAACCGACGGGACACATAAAACATCTCTGTTTTGGCTTGTTATAATAGAAACATTAGCTGTCATACCCGGTTTTAATTTTAAATCTTCGTTATCAACACTAACGATCACCGTATAAGTAACAACATTTGATGTTGTAGTAGAATTTAAACGAACCTGAGTGACAACTCCATGAAAAGTTGCATCAGGATAACCGTCAAGAGTATATTCGGCTTTTTGACCTTCTTTTACTTTCCCAATATCGGCTTCTGACACATTGACTTCTATTTGCATTTTTTTCAAATCCTGTGCAATCGTAAATAATTGAGGGGCTTGAAAACTTGCTGCAACCGGCTGACCTACATCAACAGCACGTTTTATAATTGTTCCGTCAACAGGAGCAATTATTTTTGTATATCCCAAATTTGTCATAGATGTTTTATAACTTGCCTGTGCCTGAGAAATTGATGCTTTTTGTGCACCAATTGATGCAAGCTTTGCATAATACTCACTTTCTGCCTTATCAAGTTCACTTTTAGCTATAAAATTTTTACTATATAAATTTTTATATCTCTGATAAGTTTTTTGAGAATAAACCATTTCAGCATTTAACCTTGCCAGATTTGCCTGCGCATTATTTATTTGCGCTCTTTGCTGATCAACCTGCGCCTGAAATGTTGCAGGGTCAATCTGAGCAAGCAATTGTCCTTTTTTTACCTCTGAGTTGTAATCAACGTAAATTGCTTTCATAAGACCTGAAACAGTTGAACCGACACTGACGATGTTGACAGGGTTTATTGTTCCTGAGGCCTCAACAACCTGTGTAATAGTGCATCTTTCCAAATCTTTCGTCTGATACTGAACTTTGTTACTGTTATTAAAGAGCAATACACCGGCCCCAATAATTACGATTGCAGATGCAATAATTATTTTCTTATTTTTAGCAAGTTCTTTTATTTTACTTTTTACGTCCATTATTTTTCACCTCTAAAGTTTTTGTAACCTTTTGCGGATAAGAAATTACATTTTCCAAACTCGCAACAGCAACATTATACAAATATATTGCATTTATATATGAATGTTGGGCATTGTTATAATTTAATTTTGCGGTTTGTAATTCCAGGTAATCACTCAAACCGACATAATATCTGCCTTCAGCAAGTTCGAAGTTCTCTCTTGTTTGTCGTACTTTTACTGCCTGCAATGGGATTTGTTTTGCAAGCTGTATAACATTTACATAGGCATTTTGGACCTGAAAATATATATCATCTTCAAGCTTTTTTAAAGTAACTTTTGCAATATCAAGATGATATTTTCCCGCATCGACTTTATTTTTCTGAGCCATAATATTCAGACTGCTTGACAAGTTTACACCAATATTGAGTGTATTTGTTGTAGATATTGCACTTGAATCACGCAATCCATACCCTGCATTTGCAGTTATTGCCGGATAAAAATTACGTTTTATAAACAAAAGATTTTCAGCAATAGCGTCAACCGTAGATCTGTATGCTTTTAAATCAGCACGATTTTTCTTTGCCATATTAAGACATTCCTCAAATGAATATTTAAACGGCTCAATCTTGTAATCCGTAAGTAATTCGAGCTTTTCAATTTCTGATGTAAGAGTGGCATCAGCAACTCCAACAGGAGTTTTACTTGATTCTTTCGGGGTAACTTTTTCAAATTTACCCAAATCGACAGGTGCAGTATTATCGGATAAATTTAATCCGAATGTTGCTTCGATACTATAATTGGGTGCATCTACAAGGTACATGGAATTATTTAAATTAACAATTGCATTTTCATATGCTTTTTCCGAATCAATGAGTTTTATTTTTGAATCGCTCAACGTAACTTCAGAGTTAACTAAATCAATCTTAGATTTCAAACCTTCATCGAAATATGCCTTTGTTCTCAGATAATTACGTTCATTAATATCAACATAAGCTTGGTTCACCATAACATTTGCCCTTGTCGCAAGCACACTGTAATACTTTTGTTTTACATCAAAAGTAACTGTTCTGACTGCATTATAGAATGTATATTCATCTGAAATAAGGTAGAATTTGTGCATTTTTATCTGAGCATAAGTTTTACCAAAATCAAACAATAGCATATTAAGAGAGGCATTCAGATTATACGAATTTACATCTGTAGTACGGGAGCTGACTTTTGTATCTGTAAAATCATACCCTGTTCCGACATTTATAGTAGGGAAAAACTGTGATTTTGCAATATTAACATCAGTTTTTGTAATCCAATATTCATATTGAGCATTTCTAACTTCAGGACTGTTATTTAAAGCAATTGCAATACAATCGTTTAAAGACAGCACAGATCCCTTTTTAACCCTGACAACCGGGGCTTCAATCTGCTCGGGAACGATATTTTTATCATCATCAATTGCCATAACAGGTGCAGGAATAATTAAGATTCCAAGCAACAAAACAACAATTACTTTTTTATAAATATTCAAAATTATACCTTTTCCATTCTATATATATTAAACGATTAAAACATAATTTTGTTCATTTTGGGTCATATAAACAGAGTAAAAGTTACAACAGTATAAGGTACAATCGCAAAAATAATAAAAAGTACTTGCAAATTTTTTTTTTACATGTATTATTGAGAAGTAAATTGAATAAGCGGGGGTAATTCAGTGGTAGAATGCCTCCTTGCCAAGGAGGATGTCGCGAGTTCGAACCTCGTCTCCCGCTAATTAAAACAGATGGACTTTTGTTCATCTGTTTTAATTTGGAAGTAGAGGGTCAGGACAAGCGACATATCGCGATACAAAGCGAAGCACCGCAACGAAGTGAGGATGACTGAGTCTGTATGCGTAGGCGTAGCCAAAGCTGTTCGATCCTCGTCTCCCGCGCCATAAAGAAGAAGGTTTTTCTAACCTTCTTTTTTATTATGTTTATTTAAGCAGAAAAATTAATTTTAGACTCTAAAGAAAAATTAAAAAATTTACAATAAATTTATTATAATTTTTTATGCTAATATTATTCCAGGAGGCAAAATATTGGAAATGGAAAATTTGAATTTAAACTCTATTATTTGTGGTGATGCTGTAGATGTTCTAAAAAAGTTACCAAATAATTGCATTGATTTGGTTGTAACTTCACCTCCTTATGATAATTTGCGAACATATAATGGGTTTGAAATCAATTTACATGATGTTGGGAGTGAACTATTTAGAGTATTAAAAGATGGTGGTGTTGTTGCAATGGTTATTCAAGATGCTACACATAATTTTGCTAAAACATTAACATCCTTTAGAACAATAGTAGATTGGTGTGATAACATTGGATTTAAACTTTTTGAAACTTGTATATATCATAAAAACGGTACGGAAGGTGCCTGGTGGAAACAGAGATTTAGAGTTGACCACGAGTATATTCCGATATTTTTTAAAGGAGATAAACCACAGTATTTTAATAAAGAGCCATTAAAAATTCCGTCTAAACATGGGGGAAAGATTATGACGGGTAGTGGGAACCGAAGAACAGACGGAACAACAACTAATACTGTAACACGAGCGATTAATATTATGAAATGTCGTGGGACAGTATGGGATTATATGATGGCAGGGGACAAAAATCCTTTAAAGCGAAAACATCCTGCCGTATTCCCTGATAAAATCCCTTATGATTTAATTCAATGTTTTTGTCCTGAAAATGGAACTGTCTTAGATCCATTTGTCGGATGTGGTTCAACGGCAGTTATGGCTAAAACATTAAATAGAAATTATATAGGTATAGATATTTCAGAGGAATATTGTAAGTTATCCGAACAAAGATTAAAGGAGGATGTTAAAAAGTGTCAACAATTGAAGATTTATTAAATGATAAACATAATGATAAAATAGATTATGAATCATTATTAAAAAAATTCCCTTGGATTAATGAAAAAAATAAATGTTGCATTTTAAGCCCTGATAGCGACGGATTATTATGCGGATTATTTTTATCAAAGTATCGAAATTGGAAAATTGTTGGATTTTATGATGATAAAGTTGGAGTAATCAACTCTAATCACTTATCAAAGGATTTAATCTTTTTGGATGGTGAAATTTTTAGAAATAATGCAAAGAGTATGGGGCATCATATGCTAAAATTGAATAAAAATCAAAATGTAGATTTTTCGAATTTTGATAATTGCATTCAGCCAAATTTAATCAGAAATTATGATGGGAAACATAATTTTCGTTTAAAATACCCCTTGGCTACAATACATATGCTGATTAGTATTATCGCATATGCTGATAAAATAAATAAAGGATATACCGATATAGAATTCACCGAATCGGCTATAGCACCACTGTTTTTCACAGATGGGGTCTTTAATGTTTTATTTTCATATCCTGAAAATGTTCTGAATTGGCTATCATATTTGAGAATTAACGAAGAATGGAATCCTTTAAAAAATATTTTTGAAAATGAAACGTTTTCTGTCTTTTCGACAATGAAATTAATGAATGAATTTTTTAGAGAGAGGGATAAGATAACTTTGGGAAAAGAAAGAGGGGATCGTTTAAAAATTTCATCAAAAGACGGAACGCCTTACAATATAGAAGAAGTAAAGGATTATGTAAAAATAAATTCCTCTGCAAAAGACAGAATTACAAAATTTCTGAATATGGTGGGGGATATGACGAATTTCCATTTTATAGAGGATAAATGGCTATGTTGGGACAATTTAAAATATTTTAAATTTACAAAACAGGATTTTAAAAAGCATAATTGGACATTAACAAATGCAAATTTTGAAAAATTTCTATCTTTAAATCCTTTATCATGGGCAATGACATCAGGAGAAAATATTGAATTCACATTAGAAGAACCAGCCAAATTCAATTTTTTATAAAATTTCTTGATTTTTATAAATTATTCTAATAAAGATGTTTCAAACAACTGCTAATTTACACGTTTTATGCGAGCAGGTCAAGACGGCCTCGTCTCCCACTATTAAAGAGAAGTCCTGAAAAGAGCTTCTTTTTATTAGCCGAAGATAGAGAGAAGTTGTCTTTTGTGTGAGCACGTAGGGTAGACTTTAGTCTACCAATATTGCAATATTCATTCTAAATCCATATCTAAAATATCATTTTTGTTATCAAAATTACACCAATCTTCTTGATAAAATCCTTGTTTTACATATTTTTTAAAAGAAGAAAATCCCCAATCTTTAGGTGCAATATTAAAATGTTTTACAGAATTGTAATGAATATAATCCAAATGTTTATTAAAATCCATATCATCTCTAATAATATGGTCATAATATTTTCTTTGCCAAATGCCTTTTTCACGTCTAAAAAGCTGATTTTGTGTTTGATTCATGTTCTTTGGCAATAATCTTGAAAAATTTGATTTAAAAGATGATATTATTTTAGAGTAGTCAGAAGCATTGGTAGTTTGTATTAAAATATGTAAATGGTCTGGTATAACAATACCTGCAATAATTTCATAATTGTATTTAACGTTCTTAAATGATTGTCTTAATAATTCGATATTTTTAACCAAAATTTGTTGACGATTATATGTAACAATCGTAATAAACACAATATTTTTATCTTGATAATATCGTTTAAAATTTGACATATTACCATAATAAAGCATTGGTAGACTAAAGTCTACCCTACTTTTAAAAATCGTCAAACCCTCTGTTCTTTTTTTCTCAAACCGACTGTTCTATTACACCAGCTCTTACCGATTTAAAAAGGACGAAAATTGTTTGACTAAAAATATTCTGAATGGCCTATTTTAGTAACAAAAATGTCCGTTTTTTACACTATTCTTGCACACTATTGCACCCAAATGTTGTTGTTAGGTTAAAAAAAACAACCTATAAACTATTTGCATTGTAACTTTGTGTTGGGTTTTACCCAACCTACAAACTACAAACTAAAATACAGGTATTTTCTTAGATTTCATCAGGTGTTAATTTTATTATCAAATCATCAGAAAATTTTATTGGAGTACCAATTTCTTTTTCCAAATTTGCAAATGATAAATTATAATTCAAAATAGCGTTATAAAAATCTAATCTTGCGTTGAGATAAGTATTTTCACCGTCTTTTAGTTCTATTGCATCCCCGACTCCGGCTTCATATCTTCCTGTAACTTGTCTGTACTGTTCTCTTGCCTGATCTAGTGCCAATTTGGCTATAATTATGGATTCTTTGTTTGTCTCCAAATCTAAATATGCTTTTTTTACGTTGTAATATACAGAATGTTTTGTGCTGTCAAATTCAGCTAAACTCTTTTCGTATTCCGCTTTTGCCTGACTAACCTGTTTTGCGGTTTTTAGTATATTTAAAGCAGTATAACTTAAGCTTGCACCTATTTTGGCTGATCTTAAATTATATTCGTTTCCAATACCGTTTCCGTAGCTGCCGTAAATGCCCAAATCAGGTGCAAATTGTCTTCTTGAGGCACGTAAATTCATTTTGGCTGCCTGAGCACTCTTTTGTGCAGAAAGCAACTCCGGTCTGACATCCATAGCCATTTTGAGCGCTATTTCTGATGTTATGTCAAAAGAATTTAATGCAAGCTCATCAGACAATTCATAATTCGTATATTCAGGCAGACCCATAATGGTAGACAATTTTACTCGGGCTACTTTCAAAATATTTTTTGCTTTTACCAAATTCAATTGTGCCTTACCCAAATTATAATCCGCAGTTACTACATCAACTTTTGCCTTTTTCCCGAGTTTGTAAAAACTCCATGCCTGATCAAGCCGAAGCTGATAATCTTTTACTGTGTCCTCATACACTTTTATTTGCGCCTGTGCAAATAAAATATTGTAATATGCAGATTTTATATCAAAAATTATTGTATTAATATTTTCTTTTGTATCTTCCTGACTGGCATTATACAAATTTTTTGCCCTATCAGCACTTGCCTTTGTTTTCCCGAAATCAAACAACAACATGTCCGCAGAAATATTTGGCATATACCCCATTGTTGTATATGTGCTTCTGTATCCGTAAAGCCGGGTGGCCGAAGCCGTATATGCATTCCCGTTTCTTGAAAAGTCTAAGCCGGCACTAATCTTAGGGAAATAATTTGCCCATGCCTGAGCTATTTTTGTTTTGAAAGCCATTTCATTGTATATAGATGCCCTGATGTCTGGGTTATTTGAAATCGCAACCTCAATACAATCTTTTAATGTAAATACCGAATGAACATCATTTGTATATTCTGTTTTTACATCATTATCAGGTGCTTTTTTGTCCTGAATAGCATATGCCGTACTCATAGTTAAGCAAAAAATACATATTAAAGTTATTATTTTTTTAAGCTTCATAGTTTTCACTTTCTTGTTTATTATTAAAATACTTATCAACTATATCCTGAATTATTACGTAGAATGCCGGTGTTAATACAGCCCCCAATGTTGCTGCAACAATCATACCGCCAATAACCGTTGAACCAACGGATATACGGCTGTTTGCTCCGGCTCCGCTTGCAAATAATAATGGCAAAATACCTATAATAAATGCAGCTTCAGTCATCATGATTGCTCTGAATCTCAGGTGAGCAGACTGAATTGCTGCTTCCTGAATTGATAGCCCGTTCTTTTCATGTTCATCTTTTGCAAATTCTACAATCAATATTGACTGTTTTGCGGCCAAACCAATCAAAGTAATCAGACCAACCTGAGAATACAAGTCTAAGGCCTGTCCAAGCATCATTTGGAATATTAATGCCCCAATTATTGCAACAGGTGAAATTAGTAATACTGAAACCGGAATCATCCAGCTTTCATATAATGCTACAAGGAACAGGTATACAAATAACAGAGCAAATCCGACAACCAAACCGGTTTGTCCTGAGGATTCCTTTTCCTGTAATGAAGTTCCTGACCAAGCATAGCTATAATCATTAGGTAAAAGCTTTTCTGATAATTTTTCCATCGCATTCATTGCCTGACCTGATGATTTGCCGCCCGCAGGTGCACCTATTATTTTTACTGATCTGAATTGGTTAAATCTTGTAATTGAAACAGCTCCGGTTGTTTGTTTTGAGGTTATCATTGTCATAATCGGAACCATGTTGCCTTGTGAATTTATGACAAAAATCTTATGCAGGTCTTCAATTTTATTTCTGTAATCCCCTTCTGCCTGCATAAACACCCTAAATACTCTGCCGAGTTTATTAAAGTCATTTATGTATGAATAAGAAAGCGTTGAAGCAAGAGTGTTATGAAGCTCATTAAGGTCAACACCTTGTGCGAGTGCTTTCTCAGAATCAATATTCAGCATATATTGAGGAACATTTGCCTGAAATTGAGTATAAACATAAGATAAATTATCATCTTGATTTGCGTTTGCAATAAATTCATTTGCAAAGGCAGAAATATCCTGAACGCTGGCATTACCGGTTGACATTAACTGAAATTCAAAACCGCCCATCATACCCAAACCGTCAATCGCCGGCGGGGAGAATGTAATAATTGAAGCTTCCGTAATACCTGCGCTGCGTTTATTAATTTCTTTTAAAATCCCGTTATGGGATAAATCTGTAAGTTTCCCCTGAAATTTTCTTATTACCCAACTGAACGGATTAACTTTACGTTCCCCCCATTCTTTCAGCTGAATAACAACGGTAGCTTCGTTTGAAGGTCCTGTTCCGCCAAAAGCGATAACTCTTTCCCTATCTACACCATCAATATCTTCAATAGCTTTTGTAAATTTAATAACCACATCTTCCGTTCTGTTCAAAGAAGCACCATCAGGTAAGGTTATTGAAGTAATCAGCATTCCCTGATCTTCATCAGGAATAAATCCTGTCGGTATAACTTTGAACAAACCAAGCATCAAAATCATTATCAAAACATAAACAGAAATGGTTAATTTGCGGTCATAAACAAACTTTTTAACCATATCTATATAGAATTTGGTTAATTCTTCAAATTTTTCGTTGAAGATTTTTATAAATTTATTAATATACTCAATGGCTATATTAATATACTCCATGACGCTATTAAGAATCTCCGGCAAAGGTTTTGGAGTTTTATTTTCTTTAAGCAGGATAGAACACATTGCAGGGGAAAGTGTTAATGCACAAACTGCAGAAAGAGCGATTGATACCGAAATACATACAGCAAACTGCTTATACATTGTTCCGGATAAACCTGACATAAAGCACATCGGAACAAATACTGCCATAAGAACAGATGCCATTGCAACAAGCGAACCGCCTACTTCTTTCATTGTAATTTGTGTCGCTTCAACAGCCCCTTTACCGTTTTCAATGTGCCGCTTAACATTTTCTATAACAACAATAGCATCATCAACAACGACTGCAACTGCAAGAACCAATGCAAATAAGGTCAACAGGTTCATGGACATTCCAAGCATTTTTAAGGCAATAAATGTACCAATCAAAGATACCGGTATCGTAACGCAAGGAATTAATGTAGCTTTGAAGTCACCTAAAAAGATAAATATAATTAAAATTACAATAAGTGATGTTAATATAATTGTAAATTCAACTTCGTTCATTGATTCATTAATGAAAACGGCATTATCCATCATTGTATCAATTTTTAATGAATCCGGCAGGGTTCTTGAGAGTTTGTCCATTTCTTTGTGGACATTTTCGACTATCTCAACAGTGTTTGCACCCGGTAATGGCATAACCTGAATTAAAGCCCCCGGTTTCGCATCGACAAGACCAAATCTTGAGTATGTTTTTGAACCCAATTCAACTCTTGAAACATCCTTCAATCTTATTTGAGAAGCGCTTTTGTCAGAACGGATAATTATATTTCCAAATTCTTCAGGAGTAGTTAATCTGCCTTTTGTTAAAAGAGATAATTTCAAACTTGGTTTTTCATTTGTCGGTAAATCGCCCAAAGCACCGGTTGATATTTGGGCATTTTGGCTTTGTATGGCGGATTTTATCTCCGATATAGAGACTTTGTAATTAGCAAGTTTTGCCGGATCAAGCCAAATTCTCATACTGTAATCATCAGCACCAAATACGTTTACAGAACCAACTCCGCTGATTCTCTTTATTGCATCTTTAATATAAATACTTGCATAGTTTGTTAAATCTAACTGGTTCCATGAACCATCCTCAGATGAAAGATTCAGAATTATGGCACCTGCACCGCTGACCTGATTCTGAGCCGTTACACCCTGACTGGTTACTTCAGCCGGCAACAGTGCCTGAACCTGTTGAATTTTATTTTGAACATTCATCAAATTTATATCATTATCTGTTCCGGTTTTGAAATATATGTCTAGAGAATATGATGAGTCATAACAAGTTGATGACATATATAACATATTCTTAACACCATTTAATTCGGATTCCAAAAGAGATGCAACCGAGGATTCAATTACGGCAGCACTTGCACCGGGATAGCTTGCTGTTACGGTAACTTGCGGGGGAGTAATATTTGGATATTTTTCCTGTTGTAAACCAAGCAGTGAAATTATTCCGACGATTACGATAAAAGCCGATATTACAACAGCAAAACGTGGTTTTTTAATAAAAAAGTATAAGTCTTCTTTCTTAATTCCCATTATTTACCCTTCCCATTACTTTTTTTTATCAGAATCAGGTTTATATGGCTTTGTTTTTACAGCTTCACCTGACTTATAAATATTTTGTATTCCTTTGACAACGATTACATCATCGTAAGAAAGACCTTTTTCTACAATCCAGTTGTTGTCATAATTTTCATTAACAACAATATCTTTTTTTACAGTCTTACCATCTTTTACTGTCCATACATAATATCCTGTACCAACATCCGTTTTAGTTGCAGATTGAGGTACAAGCATAACTTTTTGCGGATGGTTTACCTTTATTGTTACATTAACATAATCTCCGGGAATCAATAGTTCATCAGGGTTTTCAAATACAGCCCTCAATGTAACCGTTCCTGTTGTTTCATCAACTCTATTATCTACAAATTCAATTTTACCTTCCTGTTCATATTTTGTTCCGTCTGATAGCCCTAAAATTATAGATACAGAATTATCAAGACTCGGATTTTTGTGCTTATTCTCTTTGAAGTATTTTTTAAGTTCGATAAAATCACCACTTCTTACAGAGAATATAACTTTCATCGGATTTGTTGTATAAATCTGTGCTATAACTCCGGTTGAAGGTGTTACATAGTTTCCGACAGAAACAATTGCTTTCCCGATTCTACCATCCATAGGAGATGTTATATTTGTATAAGTTACGTTTAAATTTGCTTTTTTCAATTCTGCAACCGAACCGTCCAACGCTGCACGATATTTATTTCTGTCAGTCAGTGCGTTGTCATAATATTCACGGCTGACCAAATCCTTTTTATAAAGTTCTGCAGCCCTTTTTAAATCGATTTCAGAATTTTTATATACTGCAGTATTTTCACTAACCGTAGCTCTTGCACTTTTTGCTGCGAGTACATATTCATCCGGCTCTATTAAAAAGAGTCTTTGACCCTTCTTAACTTTGTCGCCTTCTTGGAAATATCTTTCCTGTAACCAGCCGCTTACACGAGCAATAACATCTACCGACTTTTGTGCCTCTATTCTTCCCGTAGTAGTAAATGAGGGATTAATATGTTTTGCTACCGGCTTTGCGACCTCAACCACTTTCGGCTGTGACATCATATAAACAGTTATTAAACCTGTTACCAGGGATTTTGCCTGATTCCAAATGATCGGCACAAGAATTATAGCAAGTAAAACGGCAACAACTCTTGTTTGCTTTGACTTCCAATCTATTTTCATAACATAAATTCCTTTTTTATAATTAATACTATGACAATATTTATTCTGAAATTATAACATCAAAGATACGTATTTGTCATGATTTAATAAAAATCCCTAAATCTTTAAGCAATAAACAAAAAATTAAATTGAGTTATCATAAATAGAAGAAAAATTGTGAAAGAAATTGCACCGAGATTATTTACAATTTATCTGTTCAAAATTCTCAGACATGTTCTTTGACAAAACCATACAAACTCGAATAATCTAATTAAAAAAACGGGCAACATATGTACTATGTTACCCGTTTTATATTTGCTTAAAGATTAAACCTTAGCAGCTTTTTTGCATTCAATTACTGCCTGAGCTGCAGCTAATCTTGCTTGCGGAACTCTGTATGGAGAGCAAGAAACGTAGTTCAAACCGATTTTGTGAGCATATTTCACAGAATCAGGATCTCCGCCGTGTTCACCACAGATACCACCAACAAGTTTAGAATTAACTTCTCTGCCTTCGTTGATAGACATTTCAATAAGTCTGCCTACACCGTTGAAGTCCAAAGTTACAAACGGATTCCAAGGTAAAATCTTTTGTTCTACGTAGTTTTTAAGGAATTTACCTTCAGCATCATCTCTTGAGTAGCCAAATGTCATTTGAGTCAAGTCATTTGTCCCGTAAGAGAAGAATTCTGCTTCTGTTGCAACTTCTTTAGCAGTCAATGCTGCACGAGGAATTTCAATCATTGTACCGAATTTGTAATCAATTTTAATTCCTTTTTCCTGCATAACTTGTTCTGCAACTGCAACTAATGTTGCTTTAGCAGTTTTAAGTTCATTGATATGACCGATAAGAGGAATCATAATCCACGGTTGAATTTTGTGACCTTCTTTTGTCAAATCACAGCATGCTTCAAAGATTGCTCTTACCTGCATTTCGTTGATTTCAGGATAAGTTAAGCCCAAACGGCACCCTCTCAAGCCCATCATCGGGTTAGATTCAGATAAGTTTTCAACGATTTCAAGCATTTTTTCGTCTTCTTTGTAATCCTGACCTAAAGCTTTTTTAGTTGCAACTTTTTCAACTAATTCAATCTTAGAAGGTAAGAATTCATGCAAAGGCGGGTCTAATAAGCGAACTGTAAGAGGTTTGTCGCCCAATGCTTTGAACATTGAATAGAAATCTGAATATTGCATAGGAAGTAAGTGAGAAAGAGCTTCTTTTCTTGCTTCTGTTGTGCCTGCAATAATCATTTTTTGTACCCAAGGAAGTCTGTCAGGATCCATGAACATGTGTTCTGTTCTGCAAAGACCTACACCTTCAGCTCCGAATTTGATAGCATTTTCGATATCTTTTGGAGTATCAGCGTTTGCTTCAACGTGAAGTTCTTTAATTTCGTTAACCCAATTAAAGAATTTTTCAAAATCAGCATCAATACCTGCTTCAACAAGTTCAATAGCACCTTCCATAACATCACCGGTTCCACCGTCAAGAGATATAATATCATTTTTGTGGAATACTGTACCGTCGGCACAGGTAATTGTTTCGTTTGCCAAGTCAATTTTTAAATCTTCACAACCTGAAACGCAAGGTTTACCCATACCTTTAGCAACAACTGCTGCGTGAGAAGTTGCGCCGCCTCTTAAAGTAAGAACACCTTGAGAAACAGCCATACCGTGAATATCATCAGGACAAGTTTCAATTCTGACTAGAATTACTTTTTCACCTGCTGCACCACGTTGAGCGGCTTCTTCGGTATCGAATACGATTTTACCGACTGCAGCACCCGGAGATGCGTTTACACCTTTTGAAACTTTGTGTGAGTGTTTAACCTTATCAGGGTTAAAGCAAGGCAGTAATACTTGATATACAGAATAAGGATCTACCTGCATAATTGCTTCTTCTTTAGTAATAATACCTTCATTAAACATATCAACGGCAATTTTAATAGCGGCTTTAGCGGTTCTTTTACCGTT
>CADCNV010000029.1:1595-18548 GCA_902802825.1 uncultured bacterium | reverse complement strand
AATGAGATTCTTCGCTTCGCTCAGAATGATATTTCAAGCCGAAGAATCTCGCAATTGAGGAAATTGATATGTTCGAAATAAAAACTCAGGCGTTTTTCTCAGCGGCCCATCATTTACTCAATTATGACGGAGCATGCGAAAATCAACATGGTCATAATTGGATGGTTGAAGCATTTGTGAGAGGCGAATCGTTAGATAAAAGTAATATTTTAATAGATTATAAAGTTTTGAAAAAAGAACTTAACGAAGTTTTGGACGGGCTTGATCATAAAGATATAAATGAACTTCCTGATTTTAAAGGTGAAAGTCCTTCAAGCGAGATGATTGCTTCTTATATTTATTCAAAATTAAAAGAAAAAATTGTTCAGTTGCATAAGGTTTCTGTTTGGGAAACACAGACATCTTGTTGTTCATATTTTGAGGAAGAGTAGTAAATAATGCCGATATTGCAAACAGTTTTAATGGGGATAGTTCAGGGATTGAGCGAATTTTTGCCGATTTCAAGTTCTGCTCATTTAGTTTTTACATCAAATTTTTATAAGATTTTTAAAAATATAGAAATTGTACAGCAGTCAAATGAAGAAATATTTTTAGATATAATGCTTCATTTGGGGACTCTTATAGCTGTAATAATATTTTTCAGAAAAGATATTTGGGAAATATGTAAGGCATTATTTGAAGTATTAAAAAATAAAGAAATTTTAAAATCTTCCCAAAACGATACTGTAAAAAATGCTAAGTTGGGAATTTATATAATAATTGGTACAATTATTACTATTGTTTTGGCTTTACCGATAAATGATGTCGCCGAACATTTGGTATATCATCCTGCTTTTGTTGGGGGATTACTCGTTTTAACCGGTCTTGTTTTGTTTTTTAGCGAATATCTTTCTAAAAAAAGAGTTGAAAAATTCGATACTCCTAATTTAAAACAATCAATATTTATCGGGTTAGCTCAGGGATTAGCGGTTTTACCCGGATTTTCACGTTCCGGATGGACTATTGCAACCGGATTATTTGCCGGCTTAAACAGAGAAACTGCGGCAAGATATTCTTTTTTATTGTGTATTCCTATAATTTTAGGTGCTTCAATGGTCTATCCGCTTATAAAAATTGATGTTGAGGAAGCATTAAGTTATAATTGGACCGCTATAATTTTGGGGACAATTGTTTCTGCTATCGTCGGATATTTTTGTATTAAATATTTTATGAAATTTATTTCAAAATTTTCAATAAATATATTCGGCTGGTATTGCGTATTGATGGGTGTGTTCACCATGATATTTTTTAATATTTTTAAATAAAAATATATTAAAATTTGTAAATTTAATTAAATAATTTGTCAAAAAAAAATATTGACATGCATTCTAAAAATCGTACAGCGGAGTTGACATGATTTTACCGGTAAGTAATTTCGACAAACAAAATTTATCATTCAGAGCAAATGACTCTCAGGACAATGGTCTTCCTAAGAGCGATACTCTTTTAAAAAATAATTTTTCAACCCGTACAAGAATAGCAATGGATAAATTTACAAAAGCTTTTACCGTTTATCCTGCAAGAGGGCTTAAAGGGAGTATAAATTCCGACTTTTACGAATTTTTGACAATGGGCACAGTGCCTTATGTTGTAGGCAGTTTAACTTTGATGTCAGTATTTAATTCCGCTGCAAAATATTTTCCGGCATTTGATCAGTCTGCTGCTCGAAAACTTGGTAATAAAATGGCTTTGGGGGTAGTTTTCTACGCTCTTGCAAAAACTCTTTCAAAATCCTTTGTAAATACTCCAGTAAAATGGATAACAGGTGTCGATACTCAACTTCCGTATTTAAAAGTCTACCACCAATTACCTGAAAGCAAAGACGATTTTGATTTGACCAGTTATGAGTATCATAAGGTCGGAGAAAGTGTTGAATTTACAAGATGGGATTTATTATATGGTGATCCGAATAAGAAGGGCGATTTAAACAAACGCTTTGATAAAATTGCAAAACGAAACGGTCTTGGTACGAATCTGAATGACTCGGATCAGGCAGTAAAACCAATGTATAAAGAAGTCTTGGTTAAATCTACTCTTGCGCGCAGTATTTCATCATATTTGTGGGCTGCTGCTGGGGTTGCACTTGCATTCCAAAAACCATGGGAATCATATTTTAATGTTGCGACATTAAAATTCTGGAATATGAAAGATTTTTCTCATTCTTTGAAAGTTTTTGGCAGAAGTTTTGTTGATAGTGCAAAAGAATTTTATTTGGCTAAAAATGCAAAAAATATGCTTGAAAAATATTCAGGAAAAGGTGTTTTGGCTTTGGCTGCAGCTGCAACAATTCTTGGAACTTTAAATACAATTCATATTACAAGTAAACCGTCAAAAGTATCTGAAAAAGATGTTATAGACAAGAATGAAGAAAGTGTGGTCGGATAATGAGAACAAATTTAATCCAATCATACTTACAAAATAATACTCAGCCGATTCAACAGTATCGTGCTGATAATGTGAAAAAAAATTTTGATGTAAATAAAGAATTATCAAACAGAACATTTATCAAACCGCTGCCAAGCAATGGTCATTTAGTCAGAAATTCTTTATTTGATCTTCCGTCTGAAATTTTCAGGGATATAAAATATGACGCAAAAGCATTCCATCATTCTGTAAAAGGCAAAGCAAACGACAATGAATTAGGCAGATTAAATGATTTAGGTATGAAATTGGGTGGTTTAACTATCGCGACATATTTATTCTCTAAAAAATTCGCGCCGTTATCAAAAGCAATGGAATTTGTCGGATTGGTATCATTCTTTGCTGCTATGGATATTTGGCCGAAACTTGCGCTTCAGCTTCCTGCATATTTAATTCACGGTTTTGATGTCAGACAGCAATATCGTGATAATTACGGAACCAAAAAACCTGTATTCCAAGACCACCAATTTATTCCGTGGGATTTGTATTCGGATGAAGAAATAAATAAAATCGGTGATCGTTTAAGAGTTCCTAAGGATATGAAAAATCGCAGAGATTTTATTCAGGAAAAAATGAGAAAAATTGCCCTTCAAAATAATACAATGTGGATGTTGACCGCAGGTTTTGCAACTCCTGTTATGAGTGCATTAATTTGCGAAGCACTTAAAGAACCTATTCACAATTATCAGGATGGGAAGTTAAATAAAAAGGCAAATGCTTTATTGAGTAATTTTAATACCGAAATCCGGAAATATGATTTTTCTGCAAAGAATGAAAAACTAGAAGCATTAATAGAAAAGTATAAAGGGCAAACTATTACTGAAGAGGCATTTTCTGAAATTTCGAAGACAATTTCTTCAGGTTTGGATACGATTACAGCCAAGGCGGTTGAAAGAGATTTAAAAAATGTAATTCTTCAAAAGGGTTATAACATTTCAAAGAAAACTTTTGAAAATTTAAGTGAGTCACTTAAAGAAGTTTTAAAAGGTATTCCTGAAAATGATATAAATGAATTAGTTCCGAGTGCAGATGAAATTATTTCAAAGCTTGATGACAGCAAAAGAAGTGCTATATTTGCAGGCGAAACTCTAAGCGGTCAAAGTGAATTTTCTCATTATGTAACTGCTTTTGAAAATGCGATAGATGAAAAATTTGCATCTTTTGAACTATCTCATCCCGCTAATCCGAATATAGAAGGCGCAAGATTCCGCGTCGATGAAATGATTCAAAGTGAGAAATCAATTTTAGATACTCATTTCAAAGCAGTTCCATCTTCTGTTTTGACAGAGGAAGCTGTAAATAGCTTAAAAGAAGTGAATAAAGTATTAAATACTTTCCATGCAAGACAAAGGGTTTTAAATAAATATGCTTATTTAAAAACAGCTCAGTCACAGGAAACATATCTTGCAAATACCTGGAACGGGATTTTGGATAATGATATGTTAAAAACTTTGGGCATAACAGAAAAAGATATCTCCAAAACAAGAATGGATTCTAATCTCGTTGGCAATTTGCTTCGTGATAAAATAGAAACAATTGTTTCTAATCCCGATGATGCAAAGTATAACGAAGTTATTGATAAAATTATAGAAAAATTAAATTTCCTTGAAAACAGAACAAAATTTGCTCAATATGAAAAATATAATCCAAATGAAAAAAATCCTTATAAAGATTATGTTGATACCACCTTTAATGAAGCTTCCGCTCAATTAAAGCAGAATAAAATGAAATATACCGCTCAACGTTTAAACGGTTATGATGTCGGAAGTGTGGATTCTCATACTTTAAAAGATTTGCAGTTATCTTTTGTACAAGACAGGGTTCGCGGGGTGAAAAGTTCATTCTATCGTTTGCTTAATACATTAGATTTCTTTAAACGTGTATCTGACAAACAGCACTTAGATTCTTTGAATGAATACAATTATACTGATGCAGCCGGGAATTTGATTAAGCACGTTGATTTTACCCGCTCTGTTAAAGAAGAAATGATTGAAATGTCAAAACAATTATTAATTAGCGGTCATTCTTCGGATTACGCCGTAAAATTCTTCTTCCTCAGAGATCCGGAATTAAATCCTGACAATCTCTCTGATGAACAAAGAAAAATTCTGTTCTCGGATATAAAAACTGAAATGGGCAAAGTTGTGAATGAATTTTACGGTAAAAAAGCATTGGATCAGCTTGCAGATAATCCGCATGACAGAGTATTTTATGATTCAGCAATGAGATTGATGTACAGTGACCGATTAAGCCCAAAAACAAAAAGTAAAATTGAAAATTCATTGTTCTTCAAAAACTTCGAACAATATCGCAGAGAATTATTCAGCTATCTTGGCGGAGATGAATATTTTACAAAGAAAAATCACAAAGTTGTCGGTGGGAACCCCGATTCTACCTCTGAATTCAGATTCCAGCTTTTGGGCAGCTCATTAGATGATATGTTTACAAAATTATTTAATCAAAAATATAACAGCAAAACCTGGCTTAAAATGTTTGGCGGGCTTGGTGCAGCATTACTTGGGGTAACTGTTCTTTCGCAGTTTTTCATGGGAAAAATGCCAAAAGATAAAATTGTTAAGGAGAATAAATAATGATTTCTAATGTCAGCACAAATTTAATAAGTTTAAAAATGAATTCTCCTTATGTTTCAAAAATACAGGTTCCTCCTGCGGTTGAATTCAGTGGGGATTCTTCAAACTTAATTCGGAATTATCTTGATGCTCAGGCAGCTGCTAATTCTCCTGTTGTTACTCCGGTGCAAACGGTTGCAAATCCGAATTATAAAAATGATTTAAGAACATTATTTACGACAAATAATGCAAAGATTCTTGCAATCTTACCAAGAACATTCAGCGCAAAAGATACAAACGGGAATGAATATATTGACGGGAATGAAAAAGCAGGAACTTTTCTGACCGCTATTCCAAAACTTGATGAAGTCAAGGCACAGGGATTTAATACTTTGCACATTTTGCCGATAAATCCTCCGGGGAAAGATAATGCTATGGGAACTGCCGGTTCGGTTTATTCTCCTGAAGATTTGTTAAAAATTGATCCTGTGTTGATTGATAAAAATGACCCGCGCTCTGATAAAGAACAATTTAAAGCTTTTGTTGATGAATGTCACAAAAGAGGTATAAAGGTTATGGTTGATATGCCAAGTTGTGCATCATATAACCTTTATAAAGAAAAACCTGAACTTATGGCTATCGAAAACGGTATTCCAAAAACTCCGCAGGGTTGGGAAGATATCAGAATGTTCCAGCCGTGGGATGATGAAGGTAAAAGAACTTTAAATCCGAAACTTTTGGAATATCACAGACAATTTGTTGATATGATGATTGATGCGGGTGTTGATGGTATAAGAGCCGATGTAGCAAGGGCTAAGCCGGTTGAATTTTGGGATATTATTATCCCGTATTCAAGAAAAAGAGATCCTGAGTTTGCTTGGCTTGCAGAAACTTATACTTATGAAGACGCATCTCCTCAGGCAAACATGCCTTATGACAGACCTGAAGATTCTCTTCGCGCAGGTTTTGACGCATATTACGGACAGTATCATATATTCCATGAATGGCCAAAAGCTAAAGATTTGCATGACTATGTAATAGATAATTTGAATATGTCATACAGGGTTGATGCAGGAAAATCAGTAATCGGTTCATTTGCGACTCACGATGATGTTTCTCCTATGTTCCATGGCGGGGAAGTATATTGCAATCTTACCTCAGGTTTGCAGGCAACCTTGCCGATGATGAATCCGTATATCGTTGACGGTTTCCAATCCGGTGATTATTATGTATATCCGTACAGAAATTCATACAATCCGATTACAATGACTGACAATCACGAAATGACAGCGCATCAGGGTAAACTTGATATTTTCAATTTGTCACGTCAGCCGGGCGGAAAAGAACCGCAAATAGGCAAATTTATGACTGAGTGCTTTAAATTCAGAGATAAATATGATGATATAATGCGCAGAGGTTCATACATAATTCTGAATAAAGAAAAAGACAAACAGGATCAGGTCATTGCCTTTGCACGCCACAGACAGGGTAGAACGATTTTGGTTCTTGCTAATAAAGATGTAAATCATCCTGTTGCTTGCAAAGTAATGGTTCCAACGATGAAATCAACTCAAAAATTAAATAATTTACTTCCTAAATATGGTCAGGATAGCAAATTCCAGGTAAATGAAGGAAGTGTCTCAGTTGTACTTGGACCTGGCAGAATTCACGCATTTGAAATCGATACTCCGAATATTCAAATGTATTCTGACAAAGTTTATAAACAACACTAATAATCTGAAAGGATAAAAATGGTTCGAATAACTAAATGCGTAAATAATTTCTTTTACAAACCGCTAAGACTTATGGAAAAAGCAGGAAGTAAAACAGCCGGTGGTGGAACTCCAAAGCCTCTTCCGATAGATGTTCGTATGGTTCCGAAATATTTGGAACTTGCAACATACAGGGGTAAAGACAGATTTAATTATGAAGAAATTAACGAAATAACAAAACTTGTAGAAGCACGCAAATCAAGAGGAATTTCACCGAGCGATTTGATAAAGTCATTGCTTGATATAGGAAAAGAAAACGGTAATATATTGTCTGCAAAAGAAATAAAAGATTTTTTTGAAGCCACATCACAGGGCTATGATAAAAAAGGACAAAGTAACATTTTGAGATTTATGAAGTCGCTGAAGGAATGTCAAAAGCCTGTTCAAAAATCTCGTATGGGGGTTTTATCTGATAACAAGAATTTTCGTGAAGGAAAGCCAAACTGCACAAGCGATTATGTATCTTTTAATAACAGGCTTTTAACAAATGCCATCAGTAAATCTGAAAAACCTGAAACTTTGGCAAGAGTATTCGAAATAACGGGTAGTATTCATAATGAACTCCTTGATGCTGAATATGCGACAGAGTTTGTAAATCATTTGACCGAATTATACACAAGAACTAAAAGTCCTGCGTTGATTTTGGATTGTAACAGAATTTTCTGTTCGTGGGAAGTAGAACAAATATTAACAAAAATGAAAGAATCGGGATATAAAATGCCGGAATATAAATTACCGCTGACAAAACCTGATTATGCTAATTTAAGTTTGAGAAAATACTCTGAAATTACAAAACAACAAAAAGAAGTATTGGATTATCTTGGTCTTAAAGGCAAAGTTACATTAGTCGGATTTTACCGTGAATATGTAGATGCTATGAGTTCAAAAGTTTTGAGGAAAGGCAGTTTTGAGGGCGGTAAAAAACGCTAAATTTTACTTATCGCTTATATAACCGTTAATTGCACTGTAAGCTGCAACATAAGGGGATGAAAGATAAATAAACCCTTTTGTGTTGCCAAGTCGCCCGATAAAGTTTCTGTTTTGGGTAGTTAAACAAACTTCGCCGTCAGCAAGAATTCCTGCGTGAATTCCAACGCAAGGACCGCATCCCGGAGGTAATATTGTAGCATTCGCATCAATAAATGTTTCAAGTAAACCTTCTTTCAGGGCTTGTTTATATACTGTTCTCGATGCGGGGCAAATGAGCATGCGAACACCATCGTGAACTTTTTTGCCTTTTAGTATATTTGCAACCGTGCGCATATCTTCAATTCTGCCGTTTGTGCATGTGCCGACATATACCTGATTTACTTTTATATCATTCAAATCTCTTGCAAGTTTTGTGTTATCAACGGTATGCGGGCATGAAACGGTATGTTCAATAGTTGAAGCATCTATTTCTATAACTCTTTCATAAACCGCATCGCTGTCGGGTTCAAGTGTTGAAAATTTATCTCCCCGTCCTTTTTCTTCAAGGTATGCTTTTGTTTTGTCATCTGCAACAAAAAGACCGCATTTTGCTCCCGCTTCAACAGCCATATTTGCAATAGTAAAGCGTTCAGACATACACATATTTTTAATCGTGTCGCCATGAAACTCCAATGCTTTGTATGTTGCACCGTCAGCTCCAATCATTCCGATAAGGTGTAAAATTAAATCTTTTGCACAAATTCCGTCTTTGAATTTACCGTTTACAACAACTTTAAATGTTTGAGGAACTTTCAGCCATGTTTTGCCCAATGCCATTGCAACAGCAATATCTGTTGAGCCCATTCCTGTTGCAAATGCCCCTAAAGCACCTGATGTGCAGGTATGAGAATCTGCTCCGACTAAAATTTCGCAAGGGTTTACAAATGTTTCAACAAGACGTTGGTGGCAAACTCCGGAACCGACTTCGGATAACACAGCCCCGTAATCTCTTGAAAAATCTCTTAATGTTGTGTGCATATTAGATAATTCTTTTCTCGGACTTGGTGATGCGTGGTCGATAAAAAGTATTGTTCTTTCAGGATTATATAGTTTGTCTTTACCTAACTTTTTAAACTCCTCTACCGTTAACGGTCCTGTACCGTCCTGAACGGCGCATACATCAACTTTTGCAATAACAAGCTCTCCTGCTCTTACCTGATGATCCGAGTGAAGTGATATTATTTTCTCAACTAAAGTTTGTCCCATTGTTAGTCCCTCTTTTTTATTATTTTATCACGAAGATAATTTTAAAATCTTCTTACATAATAATTTGAATCATTTTTTAATTTATTTTTAACTGCAATCAAATCTTCATCATTAAAGTCGTGAGTTAGTATTTTTGCCGCTTTTTCTCTTATTGTGTATTCTTCAATTTGAGAAGCTTTCTGAATAATATTTTTTAAATCGGTAAAATTAATTTTATCCCAAAATACATAGACTGTTTCAAGGCACCAATACAGCTTAAATGCTTCTTTATTAACTTTGTATTTCCCGTCCTGAAAATCAAATTTTTCAACGATATCAAGCAAATTGTAAGTCAGGTCGGTAAGTTTTTTGCAAAATATTTCACAAAATTCTTTGTCATTTCTTAAATTAGATATGGCGCTAATTACATTTCTGCAAATATTACCATTGATATCTATAACTGCATCAAGGAATTTTTGTGCATTTTCTGATGGCTCAAAATAAGAGATACAATTTTTATCCTGCATAAATTCTGCAAGACGCAAAGATACTGCTTCCCGAATTTTACCGTCTTGACCTGTCAGATTCGATAGCAAAATTTGAGCATCATTTCCGGATTTTATTGTATCAAGTTTTAAGGCCGCAATTTGTTTTTGCGGAATGTTTCCGTTTTGCAGCAGTTCTGTCAGTTGCGCGTGAGTATAATCTGTTTCATAAAATTTCAACGCATTAATAAAATTTTCATCCGTATTTTCATAATAAGTATTATTCAAATTTATATGCTCCGTAGTCACTGTTATAAATATAACATAAAGTCTGATGATTTTTATTCCTGTTATCGTTTAAATGCATGATGTAGAAAATTAGTGCAATATTATAATAAAATCAGGAGATACGCTATGGGAAATTTTATAGAACTTTTACAATCTATATTTTTAGGTAAAGAAGTTGACTCTACAAGAGTTGGTTTGAGTGAATTTAAAAAAAAGCAAACATCAACAATCCCATCAATAAAGCGTAAATCTATTTTTACAAAACAACCCGCGCAGGAGTTGAGGTTGTCTGAGCTTATGAGAAAGGGCTCATACTAATTGAGTTTAGTCCTGAAATTTATTTAAAATAGAAAGTCTTGCGTCGTTGTATCTTTCAATAATATTTTCAAAATACATTTTTGCATCTCCGAGTTTAGTATGTTTTACTTTCGGAGCATTAAAAGATTCCGCAGAAGGATATACTGCTTTATGAATTTTATTATATAATTCTCTGAAAAATTCAGGAACTTCTTCCTTTGTTTTTGCGATGTTCAAAGGGAAACGAGTCATTTCTTCGCGATTTTTATATACAGAAACTGCAACGTCATTAAACATGTCATTTTCAAGTGGCTTTATATAAATATTTAAATTTTCGTGTTGTGCATAATTATCCAGCGCCCCCATTGTTTCATTATTAAAAAATTGATTCAGGCGAGGGTCTTTTTTCAGGACATTGTTTGTAGTTATTCTGCAATTTTTCCCTAAATAAACATTGGGAAATCTGTCAGCTTCTTGTGGGGTAAAGCAAAGCATATTAACATTTTTAATTTTTACTATTCTTGGCATAAATGTACTCCTCTTTCTTAAAGATATCCTAAGGGATATATCATGTCAAGTATTTACGCTCTGGAAAATACTTCGACATCAACATCATCAAAAGTATTTGTATTGAAATAAGCGCAAGATGCAACCATTGAAGCATTGTCAGTGCAATATTTCATAATGGGGGCATTAACCTTATATCCGTCCTTTTCAAATTCAAATATTTTTTTTCTGATTTCGGAATTGGCGGCTACTCCGCCTGCAATAACAACCTGTTTATATCCTTTTTCCTGTAATGCTTTTTTTAATTTTTTAGCAAGAGTTTTTGATACACATTCCTGAAAGCTTGCGCAAATGTCATTAATTTGCGTTTCTGTTAAATTCCCCTCTACCTTTGGGAGAGGGTGGCTCGCAGAGCCGGGTGAGGGTTCTTCTTTTAATTTTTTTACCAAGCGCAATACGGCTGTTTTTAAGCCGCTGAAACTGAAATTATATCCGTCAACTCTTGAAATAGGGAGTTCATAAGCGTTTGGATTCCCGGTTTGCGCAAGTTTATCCAATTTAGGGCCTCCTGGGTATGGCAGTCCGATTAATCTTGCCACTTTGTCGTATGCTTCCCCAACTGCATCATCGATGGTTTCTCCTAAAATTGTTTGTTTGGAGTAAGATTCGACATCAATTATTTGGGTATGTCCACCACTTATTAAAAGAGCCATAAATGGCGGTTTGATGTCTGTATCAATATAATTTGCGCATAAATGTGCATTCAGGTGATTTACTCCGATAAATGGTTTGTCATGTACGAGTGCAAGTGCCTTTGCAGCATTTAAGCCGACAAGCAGGCAACCGACAAGTCCAGGACCGACAGTTCCCGCAAACGCAGTAATATCTTCAGGTTTCAATCCGGATTGTTCAAATGCTTCATCGATAACGATATTTATGGCATCCATATGTTCACGCGCTGCAATTTCAGGAATAACTCCACCAAATTTTTCATGAGTTTTAATTTGCGAAGCCACCACATTTGCTATAACTTCTCTGCCGTTTTTTACAATCGCACAAGCAGTTTCATCACAGCTTGATTCAATTGCCATAATATAATTATCATAGCCGGAGTCCACACCGACTTGTACTTTTTTACCGCTGAATAAACATTCTTTTTCCATAATTATATTCTACTACAAAGAAAAATTGTTGTTATTCCGCTATTTTAAACAAAATGTAAAGTTATGTAACGAAATAATATATATATAGCAATTATATACTTTAAAAATACTTTATATAAATGTAAGAGATAACAATAAACACGAGACATAAATTATACACTACCTACTACACACTAACCTTCTACACACGAGGAATTGAAAAAGATTCCAAACTCTTTCTTTAAGAAAGGGTTTTTTTTTTTTTTTTTTTTTAAATTAAAAGACCGCAAGATTTATTCTTACGGTCTTTTTGAATATTTTTTAAAATCTTATACCTTTCTCTTACGAGCAGCTTCAGATTTATGTTTTCTTTTTACACTCGGTTTTTCATATCTTTCACGTTTTTTTACTTCTGAAAGAATACCGGCTTTTTGAATCTTTTTCTTGAAACGTCTTAAAGCGCTTTCAATTGATTCGTTTTCGCCAACTTTAACTTCTGCCATTTTATATTTTCACCACCTTTAATGACTTATTGTACTTGTTTAATATATTATAAACCAAAATAAAATTCAAGTTTTTGGGGCATATTGATTTATTTACCAAGGAATTTTGCCATCTGAGGTCTTGTGATATTGACAAAATCATTGACTGCTTAAGTTTATGCATCTGCTTTTACCGCATTTTTAGTTTGAGAATCATGAGCAGTTTGAACATATTTATTGCTCTGGTAGAACAATTTATTACCTATCCAGTTTGCAATTGGAGTAACTGCAACAGGAGAAATAAATCTGTAAATTATACCGAATACTAACATTTTTTTCAATATGCCCATACCTTTGACATATTTGACAATATCTGAATCTGTCATAGTTTTCTCAATGTAATCTTCTACTTTACCTTTTTTAAATTCTGCATCCTTTGCAATATCGCCGATACTTACTTTATAATCAAATTTTTGTTTTTCTCCAACATTCCATTCTTTTATTCTTTCGTCAAGTTCATTCTTGCTGATATCTAAATTCTTTGCGATATATTTTCTTGTAAGATTTTCCCACATTTTGTTCAATTTGCCATCTACAATATAAGCACCAAGAGTAGATGCAACTAATGTCAATAATTGGTTCACTGCAAGAGTCTTTTTCTTCTTTTCATCAAGACTTTTATTAGTCATTGTTTGTTCCATATACATACCGGTTACGATAAATGATCCGACTGTTTGCATGTGACCTGCAGGTCCATCTAATTTATCGGCATTTTCAGCACATTTTCGCGCTAACTTTGACTGATATAACGGAGCTGTATAATACTTTGCTATTCTGTGTACAAAATTTTCATAACCTTTTTTAAACGGATTTAAAAATGCTGATTTTATAGGCATTGAACCGTTGAATACCGGTTGGTTATTTGGGATATAATAATTATTTGTATAATTTGAGGTGTTTAATGTTACTTGCATTATTGTTCACCTCCTAAAAATTTTGCCATTGCAGCTTTTGAGAATGTTGCATACTCTGATTTTACTGCTTCTGCGTTATTATTTTGAACCAATGCCGGTTGCGAGTTTGCAGGCATATTTTTTTCAATCCCGAATACATATTTTAAAATAGGAGGGATTAAAGCGATTGTTAGCATTCCTTTCAAAACGCCTAAGAATAACGTGTCAGGCGCCATATTTAATATTGTAGAGGTTCTGTCTATTGCTTTTCTATTGATTTTCAACAATTTACCGTCTTTAAATTCTCCGTAAATATCTATAAATTTTTCACCTAAAAATTCTTTTCCTTTTAATAATTCTTCTTTTGTTAGGAATATATTTTCGCCTTTAGTACGCTTTTCCAATGCTTCACTTAATCTGTCCTTAATATCTGTTGCTTCTTCTGTCACAAGTTTTGCTGCAGAATCAAGCGGGGAAACAATAATTGATGAAACAATAAATCCTATTAAACCGGAAGCAATCGAATGACTGGATGCATAAATTTTGTCATCTTTGTTTTTGTCTCCTGGAAGAGAAACTATTGCCAATGGTCTGAAAACACCTGCAAGAACAAGTGCAACCAAGCTTTGAGTAATTGTATTGTGTTCTTTTGTAAATGTATTTATTCTGTTTAACCATTTTAATGATGAATTAGCGGCAGATCCGAAACTCACCGAACTGCCGCTATAATATCCTCTATTCACATTTTCATTATTATTCTTACACAACTCCCCGCGCAAACTCATACCGCTATTCTCGGGAACAGACTTATGCCTGTGCTGATTAGTTAACACGGGATAATTTATATAATCTACTTTCATGCTACACCTTAATTAGTAATTGATACATCTATATTAATACAAAAGATAAATTAAATTGTTAGATTATTAATAATTTGTTACAAATATATATATTTATTTATTGGTCAATAAAATTTGCAAAAGCCGTATATTTAATGTACGCTAAAAGCTGTGAGGGCATAAAATTGAGCGGACATTATGATCTCGATTTTGAGGCAATAGCGAAAAGTTGCAATTTGCAAAGCAATTGCTCGGAAGATGTTATATCGAAAATTGAATCAATTAAATCAGGGTATAACCAAGACGAACTTGTATCAATATATAATTATCTGCTTTCTAAGTCGCAAAATCCTGAGGTGCTTATGTATCTTATAAGATGTTGTGATGAATACAGAAATCCGTCGACTCTTGAATATTTGGCAGATGTACTCCTGTTGAAAAATTTTAACGGCCCTGATGAAAATCTTAAAGAAAAATTTTTAAATGTGCGTATTATGTGCGCAAAAGCTATCGGCAATTATAAAAATACATCTGTTGTAACCTCGCTTTTATATTGTCTGAATAATAAAAACGAGAATTACAGAGTGCGCCTTGCATGTGCTGATGCATTGGGGAGAATAGGGGATAAATATGCGGTTGCACCATTAATTGAAGTCGTAAAGGATGAAGAAGAAAAATCTGTTTATTTGCGGGAAGGTGCTGCTTGTGCTTTGGGACTAATTGGTGATACGCGAGCAATTGATCCTCTTGTTTCCATATTAGAGGCAAAACAGGGGATTATGGATAAATTCTCATTTTTAAAGGAACGTGCAATTGAGGCGCTTAACCGAATGGGAATCGGGGGAAATGATATGGCTTTCAGGGCAATAAAAGCATCTTTATCAGATGAATCCCCGCAGGTAAGAATTGAAGCAATTGAGGCACTTATGGACAGTGAACATCCTGAATCTTATGATATAATAAAAAATGTACTCGATAATGATACTGATGAAGAAGTAAAGAAAAATGCTCTCATTGCGTTATATAATCTTTCTGACAGAAGTATTCTTGATGAAGTTATTTCTTCTTCAAAATATTCAGATAAATTAAAAATGTCAGCAGTAGAAATAATAAATGAATATGAAAGCGAAGATGCAAATGACTAAATCAATAATCTTATTATCAGGCGGTTTGGATTCTTTGGTAAGTTTGGGGCTAACAAAAGAAAAACTCAATGTTGAGCTTGCCCTGACATTTGATTATGGACAGAAATCGGCATCAAATGAAATTATGGCATCTTCAAAAATATGTGAATATTATGATATTAAACATAAAGTTATAAAATTAGATTTTCTTAAAGAAATTACTCAAACTGCCTTGGTTTCTGATAAATTGCTGCCATCGGGAGAATTGCTTGATGATGAAGTGCAAAGTGCCAAATCAGTGTGGGTTCCAAACAGAAACGGATTATTTTTAAATATTGCGGGATGTTTTGCAGATTCATACAAGTATGACAATATAATAATAGGTGCGAATAAAGAAGAAGCAAAGACTTTTCCTGATAATACTTTAGAATTTATCGAATCCGTTAATTGTGAATTTGAATTTTCATCCTTGGTACATCCAAAAGTTATTGCACCCTTGATAAATTATACCAAGAATGATATAGTCATGTTGGCTTTGTCGAATAATATTCCACTTGAACCAGCAATGAGCTGCTATCAGGGCGGGGCAAGACATTGCGGTGTATGCGAATCTTGTGTAAGATTAAGGCATGCTCTTGAAGCGAATAATGCAAATGAATATATCGCAAAATTATTTGGTTAGGATATGAAAACATTATTTACAGATAACGAAATTAAATATATTGGCTCTCAGCTGCAACCGCATTGGATATACAAAAATTTTAATATTCAGGGTGATGCTATTGTGGCTTTTTGCGGGGAATGTGATGTGCGTCTTTCTGAAATGGTGGATATTGAAGATGTAATTAACAATGAACCAATATACAGTAAATATATGCTTAGTTTTATAACTGAGCAGTTTAATGTCGAACTTGTTGAAGGTGTTTTCAGACAAAGATTATTAATCTGTGTTATTAAGGAAGCTTTGGAAAACAGGGGATTTACCGTAAAAAGAGATGGAGACGATTTATTTATAAATAACAAAAAATTGTCTGTATCTATTGCAACAAAATCATTAACGTCTGTTTTAATTCACACGGGATTGAATATATTATCTGATGGTGCTCCGATTCCTGTAAGTGCGTTAAAAAGTGATTTAAATATCGAAGATATAAAAGATTTTGCATTGGAAATAATGGAAAAATATTCTAATGAAATTGATGATATAAAATTGGCGAGTACAAAGGTCCGAGGTGTGTAATGCTAAAAGATTCAAAAGGCAAAAAAAATGATATAGAACAATCGATAAATGATAAAACTCATTTTTCGTATGATGATTACCGTAAGAAAGTTAAAAAAAACGGGTCATATAAGGATATTACCGTATTTATATCTGTGCTTGTTATCGGTATTTTAATATTTCTCGGATTTGCAAAGATTTTTTCCCCGAATGTTGATGTAAGTATTGCTGATAGTGAGGAATACGCAGATTTCGAAGATGATACTCCAAAAGGTTCTGTTGATGAGCGTTTAAAGCATCTTCAGGCAGAAGATGAAAATGGTGTCAGTGGTGATGGGATATTTTCTCCGGAACTTGACGAAAAAGTTGTGCTTCCAAAACAAATGAAAAAAACCGTTGGTGAAATGGAAGCAGAGATGCAAAATGAAAAACTTCAGCAAGCAAAAGCTGAAGAACCGGTAAAAGAGCTTCAAAAAAATGAAAAAGATGATAAAACCAAAGTTGCACCTGCGCCAAAACCGGAATCAAAAGCTTCTGCTCCGGCTCCGAAATCAGGAAGCTACAGAGTTGTTGTCGGATATTATGCAACTGAAAAGCAGGCAGAAGTTGCAAAATCAATAATTCAGGATGCAGGGTTAGGTGTCAGCCCGATAGTCAAAAA
>CADCNV010000029.1:0-1560 GCA_902802825.1 uncultured bacterium | reverse complement strand
AACGCATGAAAGGGCTCAACAGGAAGTAAACAGCTTACTCAAAAGTAATTTCCCTGCCCGTATATCTGAATAACCTCATTTAGTTGACATAATTTGTTTTTTTATGTGTTTATTTTTTATGTCTTTTTCTCCCAAAATCATCAAAAGTAATTCGATACGATTTTTTGCGTTAACTTTTTGTAAAAGGGAAGAAATATGTGCCTTTACTGTTGAAATAGTTATACATAATTTTTGTGATATTTCCGGGTTTGTAAGTCCTTCGTGAATACAATTTAAGACTTCTAATTCTCTTACTGTCAGGGATTTTTCCTGCTCAAAGCGATGCATACTTCATATCCTCCTTAATTATCGCTCTTACTAAATTTATATTACTCCCTAGTAGTCCGAATGGGTATTAGTCTTAAGTACAATAATTTTATAGATTTTTCAATTTAGCTCTTTCTTTATCTATGCTTTTTTTGAGTAAATCGCTTATTATATCTAATTTTTCTTCAAGATGCATAAATTTAATCATGTTATTAGATGGTTTGTAATTTTTTATGGATTTGCTTGCGGCGTATTTATCCGAATAATGTTGTCCGGATTTGTATGCACCTATCTCTTCCATTAATTTATATCGGAAAAGTTGCAGTATGTTTATTTTATCTTTTTCGTATTTTTTTAGTATTTTTTTTGTTTCGGATATACATTTTTCAGAGGGTTCAAAAGACTGAAAATGATCAACAAAAAATTGTTCAAAATTTTCATTTTTGGATATTTTTGAACTTTTAAATATTCTGCTTGGAACTTTTGGATGGGTAAAATAGCTGAACAGATGGTGTGCTTCGTGCATCAATGTTTCGAAACTTACTCCGCCGAATTGAACTTTTTTGCAATTCGCCTTTAAAAGCACAAAGTATCCTGCTATACCGGCAGGGATTGTATTTATTACTTCCTGTCCCAAAAATACAGAACCGTTATATTTTGTTTCTTCTTTCGGATATTTTTTTACTTGTATGCATTTGGTTGGTAATATTTCACATATATTTTTTTCTATGTAATCGAATTTAGTATGTTTGTATTTTTCTAAACGATTATATAATTTATCTTCCAGCTCGCGGCAATACCTGTCACGGCCGCTTACAGAACCGTCTCTTATAATTTTGGTGGATATTCTTGCTGTTCCGGTAATGCTTCTTATCATATCAGTTATAAAACAGTAAAATAAAATTTTTGCGCAAAAAATAGACGGGTGTTTTCCCGTCTTTTTATGAAATTATTATATTTATTTTTCTTCTTTTTTAGTTTTTTCAGATTTTATTTCAGTTTTTTTAGTTTCAGTTTCCGGTTCATCTTCTGCTTCTGATGTTTTCTGCATTTCTTTTTCTTCGGTTTCTTCTGATTCATCGTCTGAGATATTACTGTCATCTTCAGATTTATCTTCTGATGGTTCACTGTCTGCTGACTCTTCTTCAGAACTTTCTTCCTCTTCAGAATCTTCTTTATCTTCAGATTCTATTGCCGGTTCTTCAGTTTCGTTTCCTGTATTTTCTTCTGATTCTTCTTCATTTTCGCTGTTTT
>CADCNV010000028.1 GCA_902802825.1 uncultured bacterium | reverse complement strand
GGCAGTATTGTACCATAGCGTGTTTTTCTTTTCGGTTCACTTTTCTTTTTGCGTCGCAATCAAAAAGAAAAGTGAACTAAGAGAAATATTATTTCTCAACTATATTCCTATAATATGTTTTATGTAAAAGATTATTTTATATTCTATAAATTTTGTTTGTAGTATAATTATTCTAATTGAAAACTTCTGATTAGAGGATATTAATGAAAATTATAAGACTAGAGGAGATTGAATCTACAAACAGTTACGCCAAGGCGCATATTTCTGCTTTGGAGGACAAAACTGTTGTGCATGCCCTGCGTCAAACATGCGGGCGTGGTCGCCTTAATCGTAAATGGGTTGATTTAGGCCAAAATAATCTTTTCTTCTCAATAATTTTGAAACCGTCAGAAACATTTAATTCAATATATGCAAATATTACTCAATACGCATCGGTTATTATGTGTAAAGTGCTTGAAAATTACGGCGTAAATCCTAAGGTCAAATGGCCAAATGATGTTATGATTGACGGGGAAAGGAAAATTTGCGGAATTTTATCTGAAACTGTTATAGAAAACGGCAGTTTAAAAGGAATAATTTTAGGAATAGGTGTAAATCTTAATGCGTCAGAAAAAGATGTTAAAAATATACCTGATCGTGTTGTAACAGCTTTAAATCTTGAAATTGGTAATAATGTGAATATGGATGCCTTTTTAAATGAATTTCTTGAAAGATTTTTTGATAAATATGATGATTTTTTATTAAACGGTTTTGAAATGATAATGAATGATTATTTGAAACGAAATTGTTTTTTGGAAAAAGATTTAAGAATACAGGTTCTGAATGAAATAAAATCCGGTTATGCCAAAGGCATAAATAGTAATGGCGAACTGATTCTGAACACTAATGAAAACAAAGAATTAATATTAAACATAGGAGATATATTATGAACAATTTAGAAAACGGGCTTGCTCTGCTGCTTATCGGCATGGGAACTGTGCTGGCATTTCTTTCATTGTTGATTTTTGCGATGATGATAATGTCAAAAGTTGTCGGCTGGTTAAACAAAATTTTCCCTGAAGCAGTTGAGGAAGTAAAATCAGCAGCCAAGAAAGTTGCTTCAAATGTTGATGAGGCAATAGCAGTTGCGATAGCTGCAATAATGGCTAAAAGAGGTTAATTACAATAATGAAAGGATATAAATATGAGTAAAAAACTGATTAAAGTAATGGATACGTCATTCAGAGACGGTTTTCAGTCCGTATACGGGGCAAGAGTCTTTGTTGACGATTTTATTCCTGCACTTCAGTCTGCAGTAAAAGCGGGCTTGAAGCATTTTGAGGTTGCAGGCGGGGCAAGATTTCAATCCCCTATTTTCTATTGCAACGAAAATGCTTTTGAAACAATGGATAAAATTAGAGCTGCTGTCGGTCCTGATATTAACTTACAATCTTTATCAAGAGGGGTTAATGTTGTAGGTCTTGATTCTCAACCCAGAGATGTTATCGATTTGCATGCAAAAATGTTTGCAAAGCATGGTGTAACAACAGTAAGAAACTTTGATGCCCTGAATGATGTAAACAATTTGTTATATTCAAGTCAATGTATTAAAAAGCATGGTTTGAAACACGAAGTAACAATTACGATGATGGAACTTCCTATCGGATGTAAAGGTGCTCATGATGTTGATTTCTATGAAAGAGTTTTGCGCTCGATTTTAGATGCTGGAATCGAATTTGATTCTTTGGCATTCAAAGATGCATCAGGAACATCAGCTCCAAGAAAAGTATTTGAAACCGTAAAACGCACAAGAGAGATTTTAGGTGCTGATGCTGATATTCGTTTCCACTCTCACGAAACAGCAGGAACAGGTTTAGCTGCGTATTTGGCAGCACTTGAAGGCGGTGCAAATTGTATAGACTTATCTATGAAACCTGTTTCAGGCGGAACTGCTCAGCCGGATATTGTTTCAATGTGGCATGCATTAAAAGGCACAGACTATGATTTGGGTATTGATGTTGAAAAGATTTTAGAAACAGAAGAAATTTTCAAAGAATGTATGAAAGATTACTTCCTGCCTCCTGAGGCAATGGCTGTAAATCCGATGATTATACAATCACCGCTTCCGGGTGGGGCTTTGACCGCTAATACTCAAATGCTTCGTGATAATAATTTGATGGATAAATACCCGGAAGTTGTTGCTGCGATGAAAGAAGTTGTAGAAAAAGGCGGTTTCGGAACATCAGTTACTCCTGTTTCTCAATTCTATTTCCAACAGGCATTTAATAATGTAATGTTTGGTAAATGGAAGAAAATCGCTGAAGGTTATGGAAAAATGGTTCTTGGATATTTTGGTAAAACTCCTTGCCAACCGGATGATGAAGTTGTAAAAATTGCACATGAACAGTTGGGCTTAGAACCAACAACTGAAACGGTTGTCGATTTGAATGATAAAGATCCGAATAAAGGTCTTGCTGTTGCTCAGAAACGTCTTGAAGAAGCCGGCTTGGAAGTAAATGATGAAAATTTATTTATCTCAGCCGCTTGTAAAGAAAAAGGCATTTTATTCTTACAGGGTAAAGGAACAATCGGAGTTCGCAAGAATGAAAAATCGGCAGAACCAAAAGAATCTGCAGGTAATGATACTAACGGATATACGGTTACAGTAAACGGTAAAAAATATGCTGTTGCACTTGAAGGTGACAAAGCAACCGTTAACGGTAAATTATATGATTTCAGTGTAAAAGAAGGTATTGAAGCGAAAGCTAATGTCGGCGGGGAAGGTACTCCTGTTAAAGCCGCTTTACCTGGTAACGTGCTGAAAGTTCTTGTTTCTGAAGGTGATAATATTTCGGAAGGTGATGTTATTGCCGTTGTTGAGGCAATGAAGATGGAAACAGAAATTAAATCTCCTGTATCAGGTACGGTTAAGTCTGTTGAAATTGAAGTAGGTAATAAAGTCCAAAACGGACAAGTATTGGTAACAATCGGTTAGGGGGCTATAGATGGAAATTACAGACGGTTTAGTGAATCTATGGCAGAACACAGGGATCTATAACCTGATTTTGTCTCCGGATCCAAAATTGCACGGAGTAGAACAATTCCTGCATGTATTCGGTCATCCGATTATGCTTTTGATATGCTTGTTCCTCTTGTGGCTTGGTATCAAAAAACAGTATGAACCATTACTTATGGTTCCGATTGCTTTTGGTGGAATATTATCTAATATCGCATTTTTAGACCCGAATGAAGCAATAGCCGGCCCTAACGGTTTTTTGGGAATAATATTTGCTTTTGGTATTGATAAAGGTTTATTCCCGCTAATAATCTTTATGGGTGTAGGGGCGATGACGGATTTTGGCCCGTTAATTGCGAATCCAAAAACTGCACTGTTAGGCGGGGCTGCCCAATTCGGTATATTTGGGGCATTGCTTATGGCATTGTGTTTGTTTGGTTTTACGCTTCCGCAAGCCGGTGCAATAGGTATTATCGGGGGTGCTGATGGCCCGACATCAATCTACGTTACACGCTCACTTGCTCCCGAATTATTAGGTGCAATTGCGGTTGCTGCATATTCATATATGGCTTTAGTTCCTGTTATTCAGCCGCCTATTATGAAATTATTAACAACCAAAGATGAACGTGTTATTCAAATGGAACAATTAAGACCTGTTTCAAAACGTGAAAAAATTACATTCCCATTAATTGTATTATTTATGTGTATAATACTTCTTCCATCGGCTTGTCCTTTGGTTGGAGCTTTTACGTTTGGTAATTTATGCAAAGAATGTGGTGTTGTAGACAGATTATCTGATACTATGCAGAATGCATTGATTAACATTGTTACAATTTTCTTAGGTTTGACAGTCGGTTCAAAATTATCAGCGGATCATTTTCTGACGGTTCAAACGTTATTCATACTTGTACTTGGAATTTTGGCATTCTCATTTGCAACAGGTGCAGGTGTATTGATGGCGAAACTAATGAATTTGTGCGAAATTATATCTGCTAAAATCGGTAAGCGCGAACCAAAACTTATAAACCCATTAATCGGTTCTGCCGGTGTTTCTGCCGTTCCAATGGCTGCGAGGGTATCTAATAAAGTAGGATTGGAATTTAATTCACAAAATTACTTATTGATGCACGCTATGGGGCCGAACGTATCAGGCGTTATCGGTTCTGCTGTAGCAGCCGGTATATTGCTTGCATTATGTAAATAATGTGCGGTATAAAATATAAATAAAAAGGAAGGTTTTGTTAATCTTCCTTTTTGTTTTTATATCATATTTTATTTGTTTTATGCCCAGAATGATTTATTTTCCATTGTTTTCTTAATTAAATCGATAAATGCTGTGTTGTCTTCAAGTTTTACACTTTCTGTATCATGTACAAGTTTTGTTTCAATTTGATTGTTTGAACCGTTTTTAGCTGTCATATACATTTTTTCTCCGATAAGCTTAAAATTTACGGATACAATTGCATCCTGGTTTGCACGGGTAAATTTATCTAATGTATTATATGTATCTTTTGATTCTGCCAAAAATGATGCTTTGATAAATTTCTGTATCCTGCTGTCACATACAACCATTTTTGCTTGAAAATCCGGACTCTGTGAAATTCGGTTAATTTCCATATCTGACTCCTATTTTTATAATAATAATTATAACAATAAAACACAAAAAAATAATTTTTGCGCAACAAATTATAACTATTGAATTTATAAAGTGTTTATAATACAATAAATGCATCATGAGAATAAATAAAACGCTTACCCCACTAGAAATAGCGGCTCGTACACTTTTTAAGAACTGTGTGGGGAATGACTTGGGAAATAAAAATTTATATTTGACAAATGAATTAAATGCCGATATCTTTATCAAAGAGCAGAAATTAAAACTTGTAAAATCTGTTAATCGCAGGAAATGGTAAAAATGTCCAAAAAAGTTGCAATATTTTATCCGGGAATATTTGATTTTTTAAATACGTATTTCAAGGGTAAGGGTATCGAAATTATTCAGTTTGATGGAGATTTGTCAAAAATCGATTGTGAAGATTTTGATTTAGTAATACTTTATGATTCTTTTGATTTAATAAATGATTATAATAATTTATTGAATGTGCATCCTGCGCTTTTGCCGTCATACAAATGTGAAGGTGCAATTGAAAAAATATTTTCGGATGGAGTAAAAGTCAGTGGTGTTACTATCCATTCAAAAGATAAGATAATTGCGCAATATCCGATATTAATAGGTGTAGATACGCATATAGATGATTATTTGAGTGAAGTTCATTTAATATCAAAAAAACTTTTGCCGCCTGTGATTGAGTCAATACTTTCGGATCGAGTATTCGATTTCAAGGATATATTTTCAAGTCCTTGCCAAAAAAGTGGCGGATGTTCCGGTTGTGGTGGTTGTCATTAAATATTGTATTAATATTTTTAGCAAATATTTTTTTTACGATTTTTACTATATTTGAGGTGAATATGTATATAAATAGTATAAGTAATGTTCAATTTGAGGCAAGAATAAAAGTAAATAAGCCGAAATTAGAAGAAAAAATCTTAAAGAGTTCAGGCAGTTCAATGATAGGAGGCGCTTCGTCATCTTTGATATCCGGTGCTTCAATGGGTGGTGATATGGTTGTGCATTTATCAAATAGTGCAGTTCCTGCTATGCAGAATTCTTCCGGTTTGTTTGATCAATTTGCTCATTATGGGCATAAGTTTCTGAATCTGTTTCTCAAAAACTATATGCATAACGGTTATGATGCATCATTCTTTTCATTGTCTTCGAACGGTCTTGGCGTGGGGGCTTATTCGCATGGAATGAATACATTAGTAAAAGGTATAGAAAAAGAATACGCAAATAAAAAAATTCCTACTTAAATATAGCAAAAAATAAAATTACCGTTTTTATAATCATGTGCATTTATTCTAATAACAATGGTGATTTAAGTGAATATAAATTGCAATTACAATATTTATCCCAATAATTCCAAATACTTAAACAATTCAAGTATTGTATGTAAAAAATATGAAACGCAAACTTTACCTTCTTTTACCGGTATGAATATCTATGCATCAAGTGAAAAGGGATTTCAAAAAATCGAATATTCTTTAAGAATTATTGTGAATAAACTTGCGGATCTTTTAGAGAGCAAAAAAACAAAAATGATTACAAAAAATATTGCTCAAATTACTCCTGAACCCGGTGAAAAGTATTTGGCTCAACTTGAAGAAATAAGCAGATTTTTTAGTACAAAAAAAACAATCGATGTAAATACTGAGGATAAAATCTTTGAAAAAATTGCACAAAAGAATGATTCATTAATTTTCATAATGAATCATTCAAATCAGAGCAAGGATCCATCGATGCTTGCTGTTTTAAATACTTTACTTGTACAGGCATATAAAAGTGCGGGTAAAGTAAATAATTTTCCTCTTCCAAAAATAATTCTGAATCAGGATATTTTAAAGGCAATGAATCCGACAAAGCGCAGAGCTTTTGAAAATTTTGGGGCAGTTGGTATAGATGCAAATATCTATAGCGGAGATAAAAATGTAAATGCAAGAGCATTTTTGCCGTTAATAAAGGATTTTGTGCGCAATAAATCCAATATATTTATTTTCCCTGAGGGCAAACTTTCTGTCAGAAGGGATTTAGACTTAAATGCACGTTTTCAAATCGGAATAGCAGAACTTATTAATAAAGTTTTAGGAGTAAAGAAAAATGTATCTGTCGTTCCTGTAGGATTTGCTTATGGTAAAGGAGCTAGTAAGACGCTGACCGGTATGCATATAGGTGAACCGATAATATTCAGCCGAGAGGGAGAAAATACAACAACAACTTGCGGTAATATTTTGAAGTCAAAGTTTGCTACGGAAGAATTTAAAAAGTTCTTTGAAAAGCACAAAGATAAGGCAGAAGTTCAAATAACTAATGAAGGTATTCCTGTAAAAAAAGATGAAATAAGTGAATACATAAAAAACATATTATCGGAGAATTTAGAAATTTGCTCAAAAGAAGCAGAAAAAAGAATAGAAAGACCGATTGATATAAATGAAGTAATTGAAGTGTAATAAAAAGCCGGCTTATTTGCCGGCTCATTTATTATTTATAATTTCTTTTACCACCGTTTATCCAAGGTGCTGACTCTAAGTCATCAATATTATATTTTAAAATATAATCGTTACCTGATGCTCTTTTGTAAACTTTTGAATTTTTTTCGGCATATTCAACTTTCTTGCCCGGTATAACATTGCCCTGAGCATAATACGGTTGATAATAATTTGTTTGTTGTTGAGCTTCATCTGCAAGTGTTACAAGCGGAGTGACTAACAATACAGTTAAAACGAGTGCTAATTTCTTCATTTATATATCTCCTAATTTCTTCCTTTTGTTAGTATTGTAGCATAGAAACAATTTTTCCGCAATCTTGTAATTTTTTTCTGCCGCCCAATTCATTTAATTCAATTAAAAAGGCGATTCCAATCAGGTTCCCTCCGACTTTGCGGACAAGGTTACAAGCTGCAACGGCTGTACCGCCTGTTGCTAACAAATCGTCAACAACAAGAACATTTGCTCCTTTTTCAATAGCATCTTTGTGAATTTCTATTGTATCGGTTCCGTATTCCAGACCGTAAGACTCGGATATTGTTTCTGCCGGTAATTTATGCGGTTTTCTGATAGGAATAAATCCGCAGCCTAATTTATAAGCCATTGGCATACCAAATATAAAGCCACGGCTTTCAATTCCTGCAATATAATCTATTTTAAAGTCTTTATATTGATCGCATAAATAATCAATCATAAATTTCATAGTTTCACCGTCTTTAATTCCGGTTGTTATATCTCTAAAAATAATCCCTTCCTTCGGAAAGTTTGGAACGGCTCTGATTTTTGCTTTTACATCTTCTACTGATAGTGTTGTTGTCATTTATATTTCTCCTATTTTTATTTCATAAGTAATTTTTTTAATTCTTCTTTTGCCTGTCTTATTTTTTCTTTTGCCCGCAGAATTGCGTGCTCATGTGCTACAAGTCCGTGGGTTGTTTTTCCCCACTTCATATCTTTTTTCATAAATAATATTTTTGTTCCGATAAATAATACTAACGGGAACCATATCAGCAGCAAATAAGCTGACGTTATTACTGCCTGAGTGAATGCGTCTATTCGGCTCATGTTATCATACTTTCTGAGACCATATCTGCACGAAAGCATAAATCCTATACCAATAATGCACCCCATAATAACAGAGGACATTAAAGTATTTACAGGCGCATCTTTAATAAATATTTTCAAAATAAGTATTATAAGTTCTATAATAAACCACGCAGGCATAACAAATTCTGAAATGTATGCGATAGTATCCATTCTGACTCTTAAAGACATTTTTTTTGAAGTCATTATATCCCAAAAGTATTCAAGATATCTGCGTATAGTCCCCTCAAGCCATCTCCTGCGCTGGCGGTAAAGCGGCATGAGATACATAATACCTTCTTCATATACTACGGTATCTTTGCAAAATCTTACGTCCCATCCTTTTATATGCAGTCTTGTTGACATGTCCAAATCATCAGTAATTGTATAATTATTCCATCCGCCAATATCTTCAAGCGCTTCGCGTTTTATTAATTCCCCGTTTCCTCTCAGTTCAACTGCACCTTTTACTGCATCTCTTGTAACCTGACAAGAAGTATCGATTGTCATTTCATTGTTCTGACATTTGGTCAGTAAATTTACATCTTTATTTTTTACAACTTTTCTTGCCTGTACGGCTCCGACATCTTTTGGCTGCAATTCATAAACAAGATTTGTCAAAAAATCTTTATCCATTTGGGCATCCGCATCAAAAACCAAAATAGCTTCCCCTTTTGCTATTGCAAGGGCATCATTTAACACTGCAGATTTACCGGGGAACGCATCTTTTGAACGAACCAATGTCTTTAAACGCCCGTTATAAGAAGCTTCTAAATTTTTTATAACTGATGCGGTGTTATCCGTACTTCTGTCATCGATTACGATTACTTCATAATTTGGGTAATCCATTTGAAAGACTCTGTTTATTGTTTCTGTTATAACGGATTCTTCATTGTGAGCCGGAATCATTACAGAAACAAAAGGTTTATAAGTTTCATCTTTTTCTTTCGGATTTATAAGCTCTTGTCTTGATTTGACTTTGGTTGCAATAGATGCTGCAACAAAGTACAATCCCATAAAGCATACTAAAAGTGCAAGTCCCCAATCAGTATAATTTTGGAAAATATAAATAAATGATGTTAAACCAATAACAATTATAAATAGTAAAATTCTTTCTTTCATACTTTCATCCCAATACTTTTATATATTAGCAGAAAATCAATATGAAATAAAAAATTATAAAATTATTGTTACAAGTTCATATTTTCAATAAATTCTACGGCATTTCTTGATATTGAATCATTCATAAGCTGAAGGGATTTCCTTGTTTCCGCGCTGAGGTTGAAGAAATTTAATATGTCTTTTGTAATCCTTGCCAGGCATGAATATAAAGGTAAAATATTTCGGTGAACAATAGGAATTTCCTGACCATTCAGTGTAAAAGATGCCTGATTCACTTCTCCCAAATTATCAGGGGCTTTAAAGTGTTTCATTATTAATTCAATTTCTCCGGGATTGTCCCCTTGAAGTATCTTTTGTGCAAGTACAAAATGTCTTAGTTTTTGCAATGACTCAAGAAATTGTATAATATGCGGTTTGTATCCTTCTGCTTCAATATTTTCTCCTCTAAGCGGTGTTCCGTCCAAATCTGCCTTAAGTGATACAAGTGTATAATATTTATCTCCCTGTTCAATACTATGCGCATTATTCAGATAAAAACCGTAACCGTCCGCTTTAAATGTTTTAATATCAAGATTTTTTATTCCGGTAAAACTTACATTCATAAAGATTATAAAAACGCTAAAAAATAAATTTGCTATAATTAACAATCACTTGCAAAATATAATTGCATTTTGTAAAATAGCTTTATGTAAGGAGTAAATTTATGGCTGAAGCTCAAAAAAGAATTTTAATTGTTGATGATGATGATGAAATCAGAGAACTATTGGAATTTGATGTACGTTCAAGCGGATATTTTGTCGATAGTGCCAAAGACGGATTAGAGGGCTTAAATAAAGCGTTAAATAATACATATGATTTAATTTTGCTGGATGTTATGATGCCGAAAATGAACGGATTTGATGTTTGCAAAAATATCAGAAATGCAAAGCTTAATATCCCGATTCTTATGTTAACAGCAAAGGGTACAATTGAGGATAAAACAAGCGGATTTGATTGCGGTGCTGATGATTATCTTGTTAAACCATTTGATGTCCAGGAAGTTCTTTTAAGAATAAGAGTTCTGTTAAGGCGTAATCAGATCGAAATCAATGATTCTCCGTTATCCAATGAAGTGTTAAGGAGTGGAGATATTGAAATTTTTCCTGAGTCCCTTGAAGCCGTTATTGTTAATAAAAAGGTTAAGCTAACGCCGACAGAGTTTGAAATTTTGTATTGTCTTATGCAGCATTTTAATAATCCTGTTACACTTGCGACATTGCTTGATGAAGTTTGGGGATATGACAGCAATGAAGATGTCAGGATGCTAAGAGTGCATGTCGGCGGGTTAAGAAATAAAATAGAACCTGATGCGAAGAATCCAAAGTATTTGCATACGGTTACTAATGTAGGTTATAAATTAACACCTTTTGCGTAAAGTTGGTATGAAAAAATTTAAATTTCAAAGATTAAAAATAATAGAACAAATTGCAATCGTATTTTTCTTTGCTGTTGTTATTCCGATGTCTATAAGCGGGTTTATTATAAACAACATAAATCAGCAGTCAGTCAGATCGCAACTTCGAGAATCGGCTTCTTTGGTTGCAACTATGGTTTCTGATGAAATGGATTTTCTGTTTCGCTCCAGTAGTACTACGCTTAATCAAATTGCGGATGCATTGAATTTTTTGCCAACAGAAAGACAAAAAAAATTATTTATATCCGAATTTGCCAAAAAGTACCCTCATTGTGAAAAAATTATTGTTGCAAAGTCGCAAAATGAACTTAATAAAATTACTGCAGAAGCTGAAGAGCATGAAAAAACAATAATGAGTACAAAATTAAAAAACGGTTCTTTCCTTGCAGTAATATATAACACACAAGGTATGGATATTAAATTGTTTAAATCTTTAGAAAATGATACAAGACAAATATATATTCTGCTTGATAATAAACATCTTCTCGCATCTCACAATTATACTCCGGAAGTTTTTAAAGAAACAATGTCGATGCTGCCTGATAATATAAATTCTATAAGCAGCGATACCCCTCTGATTTTTGGGGATGAAAAAAATCAGCCGATTGTTTATTTAAAGTTTAAGGATCCGAAATATTCAATTATTGTTACAACAACCGAAACGATGGCAAGATACAGTATAGTAGAGAACAGGATAAAAATAATTCTTTCTGTTTTGGTTGCAATTCTTTCAACGATGCTTGTTATTAGTTTTTATATTTTTTATTTGTATATAAATATAAGACAATTATTTAAGGCGATTCTTGCTTTATCAAAAGGTAATTATGAACACCAGATAAGATTATATAAGACTTCGTTTACTCCTTATGAGATTGTATTTTTAACTGATGAATTTAATGAAATGGCTTCAGAAATTCATAAATCATATAATGAGTTGGCTCAAAAAAATAAAGAATTAAAAGATTTAAACGAATTCAGGTCTAATCTTGTTGATACGGTATCACATGAACTCAGGACTCCGTTGACAAGTATTCAGGGGTATACATCAAGATTGATGCGAACTGATATTGTATTAGATGATGAAACAAAGCAAAAGTCTTTAAGAATAATCAAAGAACAATCCGAACGTCTAAAACGCCTTATTGACGATTTGTTAACTATTCCGGATATTGAAGGTATGCGTCTGAGAACAGTTAATACTAATGTTGATTTAAAACAGGTTTTTGAGCAGGCAGAATTGCTTTTGAGAAAGCACGACGGGCATGAGATAGTTGTTGATATTGCACCTGATTTCCCTCAGGTTATTGCTGACAAAGGACGGCTTGAACAGGTTATTGTAAATTTGTATGAAAATGCCGTAAAGTATTCATATCCCGAATCTCAAATAATAACGGAAACTTCTGTTGAAGGAGCCAAGGCAGTAATTAATGTAAAAAATAAATGCGACAGGATTACTCAGGATAAACTTGATACATTATATGATAAATTTATTCGTCTTGATGATGAAATGACAAGAACAACGAGAGGTTCCGGTTTGGGATTATTTATCGTTAAAGGTTTAGTTGAAGCTATGAACGGTACAATTGAGCTTTCTTCAACTGATGAATTTGGTTTTATCGCAAAGATCACTTTGGATGTGGCGCAAAATTAAAATTATGAATAAAACAAATTATTATATGCAAATTGCTTTAGAACAGGCGAAACAGGTAAAAGGTGAAATCCCCGTCGGTGCCGTAATCGTCAGAAATGACGATATTATATCTTACGCTTTTAATACAAAAGAACAGGATAAAGACGTAACTTCGCATGCAGAAATAATTGCAATTAAAAATGCCTCAAAGCTTTTAAACAATTGGCGTCTTGAAAATTGTGATTTGTATGTCACTTTAGAGCCCTGTCCAATGTGCGGATGGGCAATTTTGCAGTCCAGAATAAAAAATCTATATTTTGGAAGTTACGATAATCAATACGGCGCTTTCTCGGTTGCTCATCTTGATAAAATTTCCGATTCAAAAATAAAAGTTTATGGCGGGATTTGCGAAAAAGAATGTGACAACATGCTGGAAGATTTTTTTGATAATTTAAGGACGTAAGCTTTATAATCTTTTTATGTTATTATATTTTTATAGCAGTTTATAATGATTTCAAAAAAAATTATGACTATGGATAGAGCAGGGATATTAAAAAGTATAGGTTTCAGCGGAGATATTTCAGAACCGAAAGTATCTGTGATTATTCCTACATATAATGACGAAAAATTTATCGACAGATGTCTTGAATCTGTTCTTACACAGACTTTAAAAGAAATAGAAGTAATTGTTATAAATGACGGTTCGACTGATTTTACAAGAGAAATCTTAGCGGAATACGAATATCACGATTCAAGAGTAAAAGTTATAGATCAGGAGAATCAAAAACAGGGAGCGGCAAGAAATAAAGGACTTGATATTGCAAAAGGGAAATATATTGCTTTTGTTGATGCTGATGACTGGATTGACAATGATTATCTTGAACTGCTTTATAATGCGGCTGAAAAGTATAATGTAAATATTGCAGCTGCGACTGCAACAAGAGATTATGAAAATAAAGTAAAATATCACCTGAAGCTTAATGAAGAAAAAACTTATTATGGTGCAAATGATATTATTGCAGCCCTAAAAAACGAACTTATAACTCACAGTAAAATTTATCGCTTCGAAGCTGTAAAAGATTTACGATACGAAGAACAAGTTTTATATGAAGACGGTCTATATACTATTGAAGCTATTTATAAATGTAATTCAATGGTGACAGTTCCTGATGCACATTATCATTATTATTCAAATCCGAATTCAACAGTAAAGCAAAAACGAAAAATAAGTAATGAGAATGATAAAATTTCAACAAATCTTGAGATTATAAATTTTGCGCAAGAACATAATATTACATTAAACAAATGGCTTGTACTGAAAGAAGATCATTTTATATGGAAAATAAAGCATTACAAAGATTATAAAGAATATTATTTTTGCGGAGTAAAAGTATGTACAAAACAAATTCCTTTTGATAACAGCAAGACGTTTTTGGTATTTAATACCGCATATTTGGGAGATGTTTTACTGTGCAATTCTTTATGTCGGAATATTAAAAGGGCTTTTCCGGAGTCAAAGGTTGTGTTTATTACTTCTCCATCTTGTAAAGATGTGGCTTTGTATCAGGATAGCGTTGATGATGTTGTTGTATATGATAAAAAGGGGATACATAAAGGTATAAGCGGTTTAATTCGCTTTATTAAAAATTTTAAATACACAAATATTTATGCATCATTTATAACGTACAGAAGTAACAGTAATCGTCTTTTAGCAAAACTTTTAAAAAGCAGGTTTATACAAATGGGAATGAAAGGTAATTATCCTATATCTTCTCAAATGAAGCATAATTTGCTTCTTCAGCCGTTTACAAATAAAAATATACACAATTTGCCCGTAAAAATAAATTTTCCTGAAGGTGTAGAAAATAAAGTAAAACAAATTAGTAATGATGATTACATAGTTCTTTGTACGACATCAAAAAGAATAGAAAAAGATATGGCTGTTGATACGGCGGCAGATTTGATTAATAAAATAACATCGGAAACCTCTTATAAAGTAGTTTTTACAGGTGCAGGTCTGAGTGCCGTTGAATACAGTGAAAAATTAAAAGCGGCAGGATGTGATTTTATCGATTTGGTGAATAAGACATCAATACTTGAACTTGGTGCGGTTTTGAAGGATGCAAAGGGTGTAATTAGTGTTGATACAGGTACATTGCATTATAGTTTAGCTTTAAATATCCCTGTTTGTGCCGTGTTTTATGAAGATGATAAAATTGCAAATTGGGCGCCTGATGCAAGAATTTATAAATCTGTTCTTGTTGATAAACATCAGACTGCACAGAATATTTATACAGAATTTATGACTCTTTTAAACAGAGAGAATGAGCAGGTGATTAATGTCTAAATTGTTCAGTTTTCAGGATTTAGACGGGCATTATACCATAAGATTATTTGGTATAAAATTCAGTATTCGTCATAAATGCAAGTTTGATTACAAACCGGCATGTGAATATGGTGTCACCATCGAAAAAAGGAGTCCTCAGTTAATAGTGTCTTTGACAAGTTATCCGGGGCGGATTGCTACAACGCATTTAGCCGTAAATACTTTATTGCGTCAGACAATAAAGCCGGACAGAGTAATTTTATGGCTTTCTGATTCGCAGTTTAAAAATAAAGAAAATGATTTGCCGGCAGAGCTTTTAAAATTAAAAGACTTTGGATTGGAAATAAAATGGTGCGAAGATATAAGGAGTTATAAAAAACTTATTCCTGCATTAAAAGAGTTTCCTGATGATATTATTGTAACTGCGGATGATGATATATATTATGAAGAAGATTGGCTTGAAAGTCTTTACGATTCGCACAAAAAAAATCCGACCTCTTTAATTGTGCAGCGTGTAAGAAGATTAAAAACAGAGAATGGTAATATTAAAGTTTTGCCAAATAAAATATTTATTGATTGGGATTTATCAAAACCGGAATATTATAATCAGTTATTGGGCGGTTCAGGGTGTTTGTATCCTCCTCATTCATTGTATAAAGACATTTATGATTCTGAAAAAGCTATGAAATTATTACCAACAAACGATGATATATATTTTTGGGCAATGGCAGTTCTGAATCATACAAAAATCGGAGTCGCAAAGGGGTTTAAAGGTGATTTATACCAAATGAATTTGGGCTCAAGTTTGAGTAGTGAAAATGTTATTTTAGAAAAAAACTGTAATACAAATCCTTTTGAAATAATTTGCAATGAGTATAATCAAATAATAGATATTTTAAATTCGGAGGAAGATGATGAATAAAGTCTTTAACATAATAAAAAAAATATTTTCAATTTCTTTAACCGAAGATTTTTTACGATACAGAATAATACTTTTTGGTATAAAAATTAGTTTCCCAAGGCCTGTAGTATTAATTAAAAAAAATGCGAATCCCTTTTATAAATATAAAAAAGAGGGTCGAGATATCACAACATTGCCAAAAGCAACAGGGCAAGTCAGAGATATTCAGCTTGCCAATTTGGCCATTTTGCTTGAAATTGATAAGGTTTGTAAAAAAATAGGCATTCAATATTGGATTGATTACGGAAATCTTTTAGGTGCAGTTCGCCATAATGGCTATATCCCCTGGGATGATGATATAGATATAAGTATGTTGAGAGAAGATTTTGATAAATTTGTATCATTATTTGAAGATAAAGTTATAAACAAAGATTTGTATTTGAAACACATGTGCAATAAAGGAAGTTATCTTTTAAAAGTTTGTCATAAAAAATGCAAATATTTGTTTGTGGATGTTTTTATATATGATTACTGTAATGGCGGAATGAATGATGAAGAAAAAATTCGTTATACAGAAGAGTTGGAAGAAAAAAGAAGTGAATTCCTCAAAAATATTACTTTTGAAAATGGACAAGAGTTGTATGATAAATACAAACAATTAAGAAATGATGTTCAAAAAGATTTGGATTTTAATAATCCTGATAATGATTTAATGTATGGGATTGAATTTGGACATCAAACGTACATCAGAAATAATTGGGTTATGGTTAAGAATGATATTTTACCGTTAAAAGAAATAGAGTATGAAGGATTTAAATTCCCGACTGTGAATGATCCGCACAATCATTTAGTAGAAATTTTTGGTAAAAATTATATGGGTTATCCGAGAAAAATTGATTTTGGACATGGAGCATATGCACAGTTATCAAAATCTGATAAAGTAGTAATAAAAGAACTTATAAAAGGTATTGGAGAATAATTATAATGAAAAATTACGGAATAATATTGGCTTCAGGAAGCGGCAGTCGCTATGGTGCAGATGTTCCAAAGCAATTTGTTAAAATTGCCGGTAAAACCATACTTGAGCATACAATTGAAATATTTGAAAAATCAAAATTAATCAACGAAATTTTTATTGTAATTACCCCGGAATACAGACATTTTGCGGAAGAAATATTACTAAAAAACTCATATTTAAAAGTGACTAAACTTTTAAATGGCGGAGAAATAAGAAAAGAAAATTATAGAAGATTGTGTTGAGGCCTTAAAAACATACAGTGCGGTTGATGTTGCTATCCCTTCTGCTGATACTATTGTTGAGGTTGATGAAAATAATATTATTCAGAATATTCCTTTAAGAGACAGGTTAAGGCGAGGGCAAACACCTCAATGTTTCCGCTTATCGGTAATTAAAAAAGCGCATGAGTTATCAAAAAATGATAAAAATTTTACTGATGACTGCGGACTTGTTGTAAAATATAATCTTTGTGACGTTTTTGTTGTTCAAGGTGATGTCGAGAATATAAAAGTTACTTATCCGAGCGATATTTTTATGGCCGACAGATTGTTCCAAATACGAAGTGTAATTTATCCTCAGGAACAAATTTTGGATAATGTAAAAGATAAAGTAATAGTAATCTTTGGGGGAACAAGCGGGATAGGTCTGTGCACTGCTGAGCTTGCTCAAAAATACGGTGCAAATGTTTATAGCGCTTCAACAAGTACCGGTTGCGATATTACGGATTATAATTCAGTAGAAAAAGTTCTCAAAAATGTATATCAAAAATATGGAAAAATTGATTGTGTAATAAATTCTGCAGGTATTTTAAGAATGGGTAAACTTGTAGAGCGTAATATTGATGATATTCAAAAAGATATTAATGTAAATTATACAGGTTCAATAAATGTCGTTAAAGCATCTATTCCTTATCTGAAAGAAACTAAAGGTACAATTCAGCTTTATGCTTCAAGCTCATATACAAGAGGCAGAGCATTATATTCAACTTATTCATCTACAAAAGCCGGAATTGTAAATCTTGCACAGGCATTAGCAGAAGAACTTGCGTGCGACAATATAAGAGTTAATGTTATAAATCCTGAAAGGTGTGCGACTCCTATGAGATTCAAGGCATTTGGTAAAGAGCCCGAAGGTAGTTTGCTTCAACCTGAAAAAGTGGCAGAGGCAAGTTTAAAAACAATGTTATCAAATCTTACAGGGCAGGTTATTGATGTGAGAAGGGAGTAATAATCCCGGATGATAACTTTTGTAAAACGCAATAAATACGAAATATTGAATAAATATGCTTCCGAATACAAAAAAAATATCCGGAAAGAGTTTGATTCCTGCGAATTGATAGAAATAGCTGATAAGGGAAAAAAATACTTTATTCCTGTGTCATATGATTTTTATAAAGTTAATGCTCTTTTATTACATTCGTTACCTGAAGAATTATTTCGCGAATTGAACGAATTTATTTTTGTGCATTTTCAGGATAAAGTTGCTGTTGAGTATCTCAATTTGAATGACAATAGTGTTAAAAAATACTATCGTAAAAAGCAATTCAAATTCTACAAAAAACTTATATTGAAAATTGCGCAAGAGCAAATATACAAAGCAATAAAATTATTTAAAAACATATTTACCCCAAACAGGTATGAAACAAATTGTTTATTAGAAATAAATAAAGATACAAGGTGTTTAATGGTTGCACCTCATCCCGACGATGAAATTATCGGTGCAGGCGGCTTAATGATAAAATATTCAAACAATTTTGACTGTATTTGTATGTGCAGTTCGGGAGTAAGTGATGACGATGATATTCAAGAAGCAAAACACAAATCAGATGTCCGAATTGCTGAATTTAATAAAGTTATGGAAACAGTCGGGATAAAAAATCATTGGATATTTGAATTTTATGGTACATATTTTCGTTTTGACAAACAGATGACTGACAGAATTGATGAATATTGCAGTGTTTTAGATTTGAAACAATATGATTATATATTTCTGCCGCATCCCAAAGACGGACATCATGAGCATAAATTTGTTACAAACAAATTATTTCCGAAAATAGCAAATAAAATCGGATATAATTCAAATACAAAGATAGTATTTTATGAAGTCTGGGCGGATATGAAAGATCCGAATGTGTTTTTTGATACTTCAAAAGATGGTTGTTTGTATGGCAAAGATTGCACTAAGCAGTATCAAAGTGCGAATTCAAAGCTATTAGGCACTAATGATTATTCTCTTTTGGATTGGAAATATGAGATACTTTCAATGTATGAAAGTCAATGGCAAAATGAGAGTATGTTTATAGTTCAGTCAATGCGAACAAAATGCCTTAATAACGGACAAAATCCGATTTGGCGATTTAAGGTTGTTTCGTTCGATAAATATATAAAATAAATAATTCTCAGGTACTTACTGTCGGAATATCATCCGATTCAGCGTTTACGAACTGTGAAAATCGTGTTATAATTTATCCGTTAATGACTATAAATAAAGGAGAGAAAATGAGCAGCTATGAATTAAATTTATCTATGGACGAGTTGAAAAAACGTACACATAAGGATTATTTGATTACGAAAAAATTTCTTAAAGCTGATGCTCCGGAATATTCAGCACTCGCCCAGGGTGATAAAGATGCCTTAAAGCACTTAGTCAGGGCAGCAGCGATACTCGAAAATATTCATATGCAAATTGACTGCAAACATAATATACCGTTTAAGAAATACCTTGAAAGTGAAATAAAAAAAGGTAACGAACAGGCAAAACTTACTAAAATATTGTTTGATGCCCAAAAAGGCGTAAATGCAATAGATTCGATGACTACTCCGATTCGACTTGCAAAAGGTGTTGACGAAAAATTAGGCAAAGGCGTTTATCCTGAGGATTTATCTAAAGATGAATTTCATTCTGTCCTAAAAAGAATGTTAGATGACGGCGAAGATGAAGAAATTAAAAAAATACTCAATGCTCGTTCTATGGTTGTTCGCGATGGTGACAAATTAAAGGGAATTGATTATATAGATTATTTTAGCGAAGATTTTGCAAATATGGCGGATGAGCTTGAACTTGCTGCAAAAACTTCTACTAATAAAGATTTTAATGAGTATTTAATTTTGCAGGCAAAAGCTTTGAGAACCGCAGATCCGATGCTTGATGCTTATGCGGACAAAAAATGGGCAACTTTGCAGGATACTCCGCTTGAATTTACAATTACAAGAGAAAATTACGAAGACGAAATGACAGGTACAATAGTTGAGAATGAAGAACTCTCAAAATTACTGGAAGAACATGGAATTTCTCCTGTCCCGAAAGATTTTTTAGGCGGCAGAGTCGGGATTGTAAATAAAGAAGGAACTGAAGCGCTGATGGCAATAAAGAAATATTTGCCGATACTTGCCAAAAATATGCCTTTTAATGATGAATATGAACAGACAATAAGCTCAGATGACGATGCGCAGCAGACGATGGTTGATGTTGATATGGTAATGGCTTCAGGTGATGTTGGTGCATACAGAGGGGGAATTACTCTTGCCGAAAACCTTCCTAATTCAGATAAATTATCACTAACTATTGGCGGAGGAAGAAGAAATGTTTATCACAGGCAAATTCGTTTCGTAAGTGATATGAAAAAATTTCAGGAACGCTTGGATGCTATTTTAGATAAAGCTCAGCAAAAATATTACAACAATGAAGCTGATCACTGGTTTACGATTGGCCATGAGAATGCTCATTCTCTCGGACCAAAAGAGGGTAGTGAAAAATTAGGGAAATATCGCAATATAATTGAAGAAAACAAAGCCGATATGGGGGCACTGGCGTTTGTTGATTTGTTGACTGAACTTGGAATGTATACAAAAGAACAAAGAGATCAGATTCTTTTGACAAGTGTTGTTGATATGTTCCCAAAATCAAAACCGACGATGTCACAGGCGCACAGAGTCAGAACCGTAATGCAGAATAAATATTTCTTTGATAGAGGGGTATATGAAATAACTTCTGATGGTAAGATTCACGTTGATATTGAAAAAGTTGTTCCGACAGCAAAAGAAATGCTCTCTGAAATCGTAAGAATTCAAATTGATGGAGATTTTGACAAAGCAGAAAAATATGTAGAAGATAATTTTGTCTGGACACCGGAAATGAATCTTATTGCAGAGAAGCTGCAAAAGGTTAATAAAACTCTTAACGGAACGCTTGAAACAGAGCTTGCAGACAAATTATTGGCTGAATAATTTTATCTTGCATATAAAAATGGGAAGTGATAATTTTCACTTCCCCCTTTTAATGTTTAAATATCTTTTAATTATCTTCTGCTTGAGATTTTGGCAAGGAGTCTTAAAATTTCCAAATACAGCCATACAATTGTGACCATAAGAGAAAAAGCTCCGTACCATTCCATATAACTTGGTGCCATACCTTTAAACCGATTTATAAATTCAAAATCGACAAGTAAATTGAATGCGGCAATAATGCATACAACAGCGCTAAAGCCAATGCCGATGAGGGAATTAGAGAATAAGTGAGGAATTGTGATATGGAATAATGATAGAAATAATTGCAAAATATATATTCCTGCAACAGCCATAGTTGCAATTAAAACAGTTTTTAAGAAAGTATCGGTGACTTTTATTATTTTTGTAGCGTAAACTATATACATTGCAAATATTGTCATCATTGTTCCAATGACGGCTTGAGAAACAATTCCGGGGTATATTGTATTGAGAGCAGCGCTGTATCCGCCGAGCATTAAACCTTCGAGCAATGCATAAATTGGAGCGGTTAAGCACAAATATTTATTTTTTGGCCCCCAGCAAATAAATAGTGCTATTATAAATCCGCCGATAAACCCTATATTCCCAAGGAGGAATGCTTTATCTGCGAATCCCGAGTTGACTAAATACCATGTATATGCTGCGCTCAAAGTTAAAAGACCGCCCAGAACAAGAGTTTTCAATAAAGTGCCTGTTTCGGTCATGGACTTTTCGACGCTCAGAGAATCTCCTCTGTTGTCTAAACTGTTAAAAACTTCTTCCCGTAAAGTCGGATTAGCCATAAATTTAACCTCCGTATAATTATAATAATTTCACGCAACATTATACCATATAAGCAAAATTAACTCAATTAGACAGTAAAAAATAAAAAAGTACTTTACAAGATTTTTTTTTTACGTTATAATTTTGACAGGCCGAAATAAATTCGGTTGATAGTAATCCTCAGTAGCTCAATGGCGGAGCATTCGACTGTTAATCGAAGGGTTGCTGGTTCGAGTCCAGCCTGGGGAGTTTTTTATTGCTTAAGTTATTTTTGATGATTGCTTTAAAGACGGGATTAGGCACTATGTCTAATGCTTCGCCATCATAAGAAAAGTTCGAACACCCCATTTGCACAATGTAGTTGTAGTAAGACAATCAGTTTGACAGAGATGGTATGTTTGATAATTTTTGATAAAGTCCCTATAATGTATCATGCCATTTGCGTATTTTTCGACAGGTCGGAAATTTAGCTATTGTAAATTATCAGAGAGATTGAGAAAAGTACCCCCCGGAAGTTTGAGAGAATTCTCAAACTTTTTAAGTTTTGAGGGAAATCTTTCAAAACTAACTGATACAAATTTCAAAACTCACTGATATTTCATTCTCAAAGTTACTGACACTTTTTTGATAAGTTATATGTTGGTTTTGTAGTATCAAAAATTTTGTCATTAAGTACTTTATTTTTGATATATCTAGGCACAAGTTTGTTGTAAAATTTGAATATGAAAAAATCATATTACAAATCACCAATTGGAGTTTTAGAAATTATTTGCGAAAATGATGCTTTAATTTCATTGAAACTTGTTAAAAATGCTGATAAATCAGATAATGAAACCATATTAATAAAAGAGATTAGAAGACAATTATCCGAATATTTCTCCGGTGAAAGAAAAGTATTCAATATAAAAATTAATCCGCAAGGTACTAAGTTTCAAAAACTTGTTTGGAAGGAACTTCAAAAAATTCAATATGGTAAAACAAAAAGTTATTCGGAAATTGCAGCAGCAATAGGCAATAAAAATGCTCAAAGAGCTATTGGCTCTGCTTGCAACAGAAATCACATTTTAATTGTTATTCCATGTCATAGAGTAATATCAAAAAACGGAAATCTTGGCGGTTTTGAATATGGGATTAATATAAAAGAAAAACTTTTAAATCTTGAAAATATAACAAAAGATGAATGTAAAAGTTT
>CADCNV010000027.1:17041-21197 GCA_902802825.1 uncultured bacterium | reverse complement strand
TTTCGTGCAATCAGCAGTCGGTTTAAGATAACGAGTTTCAAATAAATAAAAGGAATATGAAAATGCAAGTACAAAGAGTTCAAAACAACAACAATTACAACACTTCATTTATGGCTAAAAATTTAACAAACAAAGCAGCATACGAACGTATAAAATTACTAAGAAGGGATTTATTATCTAGTATTGTAAATGGTAAATATGATAAGTTTGTTAAATTAAGACAAGAATATGTAGAGAATCGTACTAAATATCCATTAGAGGCAAATAGTTTGAGACCACTAAAGAACGTCCTTAGAGAAGATATGGACATAAAGTCTGCGGCAAAAGGGTTAATAAATATGTTGAAATTTGCAGTTAAAGACCTTTTTAGAGCACATAATGCAAAATAAAATATTAAGGAGCAAATAAAATGCAAGTACAATCAATTCAAAATAACAACTACAACACAAATTTCGGTGCGAGTGTATCTCAAGAAACTACACATTGGCTAAGGAATGCAATGAGTGATATATCTCGTGATAGATTTGCAACAAGATTAAAAAATATGAAAACTTGGGGACAAGAAGATTCCGTTGTAAGTTATTGTATTCAAGGTTTAAATAAGGATAAATTTGTTCTAACCAATCCAAGACTTGGCGATAAAGAAGTTGCAATCACAGAAAAGACTAATAATATGCTGACAACATTCTTTGATAAAATTAATGAAGAAGAAATTGTAAATGCGGAAAAAGCATTGTGTAAATAGGGTCAAAATCAATAAATTAAGGAGATAAGTAGGTTGGGTGAAACCCAACAAAAACTGACTTTAAAAATAAAATAACTATTTCTTTTTAGATGCTTTTTTGAGGGTTTTTGTATAATGAATTCCGCCTTTACCTGCGTTAAGTGTCGTTTTTCCTTTAGGATCAACCGATACTCTGCAGCCCTTTACCCCAAAAGAAATTCCTATTCCGGATTTCGATATATTAATTCTGAACAAGCCCAAATTAATGCTCTTCTTAAAATAAAAACCCATAAACTTCAATCCTTCTTTGTGTTTATAATAGCATATTTTTGGCTTTCGTCAAGCATTTAGCGGTTTAACATTTGCCATAGCGGTATTTTGGGCGGGATTTATTTGATTGGATTCGTTACGGATTGCTTCAATCAATGCTTTATACAAAATCGGATGAACATTACCCTGCTCAACATCTTTGTGAATGATTGTCAGCGCCTGTTGAGGAGTTAACGCTTTTTTATAAACACGGTTTTCAGTCAATGCAGAATACCTGTCCGCAAGATTCAAAATTTGCAAATTCACGTCAGGAACAAAATTTTTGTTGTGTACATTGTCATGATGATTGCGTACAAGTGATAAAACCTCATTATTTACACCGGTTTTTTTAAGTAGTTGATAACCGAGTTCAGAATGAAGATGCATAATATTGTATTCTTCCGGAGTTAATTTCCCATTTTTATTCAAAATTTCCGGCGGAATGAGAACTTTGCCAAAATCATGCAGCATCGCTCCTTCTTTCAAATCACTGATGTTGACCTGACTTTTCAATGCAGGGGGAAGTACTTTGTATATTTTTGCGCAAATTTCCGCACTATCCCTGCAATGTCCCTGTTTTAATTCCATAAGCTCATTCATATTCAACCGGACTGGCATTTTATTTTTACTCAAAATATTTTTCAATTCAGTATTTTGTGCAATCATTGCATTTATATATTTTTCATCAAAAAACCGCTCAACAGAATTATTTTGAAAACTGTCTTTTCCGACATTGTTTCCAAAAGGCACAGAATATCTGTTATTAAATTGTACCTGCGCGGCTGAACCTGTCAGCAGGCGCCAAGGGTTAAAATTGACTACCACTAAAAGACCACACTATTAAATTTACACACACAAATATTACTACTACTCATATATAAAGTTTTTTTCTCTGTAAGAATTGACAAAATTTCAGTGAATGTTAAGTTTTTTGAATTTTAATGCTAGAATAGGAATATGAATGAAATAAAAAATGTTTTAATTTGCGGAATAGGGGCTATCGGTTCAATTTATGCCGATAAAATAAGTACTTATGATAATGAAAATCTTAAAATTCTTGTTGATAAAAACAGATTAGATAAGTATATAAAATTCCCTAAAATTTTTAACGGTAAAGAGTTGAAACTGAATTATATATTACCCGAAAATGTTGATTTTAAAGCAGATTTAATTATAATCGCAACAAAATATGACGGACTTTTTGATGTAATAAAAAATATTGAAAATTTTGTCAAAGAAGATACAATAATTCTTTCTTTATTAAACGGTGTAACAAGTGAAAATTATATTGCCCAAAAATACGGTTGGGAACATGTTATTCACTCATATTTTATTGGTCACAGTGCTATGCGTGACGGGAATCAAATTACTTTTGACGGTACAGGTGATATAGTTTTTGGAGTGCAGGACGATAAAATTACGGATAAAAACGATGAAATTCTTTTGAAAAATTATTTTGATAAAGTCGGAATTTCATATAAAAACCCCGATGATATACAACATGCAATGTGGCTGAAATTTATGCTTAATGTGAGTTCAAATCAGCTTTCTGCGATATTACACAAAACATTCGGGCAAATGCAAAGCAGTGAGAAAATTAAAAATCTTCTAAAGAATATAATGCTTGAAGTTATTGAAATTGCAAAAGTTCAGGGTGTAAAAAATACTCAAAACATGCTTGATGAAGCATTTAAATCATTGGATAAAATGTGCCCCGAAGGTAAAACATCAATGCTTCAGGATATTGAAGCCGGGCGTAAAACCGAAGTTGAAATGTTTGCCGGAGCCGTCATAGAAATGGGTAAAAAGTTTAATATTCCTACTCCCTATAATAATATTTTAAAAGAGTTGATTGAAATAATTGAAGAATAATTTAAGAATTATTACAAAATAAATTTACCTCTTTACAAAACCAAAAAAATATTCTATACTACACTTGTAGTTTTTATTGAGGGTGTAGTAATGTTAGTAAATTTAATGACAAGGTTAAATGCAATAAGCATGATGAATAATGCTCAGTGGGCTATGATGCAGAACAGCCGTAATATGATGAATATTGCGCGTAACTTGTCATTTGGCGGTTATGATATGAATACATTACATGATTTGGATACCCGTTTTGCTTTGAGTAATGCGCAAAATCAAACGCTATATATGATTGCGGCTGCTCAGGAAAAAGCTGCAGCGCAAAGAATGGCACAGGAAGCAAAAGATAATAAAGTTTCTTATATTGCATAATTTTACGGGTTTTTATTAATTATTTATGTTACCATTTTGGTATGAAATATTGTATTGAATGTGGGACAGAATTAATTTTAAAAGAAAATTTTAATTGCGGAATTAGTGAGGGTATGATTCCTTTCTGTCCAAATTGTAATGAATTCAGATTCCCTCAGTTTAATACTTCCGTAAGTATGATTGTTTTTAATAAAGATTATTCAAAAATTTTGTTGATTCAGCAATATGGCAGAGGATTAAATATTCTTGTTGCAGGTTACGTTACAAAAGGTGAATGTCTTGAGCAGACTCTTAAAAGAGAACTAAAAGAAGAAGTAAATCTTAATCTTTTATCTTTTCAGTACAATGAAAGTCATTATTTTGAAAAAACAAATTCACTGATATGCAATTTTATTGTTCAGGCAGAAAGTGAAGATTTTAAATTGACACCTGAAGTTGATTATGCCCAATGGTATTCAATTAGCGAAGCAAAAGAAGTTATATACAAAAACAGTCTTGCTGAAGATTTTTTACTTAAAGCAATTGAAAAGATGAAAAATAATCTTATTTTACACTGTTAATCCATTGTTCGATTTCGGATTCTTTTGCGCTGTTTTCGTAAGATGTGAAGCCGGCTTTAATTTCTGCACCGGGACATAATTTTTCCATATCGGAATAAGTTGAATATGCACCTCCGCCACCGTGAGTACAGAAAGGAATAATTGTTTTTCCCGAAAAATCATTTTCGCTCAAAAATGTTTTTACAGGGGTAGCAAACGTATACCACCAAACAGGAGTTCCCAAAAATATCGTATCATAGCCGGAAATATCAATTTTGTTTGCTAATTCAGGTTTTATATCCTGTTCTTTTTCCTGTTTTGCCAGATTTACAATATCAGTATAGTT
>CADCNV010000027.1:0-16987 GCA_902802825.1 uncultured bacterium | reverse complement strand
AATTTTTTCCGCAATTGTTTTAGTATTACCTGAATAAGAATAATAAGCAATTAATACATTGTTTTCTGACATATTTCTCTCTCCTAAAATAACTAAATATATTATACCATATATGTCAAGACCTGATTTAATTATTAAATTTCGAATATAATTATTATGCTTTTACATCTACTTTTGCAGAATCAGATTGAGTCGGTTTTTTTTCACTCATGCCTAAAGATTTCAGTACGGGTCTTATGAATGGTCTTGAAATTAACGGTGATAAAATTGATAATCCCAAAATAGAGCCGGCGATGGAAGTTACTTCTATCATTCCTTTTGCCAAATCTTCATTTATATTGTCAAATGTATAATTTTTTCCGGTTGCTGAATTTATTTCGTTCAGTTTTAATATTTTTTCATCTTGTGTTAATTTACGGAATTTATTAAAATCATCAGACTTTTTGAATGCTTGGAATACGGCTTCATCTTTGAATAGTTTGCGTGCAATTGCGAAAGAGCCCTTTTTAAATACAGGAATTACGACTCCCAAAGATACGCCTAAACATGTAAGCTGATATAAAAACTCTTTCATTGAAGAATATTTTTTAGTATTTTTGTCAATAGAATTATCAAGCAGAATAAACCCCGGACGTCCGACAGCTTTGAGTCCCGTTTCAATAGCCACCTGTGCCTGTGTTGTTTGGGTAATGTTATATATTACAGGATTAGTTAATATAGGAGGAATCATATTTTAAGCCCTCCTTTAAGCATAAAAGTATTCATATTCGGACGATAAATGTTATTTCCAAATTTTGTTGAAGTGTCGGTCTGGATTTGCATTTCAGGCGCGGGTGATGTCACATCAAGTTTTGCCGGTTCTTTTGATTTTGGTTTATCTTTGCCCAAAGCTTTATCCAAGCCCCATAATGCAACAGAACAAACGGCAGGTATTACTAAAAGCGCAGCCGTACAAACACCTAAAAACATCATATTTGCTCTTGCCATTGCTTTTTTTTCAGGATTGTTTTTAAATAATTTTGCGCCCAATGTTGCCGCTCCGACTCCGCAAGCCCAATATGTGGGAACTGCGACACATTCTGTTGCAAATTCTCTTAATGCCGCATATTTTCTTGCTTCCGGTTTTTCTTTTTTATCGGTTAAAGAAGATATAGGTTTAAAAATGCCGTTTGCAGTTGCAATAGCCATTACGGCGTAAGTCGGTTTGTTGTTTTTCCCGACAGAAACCAATATTTTCTTCCCAAGTTCTGTTATTTTTCCCGATAAATCTGCCATTATATTTGTCTTCTGCTAAATATTAAAATAATATTTTTATATTACTGCATTTTTTATTATAACAAGAAAATAAAATATAAAAAAAATTTTTTTTGCTAAAACAAGAAATGTAAAAATATTCAAAAATTTATGTTTCTATTGTATAATTCTACTAAAAGACAACGGGGTAAATATGAGAAGAGATAAAAAAATTGGAATTTTAGTTATATTGGCTTTGCTGAGCATATCTAATGCGAGTTTTGCAGAAGATACGATTGATTTTGGTTTAGCTCAGGATGTTTCTTTTGAAAAAATTAAAGCAAATAAAGATACTATATCAAAAGCGCAGGAAGCAATTGAAAATAAAGATTACAGTACGGCAATTACTTTGCTTACGGCATATATAAATGAAAAACCAAAAAAATATGAAATTTATAAACTCAGAGGAGATGCATATTATGCATTAAGACGCTATGATCTTGCTCAAAAAGATTATAATGCTGCAATTGATATAAAAGCAAACGAAGATAAATTCATGACAAATACAAAATATGTCAGCGCAATTGTTTTGGGGGCGGATAAAAAAGAACAACTGCAAAATGCTGAATTGGGTGATTTGTACGGAGCATTAATGTACGCTCAAAAGGCACAAAATGATCAAAATTATCTTTTGTCGTATGAAAATGCCGTAAAATATAATTCTCATATATATTTACCGCAACCAAACAAACGTGACATAAACAGAGTAAATTGTCCGCAAAAATACGGGAAAGTATTAAATCCACAGGGGGTTGATGCTCAAATATACGGTGCTGTCGATGACATAGAAAAAGGAAATTATAATGAAGCTCTGTATAAACTGCAATCAGTTACGGCAAAATATCCGAATTATTATATGGGATATTATTTGACAGGTGTTGCTCTTGCAGAACTTGAAAAAGATTCTGAGGCAATTCAGTCCTTTGAAAAAGCTGTTTCTCTGAATCCTTATGATTTTGAGTCTTATGCAAGTTTAGGGCAAGTATATTATTCAAAAGCAGAAACTACATTTCTTGATGCAGATGCAAAAAAATCCATAGAATATTTTAATAAGGCATTGAAATTGAACAAAAATTGTCCGACTTATTATTTTTATATAGGTATGAATGAGCTTCAGGCAGGAAATACAAGTGTTGCTGTTTCAAATTTTGACAAAGCTTTGAAAATCAATCCTGAAGATTATAACAGTGCTTATTACAAGCTGATAGCTCAATATATGAAAGGTGATTATCAGGATGTAATTGACGGAACTTCAAAACTTATTCAAAAACATGTATCAAATTACAATTCGGTATTGTATCTCAGAGCTTTGACATATACACAACTGAATGATGCTGATAATGCACTTGAAGATTTAAATTCAATCGAAAATAATATTGAAGATATTTACAATACCGATATTAAAAAAATAAGTGACAGAGAGAAAAGTCTTGAAAGCTATGTACATTATCTGAAAGCACAGGTTCAGCATTTAAAAGGTGCAGGTGCCGCAGAAGATGATTCAAAAGCATATGTAAATCCTATTATAGACCGGCTTGCAAATGCAAAAAAAGCAATTGAACCGTATGAAAAGTCTTTGCAGGGTGATAATATATCTTTAGACGACTATAAAAAATTTGAAAGTTTTTATACAACATCCCTGCCTAAATTATTAGAATCAGGAGCGGTAATCACATATGATGATATTGATAATCAATATGATTATATAAGAACAACTTTTGACGATTTGGGTATAAGTTTCTTATATATGAATCCTGATTATAAAATGACAACAATAAAAGATTATCCGTATAAAAAATATGGGGTAAAGTTGAATTCATCGCAGGGAGAGTTTGAAGCTACAGGCATTTACGATACTTCCGAAATAGAAAATGTAGAGCTTGCAAAAGCTCAAAAAGATGCACTCAAAAAAACAACTCCCGCATCTGAGTTGCTTGCTCAGGAAGGACAAGTATCTATTGCGCAAATGCTTGCTTTTAACGCTTTAGGTCAATCAGGTGAAAAATCTGTTACGAATCCTGAAAAATCTAATCAGCAATTCAAACCGGAAGTTCCTGCTGCTGAAAATACAGATTCATCAAAAAATATCGCTTCAGGCGAAAATAGAGAAATGCAAAAATCTTTAATAAATTCCGATAATACCCAAAAAGTTCAGGATATATTAAAAGAAGAAGAATCAATGAATAGTGTTCCTGTTATAAGAGGAAGTAATGAAACGCCTGCACCTGAAGCTGTCAATGATGGAAATGTAAAAATTTCTTCCGTTAAATCAAACCAATCTGAACCGATTAAAGTAACTGCAAAGGAAATAAAACAAACAGATAACATTGAAATAAAATATTCTGATGTAAAACCTGTAACAGATATTGTTGCTTCTGCCAATGCTGCTGCAACTTCTGCTGCAACGACTGCAAATAATGTTATCAATACTGCAAATACTGCTTCAGGTGAAATCAAAAAAACGGGAGATGATTTAAATAACTCATCAAAAGAGGCAAAAAGGTTAGCAAAAGAAAGATTAAAAGAAGAAAAAAGGGCGGCAAAACAAGCTCAGAAAGAAGCTGAAGAACAATTAAAAGAAATTACTGCAAATACTGCAAAAACACAAAATAAGGTCGCAGAAAATGTAACTTCTGCAGGTACAAATCTTGCATCTGCTGCAGCAGTCAGGCAATCAGCAGCAAGAGCCGTCAAAATTAAACATGCAAATTTGAATCAAGATCAATCATTTGCAATAAATGCCAATGATGCAGGAGATGTAGTTGAATTAAAAACATCTGAAAATAGTCAAAAAATAAGTAATGACAGCGATTTATTTAATGAAAAAACCGTATTTACAAGACCTGATGCAAATGTTGATAACTTAACTCCATCGATAGTTTTACCTGAAGAACCTGTAAATATTGAAAAACAAGCTTCTTCTCAGAATGAAGTGAAAGTTCAGCAGGAATCAAATTCTCAACCGGAGATTCAGCAGGAATCAGAGCAAGTAAATCAGGATATTATGGTGATAAATACTCCTGAAATAACAGTACCTGAAGAAAATATAAAAACTCCCGATGCAAATGATTCAAAGGAAATGACAAATATTTCACTTAATGAAGTTGCACAAGTACAGGAACAAGATTCATACAATAATGATGATCAATATGTAACAAAAAAATTATCTGAAGTTTTAGATCAAATGGCTCCAAAACAGGCACCTGATAATAATAAAACGGATATCGAAATTGCTTCGGAAGAATTTGCACTTCAAAAAACTATAAGTGAAGTAGAAGACTTAAAACTGCAAAGAGCAAAACTCAAAGAAGAAGCGGAACAAATAAAAAATAAAAAACAAGAAGAAGTACAAAGATTAAAAGAAGCTGCAAAAATGCAAAAGCAGCAACAAAAAGAAGCGGCACTACAGGCCAAAGAAGCCGCAAGGTTGGAAAAACAACAGCAAAAAGAAGCAGCTTTTAAATTAAAAGAAGAAGCTAAGTTAAAAAAAGAACAGGCAAAGGCCGAAGCTAAGCAAATTAAAATCAACGCAAAACAACAAAAGGAAGCTGAGCAGCAAAAACTAAAAGAAAAAGCAGAACTCCAGAAAGAACAAATAAAAGCAGAAGCACTTAAAACAAAAGAAGAAGCCAAACTTGAAAAGCAAAAGCTAAAAACTGAGCAACAAAAATTAAAACAGGAAGCAAAACAAGCAAAAGCTGCAGCTGCTGAAAAAATTAAACTTGAAAAAATTCAGGCAAAGGCGGAACAAAAAAAGGATGAAGTAAAAATTAATCAATTAAAATCTAAAATGCTGCAAGAAAAATCAAATTCTTCAGAAACTGTACAGAAAACTAAAAAAGAAAAATTAAGTTTTAAAGAAAAAATACAACAATTTAAATCTAAATTAAAATCTTCCAAAAAAGAAACAAATACTGAATCCGTCAAGGGATCAAAAAAAGTAATAAAACAAATTAATTCAAAAACAAAAGATGCAGAGTAATAATAAAAAGGATGCCATAAAGGCATCCTTTAAATATAATTAGATTTTATCAAAACCTGTATATTTTCTTAAAACTTCAGGAATAATAATTGTTCCGTCCGCTTGTTGGAAGTTTTCAATAATCGCTGCAAATGTTCTTCCGACTGCCAGACCCGAACCGTTTATTGTGTGGACAAATCTTGTTTTTCCGGTTGCTTTGTCTTTATAACGGATATTTGCTCTGCGTGCCTGATAATCCCCGTAATTTGAGCAGCTTGAAATTTCTTTGTAAGTATTATAAGAAGGTAACCAAACTTCCAAATCCCAGCATTTATTTGCGCTGAAACCGATATCTGCCGTGCATAAGGATACTTTTCTGTATGGCAAACCTAAGAGCCGAAGCATTTTTTCACCATCTTGAGTTAATTTTTCATGTTCTGAGGGAGAATTTTCAGGAGTTGTATATTTTACCATTTCAACTTTATTAAATTGGTGAACTCTGATTAAACCTCTTGTATCTTTTCCGGCAGAACCTGCTTCACGTCTGAAGCATGGAGTGTAAGCCGTCATATATTTCGGTAAATCATCTTCCGATAAAATTTCTCCGGCATAAATATTTGTAACAGGGACTTCTGCTGTCGGAATTAAGTATAAATCTTCATCTTCGCACTTATACATATCTTCTTTAAATTTAGGAAGCTGACCTGTACCTGTCATTGTAGCGGCATTTGCCATAAATGGAGGTAAAATTTCTTCGTAACCTTCATTTTCTGTATGCTGATCAAGGAAGAAATTTATAATTGCGCGTTCTAATCTTGCACCCTTACCTCTGTACAAGGTGAATCTTGATTGTGAAAGTTTTACCCCTCTTTCAAAATCAACCAAACCTTTTTCTTCGCATATATCCCAATGCGCTTTTGGTTCAAAATCAAATTTTGTCGGTTCACCCCAGGTTGAAACCACAACATTATCATCTTCTGATGTTCCGATTGGAGTAGTTTCATCAGGAATATTGGGGATATGAAGAAGAACATTTCTTTGTTTTGCGTCAAGTTCGTTTTGTTTTTCTTCAAGTTCTTTTATTTCATCACCCAAAACGCGGACTTCTTCCTGAATAGCATCAGTATTTTCACCGTTTTTCTTCATCATACCGATTTTTTGAGATTCGTTTTTGCGTTTTGCGCGTAATTCATCTGCCTGGGTTTGAATTTTTCTTCTTTCTTCGTCAATTTGCAATACTTCATCAATTGACCATTGCGGATTTCTTCTTTTTAAAAGTTCGTTTATTTTTTCGGGATTTTCCCTGATTAGTTTAATATCTAGCATATTTCCCTCTTTTCTATTAATATTTCGCAGTTCAATAATATTCTAAATATACCCTTTAATCAAGATTAATCTTAAAATTGACAAATAATACATATTTGCATATTATAATTTATCTATGCGCAGATGTTTTTGGGTTGATGAAAATTCTCAGATTTATAAAGATTATCATGATAATGAATGGGGAATGCCAAAGTATGATGATCATGAACTTTTTGAATTGTTAGTTTTAGAGTCATTTCAGGCGGGGTTGTCATGGATTACCGTTTTAAAAAAACGTGAAGCATTTCGTAAGGCGTTTGATAATTTTGATGTTCAAAAAGTTGCAAAATATGATGAAAATAAAATTAATGAATTGTTGCAGAATGAAGCAATTATAAGAAGCAGAGGAAAAATAAACAGTGCCGTTTCTAATGCAAAAATATTTATTCAAATTCAAAAAGAATACGGTTCATTCTCAAAATATATCTGGGGTTTTACCGACGGAAAAATAATTAAAAATAAAGATGATAAATTTGAGGTATCTACCCCTTTGTCGGATAAAATATCAAAAGATCTTAAAAAACGCGGAATGAAGTATGTCGGAACCGTTATTATATATTCATATTTGCAATCAATAGGAATTGTTGATGATCATGAAACAACTTGTTTCAAATATTAAATTATACTTTTAATATTCTGAAAATTGTGTTAAAATCTAGCCATGGAATAGGGGAATAGATTATGGATGTTAAAGCAGTAATAATTGTTATAGATTCAATGGGCATAGGGGCAATGGATGATTGTGCCGAATTTGGTGATATTCCGGAATGTAATACATTAAAGCATGTATGTGAATTTAATAACGGATTGAATGTTCCGAATATGGAGGCATTGGGGCTTGGTAATTTAGGTGATTTTAAAGGTATTGCAAAAGTTGAGCATCAAAAAGGTTACTGTGCAACATTGATTGAAAAATCAAAAGGAAAAGATACAACAACAGGTCATTGGGAAATAGCCGGGCTTGTATCTGATAAGCCGTTTGCAACATTTCCTGACGGATTTCCAAAAGAACTTATCGATAAATTTATAGAAGAAACAGGGTGCGGCGGAGTTTTGGCAAATATTCCCGCAAGCGGAACTAAAATTATTGAAGAATTGAATGAAGAACATCATAAAACAAAATTCCCGATTGTGTATACATCTGCTGACAGTGTATTTCAAATTGCGCTTGATACGGATATGATTCCGCTTGAAACACTTTATAAATGGTGTGAAATTGCAAGGAAATTGCTTGATGATGGCGGATATAATGTTGCAAGGGTAATTGCGCGTCCGTATAAAGTTATTGACGGCAAGCCGACAAGAATTTCAAAAGACAGACGTGATTATTCAATGGTGCCAAAACGTACTATTTTAAATGAATTAAAAGAACGAGGAGATAAAGTTATTGCTATCGGCAAAATTGAAGATATATTTTCAAAATCAGGCATAACTCATGCAATTCATACAGGTTCAAATAAAGAAGGTCTTGAATTGACTCTTAAAGCAGTTAAAGGGGAGTTGCCGCTTGAAGACATTGCTTATGAAAAAGGTAAAGAATATAACGATAAAACTTTAATATTTACAAATCTTGTTGATACGGATATGCTATACGGACACAGAAATGATGCGGCAGGTTATGGTAAAGCGATTGAAGAAATTGATACCTATATTGCTCCCATAATTGAAGCTATGAAGGAATATGATGCACTTATAATAACTGCTGATCATGGTTGTGACCCTTGCGTGCCGGGAACAGATCACACAAGAGAAAAAGTTCCGTTTTTATTTTACGGTAAAAAGACTGTTCCAAAAACAGGCGGTGAAAATCTTGGCGAAATCACAGGTTTTGATTATATAGTTCAAAATATAAAAGATACTTTATGATAATATTTCTGTAAATATATTTTAAAAATAGATTGTGGAAATTTTTTCAAATTTGTTATATAATGTTCTTGCGAATATATTTCGCGTGGTTAAATAAAAATAAGGAGAAATTAAAATGGCAGTTACAATTAGTGATTCATGTATTGCATGCGGTGCTTGCGAATCAATTTGTTCAGATGTATTTTCAATCGAAGATAAGGCAGTTGTAAATGAAGCTGCAGTTGCTGATAACATTGACAGCGTAAAAGAAGCAGCTGATGCTTGCCCTGTTGGCGCTATCGAAGTTGAATAATTAAAAAACATTCAATACTATAAAAAATAACCGGTTTTCATTTGAAAATCGGTTATTTTCTTGAAATACTTTTTTAATATTGATTTACTCCTGAAGGGAATTTGAATTTTATACCGTAATTATTCTGAGATCCCATAATAGTGTATAAAGCTTTGAAACCGTTGAAATCTCCTCCCTGAGTGTTTTTTGTGTATTGGAATCTGTATGAGAATGTCCCGCTGACAAATTCTTCACTCGCATTACAGCCGGTTGAGCCGGCATTAACAATACAAGACATACCCTGACCATATGTGCCGCAACCTACGCCGCTCGAAGGGCAACTTCTAATGAATTTCAATTCTAAATTGACAGGCAAAGTTTTATCTAATGTTGATTGGGCGGTAATTTTTGTTTTACCCCAATTATTGCTGTCTTTAGGTTTTTCAGCATTTACATAAAATTTTGTTGTAACTGTAACGACTTCATAACTGCACATTGAAACCTGTGCGCGGACTTCAGGATGATCACAGCATTTGTCCCCGGGTTGTATAGAATTCAATTTACTCAGACAGCACTCTTTAGAATATGGTTGAGCACAAACATTACAAATAGCGGTTCCATGCCATTTATGACCTTCCAGACAACATGCATCAGCAGCACTTTCAGGTTTTGTATAAGTGCATGGATCGCATGCTTCAGTTCCGACCCAGCCGGATTCTGATTCTTCCGTGCAGCAATAATCGTCTGCACTTGTTGGTGTTGATGTGCATGAGTTACAAATATCTGAGTTTTTCCATTTTGAGTCATTACAGCAAAAATCATCAGGACTTGTTGGCGGGTCAGAACATTCTTCTTTTTTTGTTCCGGAGTCTTGTGAATCACAAACGGCCTCTTCTTTTCCGACAAGTTTTTTATCTGTTCTTACCGCTAATATTGCCCAACAGTCGAGAATTTGAATTCGACCTCTTGCAAATATCCTCATAGTAAATTTATCAAATCCGTGTTTGCGGTTTTTATCCGTACATTTACCTGATGCATTTATTTGACCGCAATTGGGGTCTTTATCTCCGTTTACGTCTACTGTTAGTAAAACATAAGAGTCAGGATCATTGTTGGCGAAGTTGAAATCTGAAAATTTCCATACAATTCCGTCTTTTGTTTTAAAAGTTTTATTATTAAAATCAACATTACCTTTTATATCGAGTTTGTCAGTAAATAGTGTAATTAATTTTTTTGTTGAATCTTCATTTGTTAGAGATCCTTTATTTTCTTCTCCACCCCATTTTTTACATCTGGCATACCCGTATCCGTCGTCAAGTCCTACGCGAGAATTTAATTTTGGATAACAATAACTGTCATTCATCAAATCGCTTATAACCATTTCAGTTGCGTAAAATGCTCTTTTTGCCATTAATACATTCTGATCAGGCATCAAATTAAAAACAATGGGCATTACTATTGCCGTCAAAACCCCAATTACTCCAAGTGCAATTAACAGTTCAGACAGGGTAAATGCTTTTCTTTTTATATTTTTTATAAATCCTGACATAATCAACTCCGCGTGTTTATATATATAATTTTACATGATTTTATTCACAAGTGCAATATAAAAGGTAATAAAAAAGACCGTATTATATGCGGTCTTTTTTATGTAATGTATGTGAATTACTTTATTTTTTAATATTATTATTAAGCTCGTCAAGTTCTTTGTTTAATTTATTTAATTCTTCTGCTTTACCGACAGCATTTGCAAGAAAATCAAATGTGTACTTGTCATCTTGATGGTATGTTGTTGTAGCATCATATCCAAAATTCAACTTTCTGTCTTCAACTTTTGCAAATAGTTTGGTAGATTCAGGTTTTCCATCTACTATTACGTGAATCGGGTTATTTTCAGAATGAGTGATTAGGGGTTTTACCTCTTTTACAAATAAATCTACATTATTACCAACACGGTTAATAATTTGTGATTTAAGAATTTTCATAGCATTATCGGTAAATCGAATTGCACCAAATGTCGGGGTTTGTCTGTAATTTTGTTCATTTCTGCAACTGACAGAATTAATATTCATCAGGGGACTCCTTTCAATATTGTTCGTAATTTTCTCATACATGAAAAAGTGTGAAAATAATAGTTGCTTAATAAGATAAAAAATATTAAGAAAATTTTACATTAAACTATTTCTTTTTGTACTGTTTTTATTTCGGAATTTTCACTGCAAACAGGGATTGCAAAATAAAAACTTGAGCCGTTGCCTTCTTCACTTTCGCACCAGAGAGCGCCTTTATGTGCTTTCACCATACCTTTAACAATAGGCAGTCCCAAACCTGTTCCGCCGACCTTTCTGGTCAGGGAATTTTCAATTTGTGAAAACATTTCAAAAGCTTTTGGAATGTTTTCATCTTTCATTCCGATTCCTTCATCTTTGACGCTTACCACAATATAATCGCCTTTTAAAGATTTGATTTCTTCTTCAAAATATTTGCATGGAATAATTTCGGAAGAATTACGAAGTTCGGATTTAATTGTAATATGTTTATTTTCAGGCGTAAATTTAATTGCATTTGAAACCAAATTTGTTAATATTTGTTCTAATCTTTGGCTATCACCATAAATATCCGGAAGATTTCCCTGTTCTTCTGCGTGAAACTCAATGTTATTTTCTTTGGCAACATTGATAAAATTATTTTTGACATTTTCAATAATAGTGTGAATGTTCATTTTTTTGTATTTGAAAATCATCATTCCCGCTTCTATTTTATTTAAATCAAGAATATCGTTAATTATGTTTATGAGCTGACTTACGTTTCTTTTGGCCATATCAAGAAAATGTATTCCGTCTTTGTTAAATTCGCCGCATCTGCCGCTTGAAAGAATAGATAAAGCGTTTTTAAGCGGAGTAAGCGGAGTTCTGAGTTCATGAGATACAATTGAAACAAAATTTGATTTAATTCTTTCTAATTTTTCAAGCTCAATATTTTTTTCTTTAATTTCTTTATATAAACCCGCACTTTTCAATGGTAAAGAAACCTGTCTGACGATAGTTTGAAAGTATGCTGCATCATCAGAGGTGAAAGCTTTATTTCTGAAAATTTCTATACATCCGAAGAACTGATCACCCAAATCAATAGGTGCAAACATATTGTCATATTGAAATATTGAAAAAGTAAATTTTTCGTGAGGATTTTTGATATCTTTTACAATCTTCAATTTTGTATCATCTATTTCAAACGGTATTTCTTGATTTTCGAATAACGATTTGTAATTCAAAACGGCTCTGAATTTTAGCGCATTTGTTAATTCTTCCGATACATCATATAAAGAGTGAATGATTAAAACCGGCTCATTTTCAAAACCAAAAGAAATTGTGCATGATAAATCAAAGCTCAACGATCTTTCCAAACCATCTGTCATATATGTTAAAAGATTTTTTGTATCAAGTGTTCCTGCAAATTGAGAACTCGTATTATACAAAACATTCAGCCGGTACAAACTTTCTTTCATATCTGCATTTCGTATTGTCAGTTTATCAAGTTTTGATTTTGTTTTTATGCAGGTATTAATGATGTTAAAAATCATATTATCCGAATAATTATCACAAATATATCCGTTTATATCGGATAAAATATCATTATCAATGTTATTTGACGGGCTCAGTAAAATAATCTGAGCATTTTCATACACGTTTTTTATTCCCTGAATAATTTGTTTCAAATTCCCTGGACAATTCTGGCTGTCAATTAAATAAACATCACATGGCTTGTCATTAATATCTGATTGCAATTCATTTTCTGTCTTACATATTGCAAAATTAAAAAATTTTCCCTCAGATATTTGCGAATATTTTTCTATAACAGAATTATTTTCACTAAAAATTAATACCTTGCTCATAATTATATTTTATAATTTGTATATTTTTTGGCAAATTGTAAATATAAAATGATTTTCTTGTTTATGATATGATAATTTTGCTTATAAAAATTGAAAAGAGGAAATTAAAATGGCAGAAATTCAGGAAATAGCAAAGGAAGCAGGTTCATCACAAGACAGAATCCGTCAAATCAGAGTTGAAAAAGCAAATAATCTAAGAGAAAGAGGATTAAATCCTTATCCTTATAAATACGAAAAAACAATAATGGCGCAGGATTTGCAGAATAAATATACCGAACTTCCTGTCGGGGAAGAAACATCTGACAGTTATAAAGTTGCAGGTCGTGTAATGGCTGTTCGTAACAGCGGAATGTTTATTGATCTTGTTGATGCCTCAGGCAAAATTCAGGTATTTTCTCACAAAGAAAATCTTGATGAAGAAAATCTTAAAACATTAAAGACAGTGGATATAGGTGATATCGTAGGTTTTGAAGGTACAGTGCGCAGAACTCCAAGAGGCGAACTTACCATCAAATCAACTTCACTTGAAATTTTATCAAAATCTCTTTTGCCGTTACCTGAAAAGTTTCATGGCTTGACTGATGTTGAAACAAAATATCGTCAAAGATATGTTGATATGATTACAAATGAAGATGTCCGTAAAACATTCCAAAAAAGAAGTTTAATTATACAAAAAATAAGAGAATTTTTGATTTCAAAGGGTTTTATGGAAGTTGAAACTCCAATGCTTCACCCGCAGGCAGGTGGTGCTAATGCAAAACCGTTCATTACTCATCACAATACACTCGATATGGATATGTATTTGAGAATTGCTCCCGAACTATATCTTAAACGTCTTATGGTTGGCGGTGTGAGTGAAAAAATCTTTGAAATTAATCGTTCATTCAGAAATGAAGGTATTGATACTCGTCATAATCCTGAATTCACAATGATAGAGCTTTATCAGGCCTATGTAGATTATTATGATATGATGGATTTGATTGAAGAACTTGTTGCTTATGTTGCACAGGAAGTTCTTGGTACAACAAAAATTAAATACTGCGAAAACGAAATCGATTTAACTCCTCCGTGGGACAGAAAAACCATGCTTGGTGCAGTTGAAGAGGCAACGGGAATTGATTTTAATAAAATCGAAACTTTTGAAGATGCTGTAAAAACTGCCCAAACACTTCATATTGATACAGAAGAATGTTCAAATTGGGGTCAGGTTGTTGAAAAAGTATTTGAAGAAAAAGTTGAACCGACACTGATTCAGCCGATTCACATTTATGATTATCCTCGTGATATTTCACCATTGGCAAAAGTTCACAGGGATAATCCGCGTTTGACTGAAAGATTTGAAACAAGAATTAATGGCTGGGAAATAGATAATGCATTTTCTGAATTAACGGATCCGATAGACCAAAGAGCAAGATTTGAGGCCCAAATGCAGGCAAAAGCTCAGGGTGATGATGAAGCAATGCCAATTGATGAAGATTATATCTGTGCATTAGAACATGGTGTTCCTCCAATGGGCGGTTTAGGTATGGGTATTGACAGATTGGTAATGCTTTTGACTGATTCTCCGTCAATTCGTGATGTCATTGCATTTCCGACATTGAAGAAAAAAGACTAATATTGTAATTTATGTGCAAAAACCGATTTTAAAATTTTGAATAATGTTCAGAATATCAAAATCGGTTTTTGTTAATTAATAGCAAAAAATTTTATTATATGTTTTAAGGATTTTATTAAAATTAAAGGAGTTTAAACTATGCAGGTTCAGCGTGTAAGTAATCAAAATTTTGGTATGGCTTTGAAATGTAATCCAAATATGTCACAAATTCAGGTTGGTATCGCATTAAAACATGGTTTCAGAAAAACAATGAAAGCCGATGAAATATTAAAACAACTTTCTGAAAATAAGGCATTAACAGAATTATCTTTTATACGTAATGGAAATGAATCCAGATTAAAAGCTGTTGTTGGGGATAAAGTTTTTGTAGAAAATTGGTTTAACAGTCCTTATCGTGTCTTGAAGAAAGCATTAAAGGCGTCAAAAGAACAAAGCAGTATAGAACTTATTGCAGATGTAATAAAAACTCTGTCAAAAGATATGGATTAAATTTACAGAAATGCCGCAATCTTCACGGGTTGCGGCTTTTGAAAGGATTACAATAAACACGAGAAATTTTATTTAAAAGTTTATGAGTTTGGTGTTTGGAAGTTTGGAGTTTGTTACGGTTATTAATCAATCTGAAATGAACTTGCAAACTCTCCAACTTGCAAACATTTCTAGCATATATAACATTCTAATAATTGAGAGCCGGTTGCTTTTAATTTTTTCAATGCTCTTAATTCTGTCTGGCGGATACATTCTTTTGTTACACCATAAATATTGCCGATTTCTTCAAGCGTATATTTTTCACTGTCATCAAGCCCAAAGCGCATTCTGACAACATCTCTTTCTCTTTCTTTTAATGTTGAAATAATATTGTTAATATCATTTTTTAGAGATTGATATTCTACATTTTCACTGATTAATGCTTTTTCATCTGCAAGAATATCCGCAACATTCAGTTCTTTCCCGTCATTTTTTTCAATGCCGTTTTCAATAGAAACAGTTTTTGTGTAAGCGGATAAAAACATTTCAATTTTTTCCGGTGCAACTTTCATTTCTTTTGCTACATCTTCAACTTTGACCTGATTATTTGTTGATTGCTCCATTTGGTATTTGATTTTTGAATATTTAGATAATGTTTCCTGAATATATACGGGAATTTTCATACAATGTGATTGTTCTGAAATTGCTTTAAACATTGCCTGTTTAATCCACCATCCGGCATAGGTGGCAAATTTGTAGCCGAGTTTGTAATTGAATTTTTCAGCCGCGACCATAAGCCCCAAATTACCTTCCTGAATTAAATCTACAAAAGGTAATCCGGACATGTGGATTGTTTTTCTTGCAATTGTAACAACAAGTTTTAAATTTGCTCTGATAAGTTCTTGTTTTGCGCTGTTATCACCATTTTCTATTCTTTTGCATAATTCTTTTTCTTCTTCTATTGAAAGCTGTGGGTAAGATGAGATTTCTCTGAGGTATGTGTTTAGTTCATCATTTTCATTTCTTTCTACGCTTCTTCTTTCTACACCTTGATAGCAATTTTTCATGCGAATAACTTTTTCATCATTGCTCATAAAATTAAACTCCTCTTATTTTTACAACACAAATCCCACGACACTATATGCCGCACATGGGGTAACACGAGATACTTCTTTTGGGTATATATTTAGTATATACTATGATATATATTTTCTCAAGTCATGTATTAAGAATTATTAAAAATAATTTACAAAAGTTTTTGAAATAAATATAAAAAATATGTTTGTAATAATATTAAATAGTATTTATTAAACGGAGGAAAAAACATGAGTTCAGAGAATTTTGATTGCAAATATGCATTAAAAATAGGTTTGTTAACTTTAGTTGCTGCAGCTACAACATTCAGTGCGGTAACAAGTTATCAGGTAAAAGGTTTATTATCAAACGGTGCAGCACCTGCCGGTGCTCCTGCTGCAGAAGCTCCTGCTCCTGCTCCTGCTGAAGCACCTGCTGCTGATCAACCAACAAAAAAACCGTCAGATTACCATTTTGGTATCCCTTACGAAAAAGCTGTTAAGGCAAAAAAACCTATGATAGTTTTATTCTATGCTGATTGGTGCGGTTTCTGTGTAAGATTCATGCCAATCTACGAAGAACTTTATAAAAATCACAAAAATCAGTTTAATTTCGTAAAGGTTAACGTTGAAGACAAAAAATATGAAGCGGCTGTTAAAAAATACGAAATTGCTGCATTCCCGACAGTATTTATGGTTAATACAAAAACTGATAAACGTGAACAGTTGAAAAATGAAAACTTCGGCGATATGAGCAAATTAGATGAACTTATGAATGATTTTTATAATAAAAATAAATAATTTTTAATGCGTTCGTATAAAAAGACCTTTCATTTTGAAAGGTCTTTTTTTGTAAGTGTTGAATAATAATTTTTATGATGTATAATAAATTTGTTTCTGCTTATATATCACAAAATATAAAACCAGATAAGTAGTAGCGGGGGATATTCATAGATTCCATTTTAAATAAAAAGCTTAACATTTATTAATATTTAATAAATTTATAGCAATTTTTAAATTGATTTGGTTTCTATATATATGGAAGGTTTATAGGTAGTATGAAAGTAGATATTGTAAATCAGAATTGTCAGGTAGGTTTGACTGCGCATAATAATAATGTGCAAAGTCATAAACATGCTCAAAGCCGTGCATACTTGGGTGCATCTCCGGCATTTACAGGTGC
>CADCNV010000026.1 GCA_902802825.1 uncultured bacterium | reverse complement strand
TAAAAACGGACAGACTCGCGGTAATCATTACCGTGCAGGATGTTGTGACGGTTCAACCGTAACATCAGATGGCAGCAACTATTGTTGTAAGAATAAGAGCGCAAATCAATGTGCCTGTGCAAACAATACCGGTGCTTTGGTTGAGGGTAAAGGTAATGCACCAAGGTGTTGTTACAACAGCACAAGTTATAAATCTACATACTGTTGCGGACAGGGTTATCAAAACCAGTGTTCATGCTCAGACAGTTACGGAAACACAACAAGCGGCACAAAATGGGCAGGATGTTGCAGTAACAGTACCTCACATGCAAATTCATCAGGAGATTGGTGCTGTACTCAGGGCAAGACAAATCAATGCCGTTGTACCGATAATTACGGCAATACTTATGGCAGTCATCAGGCAGCAAGATGTTGTAACAATAGTTCAAGTTATAAATCTACATACTGTTGCGGACAGGGTTATCAAAACCAATGTTCTTGTTCAGACAGTTACGGAAACACTACAAGCGGCACAAAGTGGGCAGGATGTTGCAGTAACAGTACCTCACATGCAAATTCATCAGGAGATTGGTGCTGTACTCAGGGCAAGACAAACCAATGCCGTTGTACGGGTAATGGTACGGCTTATAGTATAGGAAATACCACCAGATGTTGTAGTGGTACAGGTAGTGACTGGTGTTGTAATCAAAGTTCGGGTTATTGCACTTGTTCGCAAAAATATGCAAGATACAGTTCCGGATATTGGGGCAGAACGAAGAATGCATATACTTCCAGCTCCGGGGAAAGTTGTTGTACCGGTTCCGGCAGAATTACCGGTGATGATTGGCAGGCAGGTTGCTGCAGTCCCGCTTATTTAGATTCTGCCGGCGGCTCAAGAACAGGAAGTGAACCTAACGGGGAATATGCGAAATGCTGTAAGAGTTTATACAGCACAAGTTTAAAAGGTTCTTATTTTTATGCGGGTTCCAATTGCTGTAACGCAGTTGGTGATAACGGCTCTGGAAATGTATATACAGAATGTGTAAATTGCAACAGTGGGGGGCTTTACTCTACCGGTGTCTATAACGGCTCCAGTGCTACTCTCAAGTGTTGCAATGAAAAATCAGGCCTTGTTGCTAATTCCAGTAATTGGAATGCTTATTGTTGTCGTTTAATCAATAATAATAAGTGGAGTTATCCTATGTCTTCTTACCCTCAATGCTGTGAATATCGTAAATCCAGTTCAGGGGTTTATGCATACGAATACGCTTATTACGGTTCTTCTGATGCTACTTGTTTGGCAGGCGGGAGAGATAGTGCTTGCTCCACATGGCGATTGCGGATCGAATGATGCTTGCAAAGCATGGCAATATAAAAATGCATCAATATCAGATGCTCAAAAACGTGCGTGTTGTGAGGGCTGGGGCAGTAATCCTCCAGGGAACTTAAAAGATGCATGTTGTGCAGTAAAATCTGATTTGAGTTATTGTTCACGTTGTTCTGTTAGCAGCGGAACACATATATCTATCGATTGCGTGCGTACAGCAACTACAAATGCTTATGGTTCGACTACGCCTGCGGCGAATTCAAATACAATAAAATGCTCTGTATCAGGCGGAAATGTTACAGTAACGTTTGGTTTTAAAAAGACAAACGGGCAAAGTTCCGGAGGAGCCGTGATTTCCGGTAGTTCCTCAACCTTCTCCGGTATAAGTGCAATAATAGGTGTAAGTATCACTCAGCATAGTTCTGATACTTTTGAAGCATATTCTCCAACTCTTATTTCTAATTATAATGAATATAATGCTGAAGTTGATATAATAAATAACAATAATGTATCATGCAGTTATAGAATTGGCGCAGAAAATAATTGCTATAAATTCCAGGGTACAAAAAAATGTGGAAGTAGTGGAAGTGGAACAAGTTGCACTACTGCGAGAGTTTCTTGTACATGCAACTCATCGGGTTGTAGCCATTCTTATTGTACAACTGCTTCATTCCCAAATCTCAACTATCTATGTAATTTTACCTATTATTGTAAAGGCCCAAATGGCACTGTATATGGAGGAACAACAAACTCTACAACGGGATTTTCAAAAAATGTATGTGCCAATAAGGCAGGTTGCCGTTCCGATGGAAGTAATTGCACATTATTATATACTAAATGTCAGGTAAATGGTACTAGTGCATCTACAACTTACAGTACGCCAACCTCTTCCTGTAGCGCAATATATTATCCATAGCATGTAGGTTGGGTGCAACCCAATAATAAATAAAATGAAGGTCGTAGTTTGTAGGTTGGGTGCAACTCAACAATAAATAAAATGAAGCCAGCAGCATGTAGGTTGTATGTTGGGCATAATTGACCAACCTGTATGTAACGTAAAAATTCTACCCTACCTACTTTCTTTCTTCAATAAAAAACACCCTTTCGGGTGTAAAAATGCCGATGGCCACTCTGCCGAGAAAAACGATTAAGTATCGTTTTTCGAGAGGTAAGAACCGGAGGTTCGACTCCAATAAAAAACACCCTTTCGGGTGTAAAAATGCCGATGGCCGGAGTCGAACCGGCACGTGGGGTGAACCACACCAGATTTTGAGTCTGGCACGTCTACCAATTTCATCACATCGGCTCAATTAGTATTCGTATGTTCATTCTATCAAAAAAATATTATTTTTCAATAACAAATTATAATTGTACTCATATTTTTCAATCGTAGGTTATTAATAATTTTTGTTTATTTAATAAATTTATGTATGAAAATTGTGAAAATTCTTATAGTATTATTAGCCATGTTTATCATATCTCCGTGCTTTGGAACAACCTATTCCGGCGGAGTTACAAAAGTCGGTCAAAAGGAAAGTAACAGAATCATTGATTCTCACACAAAACAACCCGTCGAATTTGCCAAAATTTCCATTCCGCAACAAAAATTTCGTACTTATTCCGACCAAAACGGAAATTTTGAACTCCCTAAAATTCAAATTAATCAGCCGACTCTGTTAAATGTTGAAAAAGAAGGATACAGACCTTTTTCAATTACAATAAATAATAATTATGGGCTCAATAGCCCTATGCAGATTGAAATCGCCCGTTCTGAGCCGCTTGATATAAATCTCGATTCCGATATAATTCACCTTGGGGATAACAGTTTTTCAAAAAATTCTGCCTCCGCCTCTGATTTCAGGTTAAAATCTTCAGGTCCAAGCTATTCGAAAGATTTTATAATGACTAATAATGCAAAAAACAGTACAAATTATTTATGCATCGGCTCAATTTGCGGACTGGATACTCTTCTTGCAAAAAAAATGGGACAAAATAAAATAAAAACTTCCGCGTATTCAACCCCTGCCGAGGTATTTTTTAATAATCAAAAAATTGGCGAGATAAAAATAAATGGTGACGGACAAAGAATAAAAATACCGAACTCCTTAATTAAAGCAGATGCAAGAAATCAAATTACAATAAAAACAGGGCATAATACCTATGCGATGGATCATTTTGATTATGACGATATTGAAATGATGAATATTTCGATTTTAAGCGAATAAAAAGAGCAGAATAGAAATTCTGCCCTTTTTTATATGTTATGATTATGAACTATCTTTTTAAGAAATCAGGGATTTCAATGTTAGTGAAGTTTTTACCTGCACTATTATTATCCATAACTGACTTAGGTTGAGCATTAAACGCGCCTGAGAAGAAATCAGAAGCATTTAATTTTGAGATATCACCATCAAATGATGTATTTTGAGATGTTCCAAAAGATGCAACATTTAATGATGAATTGTTTTTTAATTCAAAGCCGGTTGCAATAACGGTAATCTGAATAGAACCGTCTTTGATTGTATCGTTAACGGCAGTACCTATAATTACTGTTGCATCATTAAGTACAGCATCGTGAATGATTGATGCTGCATCACTGATTTCGTGAATACCCATATCAGGCCCGCCTGTGATGTTTACAATTACCCCTGACGCACCGTTTATAGAAGATTCAAGCAATTGAGAATTGATAGCTTGTTGAGCTGCTTTTACTGCACGGCCTTCACCTTGCGCTCTGCCTATACCCATCAATGCTGAACCTGAGGATTGCATTACAGACTTAACATCCGCGAAATCTACGTTAATGATACCCGGAATTGTAATGATATCTGTTAAACCCTGAACACCTCTTAGTAAAACTTCATCAACAATTCCAAAGGATTCGTTCAATGAATATTGTCTGTCTACAACCTGTAATAATTTATCATTCGGAATTACAATAACAGCGTCAACATATTCTTTTAATTTGTCCAAACCGAGATTTGCCTGATTTTGTCTTTTACGACCTTCCCAGGTGAACGGTTTTGTAACAACACCAACAGTCAAAATCCCAAGTTCTTTTGCGATTTTTGCAACAACAGGAGCAGCACCGGTACCTGTTCCGCCGCCCATACCTGCTGTGATAAATACCATATCAGCACCATCTAGGGCCTGTGTGATTTCCTGATGTGCTTCTTCTGCAGCTCTTTCCCCAACTGACGGATCATTTCCTGCGCCTAAACCCTGAGTAGATGATGCCCCCAATTGAATTCTGTTTTTGGTTTGACCCTGACTTAATACCTGTAAATCAGTATTCATTAACCAGAATTCAACACCTGATAAACCTGTTCTTATCATTCTGTTAACGGCATTCCCGCCGCCACCGCCGACACCGACAACTTTGATATTTGCAGGATTTATATTTGATCTGAAATTAGTATTGCTGCTTGTGTTTTCTTTTGCTGCAAACAAGTCTGATACGATATTTTCCACTGTTATTTACCTCATATCTTTTAATCCTAAAACATAAAATTACACAAATAGTGTAACTCTAACAATATACTATTTTAAAAAGATTAAAAGTACAAGAAAATAACGCCAATTATGAACAAAAATTAAGTTCTTTGAGTTTATGCAAGGAAAGTGTTGTCAGATACATATTTTTTATCAATTCTTGATGCCATTTCGTTCTTTGTAATTTTGCCGTCGTGATTGTAATCAAGTGCCTTATTTGCTTCATAATATCTGAGGAGTTTACCGTTTCTCCCTGTTTCGCCTTCCCTGCAAAGAACTTCTTTCCCTGCTCTTGCAGGTAAGAAAACTAATGCGTATAANNNCTTTTTTAGATTTTTTGATTGTTGCTTCTACTAAATCAAGTTGTTCCATCGGTGACATTTTTCTGATTTTATTAACATCAAAATACTGAGGCATGAAGCAGATTAAACCGCTTGCACCGTTATATCCTACAACTTGTGCATTAAGACTTGATTCGGAATTCATAATTGCTATTAAATCTCTGTAATTACAATTCAAATTGCTTGCAATTTGTTTTACTTTTTCAAGGAATTCAGGACCATATTGTGTTCCTTTACCCTTACCTTTTAAAGTCATACCTTGCGGACGTGCTCCAGAATCAGAAGCTGAAACAGATGTTTGTGTGTTTGATTTTGAAGATGCTATTGTATTTACTGCAGGCAATTGAGGCAATGTGAATTGTGGCATAAATATTTGCGGAGTGTAATTAAATACAGGTGCAGGATAATAAGCTCCAAATCCGCCTGCTGCAAATGGATTTGCATAATTCATTGTCATATACGGATTAAAAACAGAGCAATTATATGCAGGGAATAAAGGCATTGGAGGAACAGCAGTCGCTGCAGCCATACCCATAAAGAAATTAAGACGAGGATTAAAACATCCCATCATAAACGGGTTGCATCCGCCGAAATTGATATTCTGTTGAAAACTCATCATAAACATCCTGTGTAATCCCCTTGTATATAAATAAAGTATATTTAAATGTCATAATTGCCCTTTTTTTGTCTAATATTAACAAATGTTAAGTTGATTAATAAATTGATTAATTGTAAATTGTATGTTTATTATATATTTGTAGTTGTAGAGGATAGATTTATAATGGTTAACGAAACAAAAACACATGAAATTACGGTCGACGTTGTTATTTTGACAATAAAAAACAATGCTCTTCAGGTTTTGCTTGTCAAACGTACAAATGAACCGTTTAAAGACAAGTGGGCAATTCCGGGGGGATATGTAAGATTATCTGAAAACCTTGATGATGCTGCATTGCGAGTATTGAAGGAAAAAACGGCTGTTGATAATATTTATCTTGAACAGTTGTATACATTCGGCGATCCTTTAAGACACCCTGACGGACGTGTAATCACATGTGCTTATTTTGCTTTGGTTCGTTCTGAAGATATTAAGATTGTTTCAACATCAGAACTTGGTTGGCATAAGGTTATGGACTTGCCGCCATTGGCATTTGACCATAAAGAAATCATACAGTATTCTCTGAAGCGTACAAGAGAAAGATTAGAAATTTGTCCTGTTGCATATCAGCTTTTGCCTGAAAAATTTACTCTAACCGAAATGCAAAAGTCCTATGAATTAATAATGCAAAAGAAATTGGACAAACGTAATTTTAGAAAAAAAGCGCTCTCAACTGATGGGCTTGTTGAGCTTGAAGAATATACAAAATCTTCTTCAAAACGTCCTGCACGACTTTATACTTTTGAAAGAATTGAACTTAATTCAAAAAGAGCGCATTTTATAAAAAAAGGAGATAAAAAATAAATGGCAAATTTATTATGGTATATAGCAACGGGTTGCGCAGTTTTATTGATTTTATTAATTCTAATGCATTCTCCAAAAGGTGACGGTATTGGCGGAATTGGCGGTGCTTCTCACATTTTTGCATCTCAAAAAAGTGCCGAAAAGGGCTTGAATAAAGTTACAGGCATGTTTTGTGCAATATTTATTATTTGTTCATTCTTGATAGGTTTGGGTATTATTAAATAATTTTTATGGCAAAAGTAAAATCAAAATGGGTTTGTCAAAATTGCGGTTATGAAAGTGCAGGGTATTTGGGTAAATGTCCTGAGTGTTCTTCGTGGGGTTCTTTTGTTGAAGAATCTCAGCAGGTAAGTGAAAATACTGCGATGCTTGCAAATGATATAAAACCATCTTTGATAACCGATATTCAGGTAGGTAAGGAAATTCGTGTCAGTACGAATATCTCTGAATTCGACAGAATACTTGGTGGCGGATTGGTTCAGGGTTCTATTGTCCTGATTGCAGGGGATCCGGGTATCGGAAAATCTACAATTCTTTTGCAAACAAGCGGCGGACTTGCATCTCAGGGTAAAAAGATTTTGTATGTGTCGGCTGAGGAATCAGCAGGACAATTAAAGCTCAGAGCCGACCGACTCGGAATAGTAAATGAGAATTTATATATTTATCCACAGACTAATCTTGAATGTGTAAAAGCACAAATTGAGGAATTGCAACCTGATTTTGTAGTTATTGACAGTATACAGGCGATTTATTCCCGGACGGTTACAAGTTCTGCGGGCAGTGTGTCGCAAATTCGTGAGTGTTGTAATATTTTGATGCAGATTGCAAAAACTAAGAATATTACGGTTCTTGTTATCGGTCATGTTACAAAAGATGGTAATATTGCTGGGCCAAAAGTTCTTGAGCATATGGTTGATACGGTTATTTCTTTTGAAGGTGATAAATACAAATCATACAGAATGCTCCGTTCTATGAAAAATCGTTTTGGTAATACTTCTGAAGTCGGGATTTTTGAAATGAGTGCAAACGGCTTAAAGGAAGTGGTTAATCCGAATCAGTTATTTTTAAATGAGCGTTCACAGGAAAATATTCCGGGTACGGCGATTATTGTTACTAATGAGGGTACAAGACCTTTACTTGTTGAAATTCAGGCACTTGTCGGGGCAACTCCTTATCCGTCACCGCGCAGGGTTGCAAACGGTGTTGATTTTAGCCGTTTATTACAAATTCTTGCTGTGCTTGAAAAGAGAGTCGGCTTAAATTTATCTAAACAGGATGTGTATGTAAACGTTATGGGCGGAATCGACGTCGATGAACCGAGTGCGGATTTGGGTATTGCACTTGCTATCGCAACTTGTGCAAGAGATGTTGTTGTGGATTCTCAAACGGTTATAATCGGAGAAATTGGGCTGTCAGGTGAAATTCACCCCGTAAATAATCTTGAAAAGCGTCTGAATGAAGCTGCTATGACAGGTTTTAAAAAAGCAATTATTCCTTATGCAAATAAAGATATTACAAATCCAAAAATCAAGACGGTTCCTGTAAAACGCCTTATTGACGCAATAAGTGCATGTATAAGCCCGCAGCAGGAGTAGACAATGACTTTTGAAGAAGAATTAGGACGAATTTTAAAAGATAAAAAACTGACAATTTCAACTGCTGAATCTTGTACGGGGGGCTTGGTAAGTTCAAGATTAACCGACATTTCGGGAAGCTCTGAATATGTAAAATTGAATTTTGTAACTTATGCTAATGAAGCAAAAAATTCGGTTTTGGGCGTGAGTTGGGATATTTTAAATAATTACGGGGCTGTCAGCGAACAGTGTGCAAAGGCAATGGCAGACGGTTTGCAAAATGTAACAGGATGTGATGTAGCGCTTTGCACAACAGGTATTGCGGGCCCGACAGGCGGAACCTCAGACAAACCCGTCGGTTTGATGTATACATCCGTAAAATACAATGACATTGTTACCGTAAAAGAAATTCGTTTACCTGAATCAACTCCGCGTATTGAAATGAAGCAAAAATTTGCCGACGAAGCATTAAAATTAGCTTTGGCAACTGTTAAAGAGAATCGTATTGCTTAATTCAACTATCCTGCAATGAGTTTTGCAAGTAATTCAGGGTATTTTGTAATAAGTGCGTCTGCGAATTTTTCAGTATCAATCTGAGTACATACAACCTGCAGTAAATCAGGAGGAAGATTCGTCAGCATTTTTTCAAGATACTCTGTTTTGATTACTCCCATTGCTTTTACAGTATCTTCTTTCTCTCTGTCACGGGCAATCATGTGAGTGTATGCATCTGCATCAAAGTTCAGGTAATATTTATTATCTGTACTTGTAATTAATAAAGTCAAATTTCGTTTTTGGGTTACATCGAGATTACGCAATGCGTTTTTGTAATCCAAATCTCCAAACTGCGATATTGTGTTAATCAATTCTGCCGAATTTTTTTCTTCTGTTTCTTTTCCTGTTATGCTCTCAATCATTTGACGCAAATAAGTTTCCGGTATGGATTTTAAATTCTTCAATACAAGTCCTTTATCCATATCGGTTCCTGTTAACACTTTATCAAGCTGTTTTTCAGGCATTCTTTCAATAATTTGTCTTTCTGAAAACATCTGGAATACGACTTTTACTAACTCTTCCTTAGGAATTTTTTCAAGCATTCTCATCAAGCTGTCCATAGTAAAATATCTTAACCCCTGGACTAAATCATTCTTTTCCAGTAACGGTAAAAGTTTTTCAAGTTGCGCAGATGTCATTTGCTGCATAATGATAAGCTTGTTTTTAGGGTCTGACAGTTGAAATAATTCAATAAGCAATGCAGGATTTGTAAACATATCCGCCGCAAGCTGGATTGCTGCCTGATTCCCCTGTGCTGCTTCCGCCTCAATAATTTCTTTGATGCTTTTATTTTGGTATTCCAAAATCTTGGCAAGATTCAGGCCAAGTTTCGAACGTAAATATTCTTGTGTAGCATCAATTGATAAAGACATTTAAAACCTCATGAGTATATATAATATATAACGGTTTTTTTTATGTCGAAATTTAATGGTAGCGAATAATTGTTACATAAATTCATAAAGCTGTAATTAAAGCAATAAGTGTAAAAATGACTGTTTTATTTGTAAATTTTTCTTAATATTTCTTCGGATTTGTAACAAAAAATTCATAAAAAATTACTTTATATAAATAAGGGAATAATCAAAGGGACAAAGCAATGAGTTTTGATGTAAATATCGGAAGTGCCAAACCGGTCATCAAAGCGGCAGCTAACACCAATAACGACGGTGGCAGCGGCGGGAACCTCGGTTATATGATGGGCGGCGGAGGCCAAAATAAAAAAGAAAATCAGGGGAGTTTGTTTACTGCTCAAAAGCCGGACAGTTTTGAATTGTCTTCAAAGTTACCAAATGATGATTTAAAGGGTATACCTGAAGAAAATACCTGGTTCAATAAATTGCTGAAAAAACTTGGTGGCTAATATTTGTTTTTTGTAAGACGCTCAATGTCGCGTTTTTGCTCTTTCTTTGCTATGTCGTCACGTTTGTCGTAGAGTTTTTTACCTTTAGCAAGTCCTATTTCTAATTTTGCAAGTCCCTGAACAAAAAATAATTCAAGCGGAATTACTGTGTATCCGTCTTTTTTGATTTTTTGACTGATTTTTAAAATTTCTTTTTTAGTCAAAAGGAGTTTTCTTGTTCGTTTTTCTTCGTGATTATAGCGATTCCCTTTGTCATAGGGTGAGATGTGGCAGTTGTATAAAAATAATTCGTTATCATCAATTTTGCAAAAGCTGTCTTTTAAATTTACTGCGTTGTTTCGGATAGATTTGATTTCTGTTCCTTTCAGCACAATTCCGGCTACAAATTTTTCAAATATATTGTAGTCGTGAAAAGCTTTTCGGTTTGTTGTAACAATTTTTCTGTCCATAGAATGATTATATCACGGATAAAGAAAACATTTACAGGTGTGAAAGTCTGAGAAAAATCGTTCTTCCGGTATGTTTGTTTTGCATTTTTCCATTGCATAGGGACATCTGGTATGGAATTTACACCCCTGCGGCAAATTATTTGGCGATGGTAATTCTCCCTTCATTGGCGGATATTCGCATTTTGGCGCGGATGAATTTATTTGCGGAACTGCGTTTAATAATGCGACAGTGTAAGGATGTTTTGGGAACTGAAAAATTTCTTCCGTCAGTCCGAGTTCTACTATTTCACCCAAATACATAATCGCTATTCGGTCTGAGATGTGGCGAATCACGCTTAAATCGTGGGATATAAATAAAAATGTCAGATTAAAATTTTCTTTTAAATCTTTTATTAAATTGATTATTTGTGCCTGAATACTTACATCAAGCGCACTTACCGGTTCATCTGCGATAATGAGTTCAGGTTCTAAAACCAATGCTCTTGCAATTGCAATACGTTGTCTTTGCCCGCCTGAAAATTCATGCGGGTACAAATCAAGTGTAGATTTATCAAGCCCGACCTGCGATATCTTTTCTTCAATAATCTTTTTTATTTCGGCTTTTTTCAAACGTGTGTTAATTTCAAGCGGTTCGGATAGTATTTGACCGATTTTCATTTTTGGATTAAGTGAAGAATACGGATTTTGAAATATCATCTGAATTTTTTTATAGAAATCTTGTATGTCTTTTTTGCTTTTTAAATTAGCAATATTGTTTCCGTTAAAAATGATATTCCCGCTTTTTATATTTTCAAGACGCATAATTGTTTTTGCAAGTGTTGATTTCCCGCACCCGGATTCACCGGCTACCGATAAAACCTCTCCGCGTCTTACATCCAAACTAATACCGTTTACGGCTTTAATAATTTCTTCTTTGCCTGTAAAACCTTTTTTAGATTTATATTCTACCTGTAATTCTTCAATTTCTAATAATGACATAAATAAATTTTAAACTATTTTAATTTTGCGGGCAATTGTACAAAAAGTGTATATTTATATTAGGTATTTATATACTTTTTAATTTTATCAAAACCTCGTCATTCAAAGGGCTTTTGTCCGAAAAATCTTTTATTAAATAGATTCTTCGTTAACACTCAGAATGACGATATATTTTATGAATAGTTTAGATTTCGTGTCGACCTTCAATTGCTTTTGCGATGGTTATTTCATCCGCATATTCAAGATCTGCTCCGACAGGTAATCCAAAGGCGATGCGTGATACTTTGATTCCAAATGGTTTTATAAGTTTTGTAAGATACAAACTTGTAGCTTCGCCTTCGACAGACGGGCTGAGCGCAAGTATTACTTCTTTTACATTCTCATCTGTCAGTCGGTTTAAAAGTTCTTTAATCCTGATATCTTCCGCCCCGATTCCGTCCATTGGAGAAATTAAACCCTGCAAAACGTGATATTGTCCTTTGTACTCGTTCGTTTTTTCAATAGCAATAAGGTCTTTAGACTCGGAAATAACGCAAATTGTTGATTTATCTCTTGAATCTGAAGAACAAATTTCGCAAGGACTTGCTGCGGATAAATTGAAACAAATTTCGCAGGTTTTTGTGTTTTCTTTCGCCTCAATAATAGTTTTTGCAAAATTTTCCACATCAGATTTTGACATTCTTAACAGAAAAAATGCCATTCTCTGGGCTGATTTAGGCCCTATTGACGGAAATTTTTGAAATTGCTCAATCAAAGCAGCTATTGATTTAGGGTATATCATTTTATTAGAATTTCAACCCCGGAATATTTGGCATTCCGCCTGTAATAGCTTTCATAGAAGATTCCATTTCTTTTGAAGCTTTTTCTGTAGCTTCTTTCATTGCTGCTGAAATTATATCTTCAAGCATTTCTACTGAATCAGAATCAACTGATGACGGATTTTCAGGGTTGATAACTTCGGCAGATAATTTTATTGATTTGAATTTGCCTTGTCCGTCTAATGTTACTTTAACTCCGCCGTTTGCACTTTCTCCGACAACTTCCATTGCTGCAAGTTTTGCCTGTGCTTCAGATGCTTTTTTTTGTACATCCTGAACTTTTTTCATTAAGTTTCCAAAATTTAAACCCATTTTTTCTCTCCTTAGCCATTTTTACTTTTGTGTAATTTTTATTATACAATAAAGGTATGCAAAAGAAAACTTATTTACAAGAATCAATAAAAGGCGGTCGTTTGATGCGCTGGAATATGATGCCTTTGAAGGTTTTTATTGCTCCTATGAAGTTTTATTCAAAACAGGGTCAGGACCTGAAATATCGTCAGATGGTCAGACAGGCGCTTGAGGAATGGCATAAGGTTTCAAACGGTAAAGTTTCTTTTGTAATTGTTGATAATTTGTTAAGCTCCCAAATAAATATTGATTGGAAACGTGTTCAAAGACAGGCGTTGGGGCATTGTATATTTCAATATGACAGAAGTAATCGGCTTTACAGTGCGGAAGTTACAATTGGTTTGACAGAAGGACTTGTTCATGCGGATTACAATGATGAGGGCGAAACATATCACACTATTTTGCACGAAATCGGTCACGCAATCGGTTTGGGGCATAGTCCGTTTAAAAATGATATTATGTATACTCCGCACCAAAAGGGAATTTTGCATGTCGGCCCGGGAGATAAATTATCCGTAAATTGGCTTTACACATTCCCGCAAGGTAAGACAGTTAATGAGATTGCTTCAAAATATTCAACGGGCGGAAGTGATATTGATGAAGTTGTTGCAAATATTATTTCCAAAAAAGCAAAAACCGAGTTTGAAAAGGTTAAGGACAATGTAGCTGCCGCACCTGAAAAGAGTCTTCTTGATGAAACCCAAAACATAGGGGATTTAAAGAAATACAATATGTCGCTTCAGAATATTCAGATTTCTGCCGATTTGCAGGAGCAAATTAAAAAACATTACCGTGACAGTTCGTTTAAAAAGAAATAATTATTTATGCGACAGCAAGGAAGAAATTGTTTAACAAAAGTGGGATATATTTTGGCGGAAGGGCTGAAAAATCAAATACAAATTCATTTATCCCCGCATTGTAAAGCTCTTCTACATTTTCAAAGTCCTGCATTACGGTATCTTCAAACATGTGCATTCTGCAAAAACCGTCACAGGTGAACGGAAATACTTTATCCAAAGAAGGATCCTTCAGCGCATAAGTTCCGTTATGGCAAGGTGCTTTGCATGATAACCTCGAAACAACCGCGCTGTCATTATTTAAAGGGCACAATCCCATACTCGAAACCCTTTTGTTACCCCCGATTGTATATTTTCTGTTTGGGATTTCATTTTTAAGTTTTTTTAGCGTTTTCATAGCTGACTGCCAATCAGGGAATGACGAAAAATCAACCGTATCAATTCTTGCCAGATTATTAAGGCACTTAATCGACATGCTGTTTAACAAATTTATTCCCTGACCGATTTCAAAAGGAATATGGTTAATATCGCTGTCATTGATAAATGACCAAAAATAACCGATATTATTAATAATCAAAGAATCAGGATGTGGATCTGTTAATAACAATTCTTTTTCGTATTCATAAGTCCTGTCAAAATCACGCTCTATAAGAATTTTAGGCGTTGAAAGCTGAAATATAATCCCGTATTTTGAACAAAACTTTTTAACTTTTGTTATAACCTGAGGAAAACTGTTTTTTGCAAGGTCGCAGGTTGAAACAATTTCACCGTATTCTATTGAATAAATCGGATTATGTCCGATTTTTTTGATGTAATTTTCAAGTTCTTTAATCTGTGCTAACCCTGTAAGACGTAAATTCAGACGATATTTGTTTGTAATTTTCAAATCCTTTGGCATCTGAACACGCTTTACATCCCAGTCAAAATTCTTTATGTTTCTGCTGAATTTAAAGTCCTTGCCCTCGGCACTTACAACATCTCCCGAGAAGTGATTTGTCTGATAAATACACTGTCTTGTGTGTTTAAACGGAAGTTTTTGCTTTTTAAACATCTTTGGTTTTTCAAGAATTTTTTCAATAAGTTCAATCCCTTCAAGAATGTCTTCGGAATCCTTAAATTTGCCTTTGATTACAACGTAATCAATTGCATTGAGTTTTATAATATCTTCAGCACACCAGGGCAGGTTATCAGAGTCAATTGCAAGTGACAAATCAGTAAATTTTTTGATTTTCTGAATATTTTTAAGATAAATTTCTTCCGTTATTATAATTCCGTGAACTTTGTGGAAACTGTTTATAAAATCAATTCCGGCAAGATTGTGAATATCAAAATATGAGTCAGCCATTACTTTAAAAGGCAAATTAAATACTTTAATCGCTTCAAGTACGGCAAAACTGTTTATATAAATCCCGGTAATATCGGTAGTTTTAAGATATTTGAGAAATTTTTTAATTTCGGGTAATTCTTCTTCTGTAATATCGTGTTTAAAATTAATAAAAAATTTTGCGCCGTTTTCTTTTGCGACTTTTACGAATTCATTAACAAGCTCAAAATTTCCGTCCATAAATTTGTTGTAGTAAACATAGTATCTGCGGCAATGAGTGTTTTTGCAGAAAACGGATATATCTTCAGGATTTTTTACCGGTGAAATAATTTTGATTTCGTTCATAATAAAATTATATCTTTTAAAAAGGATTTATAAAATTTTTTGTAAAGTTTTCTTAATATTTGGAATAAAAAAGTCAATTTCAAGAAAATAAAACACTTTATTAATGTATAGGAATACCTGGGATATTAATTTTCAGGGATAGGATGATTCAAAAACTCAATAGGATAATAGTCAAAATCTACAGGGAGGCAGCTTATGGGTATAGGCGCAGAAGACTACATCGACAGGATGTTGGTACAAAAATATCAGGAAGAAAAAGTTGATAACCATGAAAACATGGAATCAATGGTTGATCCTGAAAAAATGCTTGGTGCAATGAATGAATATGCATCGACATTAAGAAACATGGTACAACTACGGCAAAGATTAAATATCGCATGCTATGCAATTAATGCAAGAACTGCGCGATATCAGCGATCGTTGGGCCAAAGATAAAAGTTTTTTCTCCTTTAATTTTTTGGTAAAATGTTATCAAATAATAAAGGAGAAACAAATGGGAAAAATAATTCTGGCTTCTTCTTCTCCCAGAAGAGCGGATATTCTGAAAAAAATGAAATTGGATTTTGACGTAATACCGTCTGAATATGATGAACCTCATACACAGACGGTTTTCTCTTGCGAATTTGTCGAAAAGCTTGCATATAATAAAGCACTTGATGTTGCCAAAAAACTAAATACAAGAGGTGAGAATATTTTAGTTTTAGGGGCTGACACAATTGTAGTTATTGATAACAAAATTTTAGGAAAACCCCAGGATTATGATGACGCATTTGAAACATTAAAAATGCTATCAGCAAAAACTCATTTTGTTGTTACTTCTGTTGCTGTAATAAATTCTGAGAATTTTGAATATATCGTAAAATCAGATAAAACTTTTGTTACTTTTGAAAATTTAACAGATACTCAAATTAAATTTTATCTCGATGATTTTAAACCCTTTGATAAAGCAGGGAGTTATGGTATTCAGGAGCTGCCTGAAGGGTTTGTAAAATCGGTCGACGGACAAATCGATAATGTTATCGGTTTGCCGTCAAAACTTGTGAAGGAACTGTTAGAAAAGATGCGTTAATACATCTTTCTCAACAGTTTTATATGATAGACGCAGAATTTATACCATTCCTTCTTTTACGGCTTTTACTGCCGCCTGAACTCTGTCATTTACGCACATTTTTTGCAGAATTGAGCATACATGTGCCTTTGCTGTGTGAACGCTGACTATTAATTCTTTTGCAATTTCCGTGTTGCTTTTACCTGATACAAGGTGTTTTAATACTTCATATTCTCGTTCTGTAAGCGGAACTTTAATTTTTGATGCGGAATTTTCGCTAATAATAGACAAATCTTCAACTTTTGGAATTGATTTCAATGCCAGATCAGAAACCATAGGGTCTATCCAGCAAACGCCTTCATTTACATCTCTGATCACATTTGCAAGTTTTTCCGGTTCAATATCTTTCAGGCAATAAGCATTTGCTCCTGAACTGAGAGCTGCAACAACTTCTTCTTTTCTGTCGTGAGATGTCAGAGCAATAATTTTTGCATCTTTATTAAATTCTCGTATTTTAAGGATTGCTTCTATTCCATTCATCCCGGGCAACCCAAGATCCATCAGTATAACGTCCGGTTGTGTTCTTTCAATAAGTTTGATTCCTTCGGCGGCGTCTTCTGCTTCTGCAACAACATCTATATCATCGTTTGCATTAAGAGCGCATCTTAGTCCGACTCTTGTCAATTTGAAATCTTCAACAATAACTGCTTTAATACATTTTTCTTTAATCATTGTATTTCTCTCCCTACAAAAAATTAGTGTATCTTATTGTTTTATAACTTACTCCTAATGTATTACTTAATACCTTAAAAACTATTACCCGACAGGACAATAGTTTCAATATTTATAGTGATATGTTATAATTATTGTGTTCTCGGAGGTTAAATGAAAAAATATAATTTATTAGTTGCAACCATTTGTTTGTTTTTAGCATTAATAATTCTAGGTTATACGTATTTGGGAAAAGAAACATCTTCTAATGTGGCTCAACAGAAAGATACTGTTGAAAAAAATGATCGTCCTGTTTTGGCTAAAACTTTAAAAAAAGGTGTTAAAAAGAGAGAATCGAATGCAGTTGAATACAAATCTGATAAAAGAAATTTTGTCCCTGTTCAACATGCTCAATCTGTAAATGACTCAGTTTATAAATTGCAGGAAAAAGATTTTAAATATCAAAATCACGTCCTGTATTCTATAAAAAGAAATTGGTATTCTGTTCCAAAAGATACAGATGCAGATTTTTCAATGCTTATAAAAGTGGGCAAAAATGGAACAATTCTTACATATGGAATATTGCACGAATCAAAAAATAAAGATTTTCAACAAAAAGCGATAAAGGCAGTACTTGAAAGTGTACCTTATCAAAAGTTTGAAAATGCTCAAGATGTGGTATATCAGGTTATTTTCAGAGGTAATGACGTTCGTTTGGGCTTTTATAAAACCGATGTCGAATTGCCTTATATTGTGAATTATAAAAAATTACTAAAAAAACCGCACAGTATGGGAGATACAAAAGTTGAACGCACAGTCGGTTCTGCTCCCGGGAAGCTGGCATATAAAATGCCTGATAGTATGCAAATTTTAAGAAATTGGACTCCGCCTTTAGATGCTGAAAGTAAAGTGAACCTCGAATTTGACATCACACAAGACGGTAAACCTGTAAATATAAAGGTTATTTCTTCCTCAGGGTCTGCCCAAGCTTTGAATGAAGCTAAAAAAGCTCTAATCAGGACAACATTTAAAGATGTTTCCGAGTATATGCGAGGGGTCAAATTTTGGTTTGAAGTTGCTGATTATAATTGGTAATTATTTAATCGGTGGTATTATATAATAATACACAGTATATCCGCGCTCTTCTTTGGGAAATTTAATTGCATTTTGAACTGTTAAGTAAAATTCTTTAAGCTCTATTTCATCGAACTTAAGATTTAGATATGGAGCTGCATTTATAGCGGCATATTTTACTCCTTCATCCCATTTGTCAATAATAATTGCTCCGTGTTTTTTGAGATCTTCTTCATCAATCCATGGATTTTTATAACCGTATGTGTCCATTATATTTATCGGATGAGTATCTGCATAAATAGAAACAGGGAAACTCCACTCAGAATCCCCGCCAATGTATTTTAACGGGGTCTTATATTCTTTAGCCCATATATTCTGAAGTATTTCCCAGGTCTTTGCAACCGGATACCGGCTTCTGTAATTTTTTTCAACAGCAAGCATTGTTCCCATAGAGATAAGTATAATAAACATTACTGCGTATGAGCTTTTGAGAATGAATTTGAAACTGTCTTTATCAATTTTTGACGGGAAAAAGTAAAACAGCATAATTCCAAGCATATACCAAAATACGTATCCCCATCTTGGTCTGATGTCACTCCCGCATATTATTCCGATTAAAGTATGAATTACAAGAGAAAAGAACGACAGTATAATTAAGAACCAGAATTTTTCTTTATCGTAATTTTTAACAAATTCAAATTCACGGTCAAAAATTATTCTGTAAAAACCGTAAATGGCTAATGTCCCGATTATGCAAACAATTTGCATTCCCAAATATGACATAGGAGATGTAAAATGATTAAATCCGTTTATTCTGTGTAATTCCCCGTCATAATATAACAAAGGCAGAAAATCATATTTTATGAGCCACAGCAAGTGAGGTAAAAATATTAAAGTTGCGATAGAAAATGCGATATAAAAGAATTTATTTTTATATACCTGAGGTCTGAATATCCCTGCCCAAATAGCCATCGGAATAACAAGCAAAATTGTCTGGTATTTATCAAGGCAGCTTAAACCGACCAAAATGCCCATGATAATCCAGTCCGAAGCTCTGTTATCCTGCATACATTTGTAAAAATAGTATGTGATAGCCGGAAGTGCAAAAAGTAAAAATACATCAGGGTTAAAGCCATAGTAGCCCGTTACATAACTGTATATCCAACAACCTTCAAGCATAACCACTGACAAAATTGCTTTATTTTCATCCAAAAAACACTTTGCCAATTTATATGTATATATAAACCCACCAATCACAAATATCTGACTAAGGCAATATATGGAAAAATCGGATTTGAATACGTGATAGACAAAATATGTTATCCAGCCGGCAAGGGGAGGATGTTTTGGATTCCCAAAATCTAATAATGAACCCCAATATATACCCTCTAATGAATCAGCAGGTAAAACCGCACGTAAAAGTCCAACAGATGTCCATATTATAAAATGCACAAATAAAAATATATAAAATAATTTTCGTTCTTTCGGCATTTCTCTTAACATATCTCTAATCATAAATTTTCTTAAATCCCAAAATCATGGTTTTTTGTATATTTTACCCCAAACACAAATTATTATATATTTTTATTTATTAATTTTGTAAATATAAACGGATAAATAAAAGTTATAGTAAATCCAACAATAAACATAGGTATTACGGCGATTATAAAATGCATTTGGTTCATTATAATAATTTCTAACACGTATTTTAAAAGTCCGTTAATAAGTCCCAAAGAATAAGCATAAACTACGGCTGTATTGTATTTTAATCTTTCCGGGTCTACAAGTAATTTTCCTGAAACATAATCCATCCGGTATGTGTTAAAAAAGTAAACATATATCAAAGCTAAAATGGCTAATGTATTAATTATTCCCAATAGATATAAATATCTGTTTTCTTTTTTTTCAGCCCAATCAATAAGCGGTTTTAATGCAAAAACCAGAATACAACCCGTCAGTAATCCGCATAAAACATCTTGTGGGGTATGTACTCCCAGCCAGAGTCTTGAAAATCCGACAAGCAAAATCAGTAAAATCAGAAGAGTTACTGTTAATTTGTTTTTTTTGTTGAGATATGCAATTCCGCCAAATACAGAGGAACTCATAAATGAATGTCCGCTTGGGAATGAATATCCCTTTGCGTATGGGATCGCAAGTTTTGACGGATGAATTCTGTTATCCAAAATCCAGGGACGATATACACATGCAATCATTTTAAATAAGTGCGCAAATAAAGAGTTGATTCCTTCTAAAGAAAACAAATATATGCCTGCGTGAAAATCTATACACCAATATACTGTTGCGCATAATAGAGTCGGAAGCCAAAATTCTCCGAAAATTGTAATAGACAGAAAAATTTTATCAACAGCTTCCGGTACGGAAGTCCTAATATTTTGCAGAAATAACAAAAAATCAGTCTGTGGGTGAATCCAAGACGGATCCGATAAAAATTCTATCATCTATACTCCAATCTTAATTTATTTAATAAAATAATATCAAAAACATTGACAAACGAAAAATTTTTCTCTTATTTGTGTGTGTTAATATTGAGAAAAAGGAGTGTATATGATTAAAAATAAATTAACATTAAGTATTCTTTTTATGCTTGTAAGCGGCTTATTTTCGACTTGTTGTGCCGATACAATCTTTAAAAATAAACTATTTTCCGTATTTGTACCCGAGGCAATGAAAGGGACATACAGTGTTGATATAAAAAAAGACAGAATTTCTTTTTATCATACAGATTCTGCAAAAGCCGGATTTGGCGGTTTTGCGTTTGGGATAAAAGCATATAGAAATCCGGCAGATCATGCAGTATTGCCCGGAAGCCGAAAAATAGGGGAGCTTAAGGATAAAAAGGGTAATTTGTATGATATGGTTCTGAAATATCCTACTGATGTTCAGTATGACTATACGAAAAGTTCTACCCCTCCTGATACTTATAAGCCATTGTACGAATATGGCGATTCTGTTCAAATCCAAGGCGTAAAAGGTTCAACTTATTATAAAAATCAAGGAATGAAAGGTAAGGATTTATACGGGGATATTTTGTCAAAACATGTACAGGCAATTGCTGACAGACGTGATTCTCAGTGGTTGGAAAACCACGATATGAGTTATATGTATAATGTGATATTTCAAGGGTTGAAAAAAGGTGAAAAAGTTTTGGATAAAATAGGTTATGCTTATTATGATGTAAATGCCGACGGTATAGAAGAACTTTTTATAGGAGAAATTTCTGACGGTGAATGGAAGGGGATAATTTATGATATTTACACGATGGTAAATCGTGAGCCAAGGCATGTAATAAGCGGAGGAACAAGAAACAGATATTTTGTCTGTAACGATACATTTATATGCAACGAATATTCATCCGGTGCAAAAGAAAGCGGAATGCGTGTTTATATACTTGTTGAAAATTCTGCGGAGCTTTTCCCGCAGGTGTCTTTTAAATATGATGGTTATACAAATCCAAATAAGCCCTGGTTTATATCATATGGTGATGATATTAATAAAGACGGTTGGGAAAATATGGATGAAAAAGAGCTGAAGGAAAGAAAATCCGTTTTTGACAGGTATATAAGATTTGATTATACCCCATTGAGTACTTTAAAACCTTAGTTAAGTATACCGCATTCACTTGCGAGCTTTCTGTAACTTGAATATCTGTCCATGTCAATAAATTCTTTTACGTCAGTTCCAAGAATGTTATCCATTACTATTAAATCATCTTTAACTTCATTGAAATATTTACTCTTAAAAGAAAGTAATGGAATTTCATTTTTAAGAATTTCTTTCAAAACTTTATCATTAGTTGTAGTTGCCAGTTTTTTATAATAAAATTCTCCTGCATTGTCAGGTAAATATTTTAGGGTATATGCAAGGGCTCTGTCAGTGTATTTCCCACGTTTCTGCATTAATTTTTCAAAATAGTATATTCGTTTATTAGGTTTAAGAAACTTTATACCCAAAGCCAAGCCTGCATATTTACAGTCATAATTGCCGTTTGGCTTCCAATGGAATCTTTTAATCCATTCAAGTTCTCTGTATTCAGGTTTTTTGTTTTGAATATTATGCATAATTTCTCTTGCAAATCTGTTGGAATTTACGACCTGATTAATGACAACTCCGCCGCCCCAGTCGTAACTGTATTTTTTACAGACATTATGAATATGTACAGGATCTTCATCAGTAAATTTTATTCCGTATGCATATGGGTCAGGGAATTTTTTAGGTAAGCGTACATCTTCATCAATAAACTTATTGATCATATACGCTTCGTTAACATCACCCCAAAAGAATTTCCCTCTGTTGGTGTCTGGCCCAAGTGTCTTCATCCAATAGGTTGCGGTGTTCATTTCAGGATAACAACCATGATATGCATTAGATTGAACTGATTTTGTATGAAATACTTTGATGACGAATTCATCTTCGTTTGATTTATCTATGTGTCTCAGTCCATCCAATTTCCATACGGAACCTTTGCCGCCTTTATCAATATATTTCAAATCAAAATCATCCCATGGAGATATAATTTTGTATTTTTGTAATACATCAGATAATTTTTTAACGGTAGAATTGTTTCTTTTATTTTGTATTTCTTCTATTGTAGAGCTGACTGTCGGTTCAAATTCTCTTAATTCGTTACTGACTTGTGCGAATGTATCAAAAATTTCCTTTGTTGCACTGTTATAATCGTCAGTAATTTTCATAATTTTGCTTTTCATAAATGACGGCAGCTTCCCTGATATAGGGTTTTTGGTTGTTTCTCTCGGAAACAAATCCTCCATTTTGTAAAAACCGTTATATATTTTTTTTCCTAATCTGTCAGAAAGCCCACAGAAAGATGTATTCTGATTGCTATGATATTTTTTGTAACTTTGATTTTGAAAGTTTGTTGAAGTAATTTTTGTAATCATATTATGTTTACTCCTTTGTATGCAGATAGTTATTATAAAAACCCTAATTTTATTTTTTGCTACCTGCTATATATTTTTTTATTGATATTTTTTGCCGGTAAAAAGTATTAATTTTTTTTTATTATCACCGTAATATTTACTTTAAAAATAATATGTTTTGAGTTAATATTGTTTCTGTCAGTTTAAGTAGGAATGTGTATATGAAAAAAATATTAAAAATTTCAGGGATTATATTTGGTGTAATTTTATTGGTTGTTTATTTGTGCTTTTTGTTTGTTGTACCGAATGTAGTCGATATTACATCATATAAAGAGCAAATCAAACAAATTGTAAAAGAACAGGCAAATCTTGATATAGATTATAAAAATGAAAAAATCATTACTACTCCTTTTTTAGGTGTAGGAGTTAAAGCCGATGATATAAAGATTTCATTACCTGATAAAACTGAAATATTCAAATCCGATAATATAAAGGCAGTTGTATCTGCTCCTTATTTGTTGTTTTTAACAGTCAGGGTATCATCTGTTAATGTCGATAATCCTGTAATTAATGCCGAAATTCTTCAAAATGGAGAAGATTACAAGATAGTAAAGCATATTGAAGATTTGTTAAATGCAAAAAAAGAGGAAACCTTCGGACAAAAAATTCAGGAAGAAGAAAATGAAGGATTTCATATCGATCCGGAAAAAATTAAAATTGTTATTCCGAAAGTAATATTAAATAATTATAAAGTCCTAATAACCGATTTGGCTTCAAAACATTATCTTGATTTGCACGGTAAAAAGCTTATTTTGGGTTATTTCGACAGAAAAAGTGTAAGGGTAAGAACGGTTGCTGATTTATACAGTGACAAAAACAAAAATATTTCTGCAAATATCGATTTTGATACATTCTTGCCTCCTCCTTCTCCAAAACTCGACGAAGAAGATGATCCGGCTGAAAAGATTGATATTCCTTTTGTGAATCCTGTGAAAACTTATCAAAATTATGATCTTAAGGCAAATATTGATACAAAAATAAAAATAAGAAAAGGCAAACGAGGTGGTTTAATTTCTTTTGGACATTTTAATGTGGAAGATTTGACCCTAAAATTGTCACAAATTCAATTACCAAAAAGTTATATTAAAATAAAAACTTATGGTACAGATGCGGATATTGATACAAATTTATATACAACAAAAGAAGAAAATATTAATTTGCTTGGAAGGGTTAATTTTTCAAAACATCCCGGGCTTGATATGACAATAAAAACTGCAAAGATTAAATTCCAAAATTTATTGACACTTGCGAAAGCATTTTTAGATTCTCTGCAAATCCCTAATGAGCTGGGGCAGTACAAGGCAAGTGGTTCTATTATGGCTGATTGCTATATTAAATCTGATTTCAGAAAATTAAAATCTGACGGCTATATTTATGTAAAAGACGGCGCTTTGTCTGTCAGGAACCTGGGGGAAGTGCTGTCTAAAGTGAATATTGATATCGTTCTTGATAATAATATTTTGGATATTGTGAATTCCGGTTTGTATGTAGAAAATTCGCCGGTTAAAATAAGTGGTGCGATTGATGAAAAGTCTTATACTGACGTAAATATTGAAACTCATGCAATACCGTTGTCTAAACTTTTTAATGCATTTGCTCCGCGAGATTTAAGAAATGCATTCAATTTAAAATCAGGAGATTTGTCTTCTTCATTTAATATCAAAGGGAAAATGAAAGAAGCAGTCGCAAATGCAAATTTAAAACTCAAAAATTTCGATTTTGGGGACAGAAAAAATACGTTTGATATTAAAAACGGGGAATTAAATTCAGCGTTCAAATATGATTCAAAAATTCGTGATTTGACAGGTGAAATTAATAATAAGGACTTTAAGTTTATATTTCCTAAAACATCTTCTGTTGTATCAATTCCAAAGTTGGGAATCAGTGTTGCCAATAAAAATATTAAAATTGCTCAGAATGATTTGTTATTTAATAATAATTCGGTTATAAAGTATTCCGGCTCAGTAATTGATTATGAAACTCTTGAGAATATTGATTTTAAGGCCAATGGCTCGGTTGATACATCGGATTTGATTAAATTTATCGGTTCTGAATTAAAACCATATTTAAATTCTCGCGGGAAACTCCCTGTTGAGCTGACATTTAGCGGCAATGCGGAAAAGAAAACTCTTTATGCGTACGCATTAGGGAATAGTGAAAATTATATTACTCCTGTGGATTTTACCGATTTGCAGGGTAAAAATACTTCTTTACAGTTAACTGCAGTATTCAAACCAAACAGAATAAAAATAAAAGATACCGGGTTGTTTATAAGAAATAATGTCAAAGATGAGGAAGGTAACCAAAAAATTTCGTTAACAAAGATAATGAATCTCGATGGAACAATAGAACATAACAGATTAAATCTTATGACTTTTGATATTCCAAAGGATTTAAGCGGGAAAATATATTTATTCCCTCGTTCTAATTTTGTGTTGGAAAAAACAAAATTATTTACTTTTGGAGGGATGAGTTCTCCATTAATAAGGGGTGATATCAATATTAAAAATTTTGTAATCCCTGAAATTACAACTGCTTTGGATAATTTCGGAATACAAATTACAGGTCGTGATTTGACCTTTAATATGAAGGATTTGATGCTGAAAAATTCTGATATCAGCGCAAATGGTAAGTACTCTCTTGAACCGAAAGCAAATATTGAAATAAATAATTTAAAAGTTGATTCAAAACTTGTAAATGTAGAAGATTTGACTTCGGTTTTGGATTCTCTTAACAGACATTTACCATCATCAGGTAAAGCTTCAGGAACATCTGCGAATGCGAATATCCCGGTTGAAATACCTGACGGTCAAATTAATTTCAGAAGAATTAAAACAGGTAACATCGAATTAACAAATACTGTTTCAAGAATGATATTACACAGAAACATATTGTATCTGAATAATTTGGCTACAAATATATTTAAAGGTCAGGTCGACGGAAGAATTGATGTTGATCTTATAAGAACATTGATAAATGTCGATTTGAGCGGTCAAAATATTAATATAGAAAAAGCTCTTCTTGATGCTGCAGGCATGAAAGATGCATTAAGCGGAACAACAAGTTTTGTTGCCAAGCTTGCAATCAACGGAAATGCCAAAACTCAGACAGAGCAGATGAAAGGGATTACAGGCGAAGTAAGTTTTGAGGCAAAAGATGGTCAGTTTGGACCGTTTGGAAAACTAGAAAATATGATTTTGGCTGAAAATATCAGAGAGTCGCAATTCTTCCAGACTGCGCTAGGCGGTGTAATAAGTAAATTGTCTACTATTGATACTGCTCATTTTACAAAACTGAAAGGCAAAATATTCCTGAAAAACGGCATCTGTGATATTGAGCATATTGCATCTGAAGGCAATGTAATGAATTTACATATTCTTGGCAAGTTTGATATTCTCAAAAATTATGCTGATATGAAAGTCAGAGTAAAGATTACATCTATTCTTTCCAATTTATTAGGGCCTATAAATGCAATAAATCCTGTGAATTTGGTTAACAGCGCGGCAAGTATGAATGTTGTTACGGCAAAAGCATTTTCGATTTTCTGCGAAACGGTTCCTGAAAGTGAGTTTGCAGTTTTGCCTAAATTCTCAAATGCGTATGTTGATAATTCCGCAACAAAATTCCAACTTGGAGTAAGAGGAGATGCCGCAAAACCATTGACTCTTATTAAATCATTTAAGTGGCTTGCAACAAAGGCAGATGTTGATAAAGCCCAAAGTTTTGTCGATTCAATTCCTGAACAAATTGAGGGCAGCACAGCTACTACTGTTGAAGAGGTAATTGAAGAAGCAAAGGCGGCTGAAGCTCAGCGTCAGGCAGCGCTTGAAGCGGAAAAGAAAACTCTGAAATACAAATTAAAACATCTTTTCATTAAAAAATCAGATGATGATGAAGATGATGACATAGATGATGATAAAGATTAAAAATCTTTAATGCTTAACAGATTTTAAAATTTCCATTATTGCAAGATAGTGTGACATTGCTCCTGCAATTACAAACAGGTGCCAGACGCAGTGCATAAATTTTTTCTTTAATAAATAAAAAATGCAGCCGACTGAATAAAAAACACCGCCTATAAGCAAAAGCCAAAGAGCGTTGTGACTTGTGTTATTCCATATTGCATAAGCAAGAAACAAAGAAAGCCAACCCATTACAAGGTATAGCCCTGTTGATAAATATTTGAATTTTAGTGTAAGACAAGAATATATAATCCCTGTAATCGCCAAATACCAGGTCATTGCAAGTAGAGCAACTGATAACGGAAATTCAACAACGATAAGTAAAATTGGGGTATACGTTCCCGCAATAAGCATAAAAATTGCACTGTGGTCAATTTTCTGAAAGACCTTTTTTGCCGTTTGATTTACCATTGCATGATACAGAGCAGAAGACTGAAACAATATAAACAATGTTGACCCGAAAATTGCAGTAGATGCAACTTCAAGCGCATTATGAGAACTTACTGCAAGCATCACTATTGCGTAAATAGAAAATAATGCCCCGATTGAATGAGTAAAGGCATTTGCAAATTCTTCCGCCGGTGTATATTTTACTTCATCTTTCATAGAAAGAAGCTTAGCATGAATTTTTTAATTTTACAAATTTACATGTATTTATTGAATACTCTCAAAGCATGTGCTAAAATACATACAGTATTTTAGTTGAAGGGAGTGTATACATGAAAGACAAAACTTTTTTAATGATTCCGGGTCCTACTCCGGTACCTGAACGCGTAATGTTAGAGATAGCAAAACATCCGATAGGTCACAGAAGCAGCGAATTTTCCAAAATATTAGAAAACATTTATGCGAATTTGAAATATGTGTTCAGAACTAAGAATGATGTTTTTGTATATACCTCAAGCGGTACCGGTGCAATGTGTGCAGCCCTTGAAAATCTTATAAATGAAGGTGATAAGGTTTTGTCTTTGGTTCTTGGAAACTTTGGCAATCGTTGGGCTAAAATCGCTCAATCACGCGGTGCTGTTGTTGAGAAAATCGAAGTTGAAACAGGTGAAGTTATAGATCCTGAAGTTTTGAGAGCGCGCTTGGCACAAGACGTAAATAAAGAAATTAAAATAGTAACTCTAACTCACAGTGAAACTTCAACAGGTGCTGCCAACGATGTAAAAACTTTGTGCTCAATAATAAGAGAACATGGTGCATTGTCGGTCGTTGACGGGGTTACATCAATTTGTGCGATGGATTGTGAACCGGATGAATGGGGTATCGATGTTTTGGTATCCGGTTCTCAAAAGGGCTTTATGATTCCTCCGGGACTTGCATTTTTAGTTGCAAATGAAAGGGCTTGGAAAGTTTATGAACAATGTAAACATCCTTCTTTTTATTGGGATTGGGGTGCATATAAAAAATCTGTTGAAGCAAATTCAACTCCTTTCACTCCGGCAGTCAATCTTTTTGTCGGCTTGGATAAAGCGTTAGAAATGATAAAAGAAGAAGGTATTGAAAATATGAACGCACGCCACAGACGGCACGCTATGGCCTTAAGAGCGGCAATAAGAGCCATCGGGCTTGAGCTTGTCGTAAAAGACGATAAATGTGCAAGTCACTCAATTACTTCTATTTATCCGCCTGAAGGTATTTCAGTGCCTGATATAAGAAAAACAATTACTCAGGACTTCGATATTGTTGTTGCAAACGGTCAAAATGCCCTGAAAGACAAAATTTTCAGAATGGGAACATTGGGTTTTGTATGCGACAGAGATTTAATTTCTGCAGTCGGTGCGTTAGAGGCAACTTTGTATAAACTCGGTTACAAATTCGAACTTGGCAAAGGTGTTGCAACAGTTATAAAGGAATTGGCAAAATAGTTAGGGGATAATAATGAAAGTATTAGTAACGGATAAAATAAACGAATCGGCCGGGAAAATTATTGAGCCGGTTGCTCAGGTCGATTTTTTACCGACAATGAGCGAAGACGAACTTGCAAATATTATCGGCGAATATGACGCTTTAATGGTAAGAAGTCAAACAAAGGTAACTCCTAAGATTATAGAAGCAGGAAAGAACCTTAAAATTATTGGCAGAGCTGGAGTCGGGGTTGATAATATAAATCTTGATGCTGCAACTCAAAAAGGGATAATTGTTGTAAATTCTCCTGACGGAAACACTATGGCCGCTTCAGAACACACAATTGCCCTGATGCTTGCAATGGCAAGAAATGTTGCGCCTGCAGCAACTTCAACTAAAGAGGGCAGATGGGACAGAAGCAAATTTACAGGAACCGAGCTTTATAACAAAACTCTTGGTATAATCGGGTTTGGTAAAATTGGTACCCACGTTGGTGAAGTTGCTTTAGCTTTAGGCATGAAAGTTGTTGTTTATGATCCTTTTACATCAAAAGAGGTCGTTGAAAAATTTGGGGGCGAATACGTTGAAAATCTTGATGATTTTTGGGGTAAACCTGATTTTATAACTGTTCATGTCCCAAAAACAAAAGATACGGTTAACATGATTAATAAAGATACAATTGCAAAAATGAAAAAAGGTATTCGCCTTGTAAACTGCGCAAGAGGTGGAATTATCAATGAAAGCGATTTAAAAGAAGCCATTGATAACGGTTATGTTGCAGGTGCAGCGATTGATGTTTATGAAAACGAACCAAACATAACAGATTGTCCGCTTATAAATTGTAACGGGAACATAGTTTTGACTCCTCATCTTGGTGCCAGCACTCAGGAAGCTCAGATGAATGTTGCAGTTGATGTTGCAGAACAAATTAAAGAAGTACTCTCAGGCGGAAGTGCATCTTCTGCTGTCAATATTCCGTCTTTAAGACCTGATAAATTAGAACCGGTAAAAGATTATATGCAAATTGCAGAAAATTCAGGCGAGCTTGCCGTTCAGCTTTCAAACGGTGCGGTAAAAGCAATTGAAATTACAGCAGATGGCGATTTGGCGGATTTGGATATTCAGCCGCTTGAAGTTGCTGTTTTGAAAGGTGTTTTATCTGCCCGTCTTGAGGGTGTGAATTATGTAAATGCTCCGGTAATTGCAAAAAATCGCGGGATAGATATCATTTCTACCCGTTCCAAAGCAAAATCAAATTTTGCGGGAAGAATTACGGTAAAACTTACAACAGACAAAGAAACAGTTTTGGTTTCCGGTGCGCTTGTAACAAAAGATATACCAAGAATTGTTAAAATAAATGATTATGAAACAAGTATCAGACCTGAAAAACATGAATTAATAGTGCCGCACCTGAATCAGCCGTCTATGATTGCAAAAGTCGCGCAGGTTATTGGCGAGCGCGGGATAAACATCGGGTCAATGAACGTTGTTCAGAAAAATGATAATCATGAAACTGAATCATTAATGGTAATTAATATTGATACGGAAGTTAATGATGACGTGTTAAATCAAATTGGTCATATCAACGGAGTTCATAATCCAAAATATATAAAAATGACTGTTTAAAAATTTTTGTAAACAAATGTAACGAAATGGGAAGCATGTGAAATCAATGCTTTCCATTTTTTTTTATATCTATGAGAGCAAAAAAATAGAGAGAGTCAGATATGAGTATGGAAGCCATACGACAACTGAATAGTGGCGGACTGAAGTTAAAAACTAACTTCTCAGCTAAATCTGTTGCTGCAAATATATCAGCAAACAGAAGTGCTATTGCGTCAAAATATTCAATTTTTGGTTCAAACAGAATGTTTACGCCTGCAAACAGGATGGGAGGAACTCCTAAGTATGCTTCTTCATCTATGATAAGTCGTGGCATAAATCGTCAGAGTATGAGTTATGTCGGAGGAGATATTCCTGTATCATCTGCAAGTTATTCTCAGAATGTAACGATGGGTACATCAAGTGCATTTAATGCAGGTAATGCTATCGGAATGATTTTAGGTGCTGCACCTACAGTATTGGGTGCATTGAATAAAATGGGTTTATTTGGCGGTAATGATCTTTCTGGACAAAGTAAGGGTAAGGTGTTAAGCGAACAAATGCAACACGCATTCGGATCATATACTCCTGTTGATACCGGAACCATGAGTAGTGCCGGATTGCCAACAGCAAGCTCATTTGGTGCAAATTTTGACTCGTCATATAGTTCGGTTGAAGCTTATATGAAATCTGATACTATGGATCCTGAAGCTTTAAAATCAAGTGCAAACAGTTTAGTTTCAAGCGCATTAAATGATATAAATAGTGCAGAAGCAAACTTTAATATTTTAAAAGGCAGAGAAGCAGCTGTTATGACAAATCGACAAAATCTGCAGAATAATATGGATGCAGCTTTAGCGGATAAAAATAATGCTAAAACTGAGCTTGGTGAGAGCCAAAGTAAATTAAAATCAGCGAAACAAAATCGAACAAATATGGATGCTGTATTATCAGAAAAAAATGCAGGTTATAAGGAAGCTTGTGCAGATTTAACAAATAAAGAGGGCATAAGAGATAAGAAGCAAGCTGAAGTGAGTACTTGTAAGCAGGGTGTTGCAACAGCCGAATCTGCTCATACACAGGCCGTAGAAAATTTAGGTGCCGCAAGAAATGCTCTAAACAATTTGCCTGTAACTGCAACTCCACAGCAAAAGGCTGCTGCTGAAGCTGCATTACGTAAAGCAGAGCAGGCAGAAAATAAAGCAAAACAAGAATTAGATGCAGCAAATAATAAATTGAAAGATGCTGAACAAGAATTAGATAAGGCGAAAAAAGATGTTGAGAAAGCACAATCTGAAAAGGCGAAGGCATTAGAAGCTGCTGAACAAGCTGATAGCAACTTGAAAGATGCTGTGAAAAACTGTAAAGATGCAGAAACTCAAGTACAGAATGCTCAAAAACAGTTAGATAATTCAACAAAAGAATATGATAAGTGTAATAAAACCTATATTGAAGCAGAAAACAAAATGCATGACGCAAGTGGTGTTATATCACAATGCCAAGAATATAATTCAAAAATGCAAACTCTAAAAAATAATTTGGTAAAGGCAACAAAATTACAGGAAAAAGCTAATAAAGCTGCAGGCAAAGCAGAATCTAAAGCCAAAGATAAAAAAGAAAATACTGTAAAACCTGAGGAAAATAAAAAAAATAATGATAAATAAAGATATGGAAATTCATATATAAAGCGAGGGAAGATTTATCTCTCGCTTTTTTAATGATTTAAAATAAGTATATATTTTTTACCCCACCTGAGAATTTGCACCGTTTATGACTTCAATAATTTCATTGGTAATCGCTGATTGACGAAGTTTATTATATTCAATAGACAAATCGTGAATGATTTTTTCAGCATTTGTAGTTGCCGCTGACATTGCGGTCATACGTGAAGCCAATTCACTTGCTTTCGCTTCTAACAGCGCATGATAAAATATATCCGTAATATACATAGGCACCACCTTCTGTAATATGTGATGCATGTCAGGCGTAAATTCCATCAATGGTTCAAGTATATTATCCGAGTTTCTTTCGCGGGTATTTTTAACTCCGTCTATCGGTAAAATCGCCCAAGTATCAACACTATAACTAACCATATTGCGGAATCTTGTTGTTATTATTTCAATTTTATCAATTTTTCCTTCAACATAGTATTCTGCAAGATCTTCAGCAATATCTCTTGCTTCCATTGCATCCGGATTTTCAATTGCGGAAAAATATTTTTTCTCAATAGGAGTATTGAGAGCAGCAAGACGTTTTCTCAAAATAGATATACCCTTTTGTCCTGCTATAAATACTTTAACGGATAAACCTTCACTCTGAAGCTCTTTTACCCTTTTCAACGTCGTTTTTGCAACATTTGCACTATATGCACCGGCAAGTCCTTTGTTAGAAGTTATTGCAAATAACCCGACAGATTTTACTGCCCGTTTTTCAAGTAATTTTGGGTAATTGTCAATGGCTCTTTTAATTTTCAGTGTTTCGGAACTGAATTCTCCAACGGAATTTAACAGTCTTTTAAACATGTGATAAAGCTCCAGAGCATAAGGCCGAGATGCTTTAACCGCTGTTTCTGAGCTGCGCACTTTGGCTGCTGCAACCATCTTCATTGCTCGGGTTATTTTTTTAGTGCTTTGAACACTGCCTATTCTTTTTTTTATGTCTTTTAAACTTGCCATATTTTTCCTTTAAAATTATCTGCCCCTATTAAGGGGAAGTCCGCTAAAGGCGGAAAGAGGTCATATTGCTAATTCTTCAATGACCGTTTAATTTAAAATGTCGTTTTGAAAGATTCTAGTGCTTCTTTTAAAACTTTTTTATCATCATCAGATAATGCTTCACCTGCATTTAATCTGTCAGACAGGTCTTTCAGATTTACTTCGAAATAGATAAACCAGTCTTTTTTGAATTTTTGGATTTTTGAGTTTTCAATATCGTCTAAAATTCCTTCATCTGCGGCAAACAATATTGAAATTTGTTCTGCAACGCTAAGCGGTTTATATTGAAGCTGTTTCAGAACTTCTGTCAATTTTTCACCTCTTAAAAGTTGTTTTTTTGTTGCAGCATCAAGATCTGAAGCAAATTGAGCAAATGCTTCGAGTTCTCTGTATTGAGCAAGTGCAAGCCGCAAAGTCCCGGCAACCTGTTTAATACCTTTTGTCTGAGCCGCACCACCAACACGGGAAACAGAAATACCGGCGTTGATTGCAGGTCTTTGACCGGAATTAAACGCATCACTTTCAAGGAATATTTGTCCGTCGGTAATAGAAATTACGTTTGTCGGAATGTATGCAGATACGTCCCCTGCCTGTGTTTCAATAATCGGAAGCGCCGTAATACTACCGCCGCCCAATTCATCATTGAGTTTTACCGCACGTTCAAGCAATCTTGAATGTAAGTAGAAAACATCTCCGGGATATGCTTCACGTCCCGGCGGTCTTTTCAAAAGCAAACTCATTGCACGGTATGCCTGAGCGTGTTTTGACAAATCATCATAAACAATCAAAACATCTTTACCCTGCTCCATAAATTCTTCCCCGATTGTAACCCCTGCAAACGGTGCAATGTATTGCAACGGTGCAGATTCATCTGCTGTTGAAGAAACTATAATTGTGTATGCCATTGCGCCGTATTCTTCCAGCGTTTTTGCCAAATGGGCAACAGTTGAAGCTTTTTGCCCGATTGCTACATAAATACAAATTACGTTTTTACCTTTTTGGTTTATTATTGTATCGATAGCAATCGCAGTTTTACCTGTCTGACGGTCACCGATAATAAGTTCTCTTTGTCCTCTGCCGATTGGAGTCAAAGCATCAATTGCCGTTAAACCGGTCTGAAGCGGCTGATATACTGAACGTCTTGATACAATCCCGGGTGCGACTCTTTCAATAGGTCTTGTTTTTTCGTAAGGATAATCACCCTTCCCGTCCAGTGCTGCGCCTGTCGGATTTATTATTCTGCCGATTAAGCCCTCTCCGACAGGAACTGATGCTATTCTACCGGTTGTTTTAACAATTGTACCTTCTTTAATATCTGTGTAAGCTCCTAAAATTACAACCCCGACATTTTCTTCTTCAAGGTTCATTGCAATACCCAAAGTTGAATGTCCGTCTTCAAACATAATCAACTCATTTGCCATTACGTTTCTTAATCCGTAAACTCTTGCAATCCCGTCGCCTACTTCCAATACGGTTCCTGTATTTGAAACTTCAGTTTGAAGTTCATAATTCTCAATTTTGTTTTTAATAATTGAACTGATTTCATCAGGTTGTATTAATGCCATATTTTTTACCTCAACATATATTTACTTAAATTCTCTAATTTTGATTTGACGCTTGTATCAATTACATAGTCGCCAAATTTGAACACAAGCCCTCCAATAATACTTTCGTCTGTTGTCCATTCCGGAACAACTTCGCAATTTAGCTTTTTTTCTAATTTATTCAGGACTTGTCCTTTCACATCATCATCCAAATCGAATGATGATATTATTTCAACATTTTTTCTTTGCTCAAAGTTGTCTGACATTTCATTATATGCCTGAACAATGCCTTCAAGCTCGTGAAATCTGTTTTTTTCTATCAAAATTTTTAACAGATTCAAAACTTTATCATCAATTTTGTTATGAAAAATCTCTTCAATAATTTCAATTTTCTTTGCGACCGATATAGAAGAATTATCTGTAACAAGCTTTAAATCTTTGCTTTCTTTTACTGTATCCAAAGCATTGTAAAGTCCTGTTTTTACGGATACAAACGAATTATTATCCTTTGATATTTCTATCAAGGCCTTTGCATAATTTTTTGAAATTTGTGATATTTTGTTTTCGCTCATTATAATTGTATCCTGTCAAGTTCTTCTAAGCTTTTGTCTATAAATTTATATTTTAGATTTGGTTTATCTTTCAGCATTTGAATTATGTTATTTTTTGATGCTTCTATTGAATCTGCAACGGTTTCTGATGTTATATGATTAGAAATTTTCTTTTCTTCAATTGCAACAACTTTTTCTACATTTTGTTTAATATTCTCAATTGTTTTATTTGAAGTTTCTTCAAGTTGCTTTTTGAAAGCTTCTGTCTTTTGTTCGTTAAATTTTTCAATTTCATTTATTTGTTCAGGTAATTTACTCATTGTTGCAGCAGCACAGTCAACAAGATTTTGAGAGTTTTTCTTTTCCTGCTCTGAATTTTTTATGGTATCTATAACATTATCAACTCCTTTTTTTAAAGATGAACTTATATTCATCTTTTTTATTATCCAATACAAAATAGCTGCCATAAGCAGAAAATTTATTGTATTTGTTTTTGCTAATGTTATTAAAATATTTTCCATTTAATTACCTAAAATTTTTGCCGTAATATCTTGAGCAATATCAGCAACAACTTCAGTACTTACTTTCTCTTTCAGCTCAATAGTTGCGGCTTCTATTTTTTCTTTTCCCGATTGAATTTCAAGCTTTGAATTTTCTTTAGCTTGTTGAATCTTTGCAAATTCTTCTTTTTGTATTTCATCAATTCTTAGTGCAGTATTGTGTCTTGCCTCGTCTTTTGCGCTTGATAATTTTTCGTTGTATTCATCCGTTATTTCCTGAGCTTTTTTAGTTATATCTTTTGCATCTTTATAATTTGTGTCGATATAATCTTCTCTTTTTCTTATGATATTCAGAATCGGGCGATAGAATATCGCATTCATAATGAACATGAATACAACAAAACTCAATATTGCAACTATTAGTGTGGCATTAAATTCAATCATTTAAAATATACACCTTATTTGAATACTAACATAATTGCAATAAATAAAGCATAGATAGCAGTTGCTTCTGCTAAACCTGCACCGATAATGAAGTTTTTAAATGCTTCTCCTTTAATTTCAGGTTGTCTTGCGATTGCATCTAAAACCCCTTTTGTTGCAATACCAAGACCTAAGCCCCCGCCGATTGCACCAAAACCGATTGCAATACCTGCACCTAATTTTGCTAAATCTAATGTTTGTTCTACTGCCATAATTTTTCTCCTTATATTCTAATTTGTTATTTTATTCTTCCTGAATAGCCATTGAAATGTAAGTTGTTGACAAAAGCGTAAATACAAGTGCCTGAATCAATGCCACAAACAATTCAAAAAGCATAAACGGTAATGGTAAAAAGACTGAAAATAATCCTAAAAATGTAGATACTAATAATTCTCCTGCCAATATGTTGGCAAAAAGTCGAAGAGCCAAAGAAAACGGTCTTACAAATAATTCAAGAGTATCTACAAGTGTAATGATTATACCATCGATTCCAAAACCTTTGAAAAAGAATTTGAATCCGTTCTTTTTCACTCCAAAGTATATATAATAAATTGATACAACAATTGCCATTGCTGCTGTCATATTTATGTCGTTATTAGGGGATGCCAATTCTCCGCTTGTTAAATGGATTAATCTGAGCGGCAACTGCCCAAACAAGTTTGCAGTCAGAATAAACATAAATAATGTTAAAATAATTGCAATATGTTTTTGAGCATTATCATTGCCCATACTTGTTTTTGCAATATCGTTGAAATATTTGATAATACCTTCTCCGACAAGTTGTAATTTTGTAGGGACCATATCAAGTTTTCTTGTAGTGCAAAGGGCGAGTATAATCAATAAAATCATTGTAATCCACATGGTTAATATCGTATCAACGTTAAATGATACACTGTGACCAAATAATGATGTGGTATAAACCCAATGTTCCATATTACTCCCTTCGGTTCTAATAATAACATTGAAAAAAATATTTCGCAAATATTTTTAATATGCAAATCTTTAAAGTTGCAAATATTTACATAAAACATATTATAATTATAAAATTTAGCTCCGCAGGGTCCTCCGGACAGGGGCACTTTTGGTGGCAAAAGTGCCTCAAAACCACGACCTGCAC
>CADCNV010000025.1:35764-37171 GCA_902802825.1 uncultured bacterium | reverse complement strand
TTCCATCCGACATTTTTATATGAAAGTGTTTTGGATTTACTTATTTTCGGAATATTGTTATTAGTTCTTAAAAAAGCAAAGTGCAATAAAGAAGGGAATTTGGCACTTATATATTTAATACTTTATTCTGCTGCAAGAATTTTTGTAGAATATTTCAGAATTGACAGCGTACTTTATATTCACGGAATTCCTGTTGCAATTGTTGTGTCTGCGATTATAATACTTATTGCAGTTTGTCTTTTAATTAAACAAAATTTATTTAAAAAGGAAAATAAATGAAAGCAGTTTTATACTACGGACCTAAAAATATAAAATACGAAGATACTATGATTAAACCTTTAAGCGAAGGTGAAATTCTTGTTAAAGTTGAAGCGGCTTTAACATGCGGAACAGACGTTAAAACATACAGAAGGGGGCATCCTGTTTTAATAAAAAGTGTTCCGTCAGGCTTCGGACATGAATTTTCGGGTACAGTAGCAGAAGTCGCAGAAGGTGTAACCAATGTAAAAGTGGGCGACAGAGTTGTCTGCGCAAATTCAGCTCCTTGCGGAGAGTGTTTTTATTGTAAAAGAGAAGAATACAACCTTTGTGAAAATTTGGACTTATTAAACGGAGCTTATGCGGAGTATATTGTTGTTCCGTCCAGAATTGTTCAAAAGAACACACTTATTTTACCTGATAATCTCTCGTTTGCAAAAGCTGCTTTTTGCGAACCGCTTGCGAACGTTGTTCACGGAGCGGCAAGAACAGAAATAAAAGCGGGGCAAACAGTAGGCGTTATAGGTATAGGACCTATCGGCTTGATGTTTGCACGATTGGCAAAATTGCAGGGCGCAAGAGTAATTGTAGCCGGAAGAAACCCTATAAAATTAAAGCTTGCTGACGAATTTGCACATGCGGATGAAATTGTCGATTTAAAACGATATAGTAACCCCGAAAAAATATTTAAAGATTTTTCCGATGAGAAAAAAGGGTTGGATGTAGCTATTGAGTGCGTTGGCATGCCGGAAATTTGGGAGCTTGTATTTTCATGCGTACGCCCCGGAGGTACAGTACACTTCTTTGGCGGGTGTAAATCAGGTTCAACGGTATGTTTTGATACTACAAAAATGCATTACGGCGATATAAAAATGATGAGCGTTTTTCACCATACACCAAAGTATTTTAGAGAAGCGCTTGACTTAATCTCATCAGGAAAAATCGAAGTCGAAAAACTTATTACGGATACCCTTCCGCTTGATAAGGTTCAATACGCAATGGAACGTCATATTGCGGGAGACGCAATCAAGTTTTTAATAAAACCATAAATAATATACTTGATTAAAAATATTCAGCAGATAAAATGTACTTATGCCGCAATAGCTCAGTTGGTAGAGCAAGGGACTGAAAATCCCTGTGTCCTTGGTT